>CAYSPB010000096.1:0-20229 GCA_964432695.1 uncultured Nannocystaceae bacterium
AAGGCGAAGCCTGGTGCACCGTTGTCGGAAAGCCAGGTGACCAGCGGGAGGCCGTGCCCGTCGGGGGCCGAGCCTTCGCGCGCGCGGCTGTTCGAGATGTACTCGAAGTTCGTCCACATCCAGCCTTCTTCGCCGGATCCGCTGTAGAAGGGAGTGCCGTCCCAATCGTCGCCGATGTAGGCGATGAAGTCGTTGTTTGCGCCCCACACGGGCGCTTCGACGCTGTCGTCGGCGGTGAGCGGCTCGAGGAACGCGGAGATCAGCGTCCACTCGAAGGCGTCGGACACGGCCATGTCGGTCGCGTTTTCGCCGTAGGGCAGGGGGAAGCCGGGAACGTCGCGGCCTTCATTCTCTGCCTCGACCCAGCCCTTGACGAGCTGTGGGATGGTCTGGATTTCGTCCTCGCCCGTCGAGGTCGAGCCGGTCTCGCTCGGATCAGGATCGGTGGTGGAGGTCGTCGTTGCCGTGGTGTCGGGGTCGACGGTCGTTGGCGCGTCCGTGGTACCCGACGACGCGGTGGTCGAGGGGCCGGAGGTGGAGGTCGTGGGGTCGGTCGAGGCGGAGGTGCTCGAAGAGCCGTCCGCGTCGGTGTCCCCCGCGACGTCGTCGCCACAAGCGACCGGCGCGAGCAGGAGGGCGCCGAGGAGGAGTCGGAGTTCAAGGCTGTGCGTGGCCATCGTCGGCGCGAAGGCTAGGGGGCCCGAACGACGCTCACGCGACGAGTGCTCAACGAGTTCGACCCGAACGGGACACGGGCAGGTGTCGTTTCGGACAGCCGGTCGACACACAGAGGACCCCGCCACTGCCGCCGCCCGACGCCGAGGTCACGCCTCGACAACAACCGTGCGACGGCGCCGGAGCGCGGTGCCGACGAACAGCAGGAGTAGCCACTCGGCGGGGGTTTGCGAGGACTGCGTGCAGCCGCAGCCACCGGCATCGTCGCCACCGCCCGCGCCGGCAGAGTCCGTGCCCGAGAGGACGCCGTCGGTGTCCTCGTCGCCAGCGGTGCCGACCTCGCCCTCGGAGCTCTCTTCGGATCCGCCGCCGTCGCTGGACGAACCTCCCTCCGGTGGCGGCATCTCGGGATCCATGTCGACGCCGACGAAGACGGGCGTCGCCGACGCCTCATTGCCCGAGTAGTCGATGGCGACGACGTCGAAGCGGTACGCCCCGGGGGGAAGCTCGAGCGGGTAGGTGTAGGGGCCATTGCTCAGCACGCCGCCGGCAATGGTCTGCTCGTTGATGCGCAGCTCGACGGTGTCGATGCCGTAGCCGTCTCCATCATCTGCGCTGATCTCGACGTTGACGGCGGCGCTGCCGCTGCCGGGGTCGCTCTCGAAGCGAGACTGGTCGGGCGGGAAGGTGATGGCGACCGTGGGTGCGTCGAGGTCGTCATCGGCGTTGAAGGGCGCGCCGCAGGTCGACTCGACCCCGCCTACGTTCCCGGTTCCACATGCGCCACCCCAGTTCCCGACAGGCATGGCGGGGTCGGTGGGAAACTCGCGGCACTCGGGGCTGGGCGTCCAGTTGCCCTGCGCGTCGTGACATGGTGTGAGATCGAAGCCGGACTCGGTCTCGAACCACTCCATGCCCGTATGCATCATCGAGTAGTACCCGCCTTCGGTGCAGCTCGGCGAGCCGTACGAGGTGATTCCGAAGACGCGCCAGCTCCCCGAAGGCATCTGCACGTAGACCGGGCCACCTGAGTCGCCGTTGCACGCATCTTCACCGTTGCCGCCGAGGAACGCCTCGTTGCCCTGGATGAAGCCGAAGCCGGTGGTGACCTCTTTCTTCTCCCCGTAGCCGGTCTCCGCGTTGCCGAAGCCGACGATCGTCACGGGCTGATCGGGCTGCAGGACGTCGACTTCACAGCCCATCAGCGGGGGCACGATCGGGACGTCGAGCTGCGGCTCCGCGAGGACGCAGAACGCCCAGTCGGTGCCTTGGCCGGGCGCAAACCCGCCCGGCCAGGTGCGGCAGAACTCGACAGGCACGGTGCGGGCGTGCTGTGGCGTGATGGTCTCGCCGAACTGCACGCTGGAGTACCCAGCTCCACAGTGAGCGGCGTAAATGACCACTTGTGGGTGGACGAGCGTGCCGGTGCACTGGCCCTCCATCGAGACCGTCGTCGGCCAACCGCACTCTTCGACGAAGGTGCCGCCGTAGACGTGCTGTTCCGGTCCTTCGATGCCGACCTGACCGCTGGCCAACGCGACCGACGGAACCAGCATTCCGCTAAATGTCAGCAGTCGCACCACCTTCTTTGTTTGCCCGAGCCCGATCACTGCGAGAGGCTATCGCAGGAATCTAAGTTCCGGGGGCTCGCACCCGGGCGCTCGCGCCGCTGGAGACAACGCGTCGCAGGGGGAAGCCCCGGAACGCTCAGGACCAATGGGCGCGCAGGGTGAACGCGCCATCGGACATTCGGGCGTCATCCATGTCGACGGTGCCCTCGGTGCCAGTCAGGTCCCAAAGCCCGAGAATGGTGCCCTTCGATGACAGACCGGTGGAACGCAGGCGACCGCACGAGGGGACGTCACCGATCGTGATCGTGGCGGAGCGGTCCGAGGCATCGACGTCGAACGACCCGCACGCGCGCGTCGAGACGGCCCAACCGCGAGGCATCCACTTCACCAGGGCGGCCGGGCTGGCACCGAAGATTCGTCGCCCGCCCTCGAACAGCGCCTTGAACAACGGGTTTTCACCGACGCTGGTCATGTAGACCCGCCAGAACTGCACGTAGCGAGTCTCCCCGACCGTATCCAGATGCACCTGCTTGAGCCGGTCGAACGGCGCGGCGTCGACCCATGCCAAACGGCTCGCGGCGCGTATCGCTTCGAGGGCATCGCCATCGAGGGCGTCGCATACGGCGGCCATCGCCTCGGGCTCCTGCTCGAGCATGGCCAAAACGTCCTGACAAAGCGTGCCGCGATACGCGGGGTGGCCATCCATCACCACCCCCAACGTACCGCGTCGTCGCACGCTTAGATCAGGTAATCGAGGCACCTCGCGTTACTCGCTGTACACGAGGTAGCTCGACAGCCGGATGCGTCCGCGGTTGCCCTCCACGGGGACGCCCGCAAACAGGCCCTGATAGTCCAGGGTGTTCGTCTCTCCCATGCTCACCTCGTCCGTGATGTCGACGACCCACGGTTCGATCGGGGCGCCGGGGCACCATCCTGCGCGACCAGGCGTCCAGTTGCCCCATTGGCCCGGCACGACCCCGTCATCGACCGCATCGCCGCAGCGTTGCGCCGAGACCTCGCCGGGGAACTCGCGCGTGAGCGTGGTCCCACCATTGACGGTGAACGCGTGTTGGTGCTCGCACCACTCGGCGCAGTTGCCCGCGTCCTGCCCGTGCCCGGAGATGAGGGCGACCAACTCGACCTTGGTCGTGCCCTGCGGCGGCGTGAACTCCACCTGTTCCCAGGTGTTGTAGTCGTCGTTGAACCCTCGGTTGCCCGCGAACGTCGGCAGCGTCTCGGTGACCGACGCGTCCTTGCCGGTGTTGCGCAGCCGGATGCGGATGTCCCAAATGGATGGGTTCATGTTCCAAATCATGCCGAACTGGAGGTAGTGCATGCCCCCGTCGCGGACGCGTCCGAGCATGTGGGAGGCGTCGAAGACCCAGCGCCGAGTGCCAGGACGCGAGTACGGGGTGATCCAGCGGATGAACTCGTGGACGTCCGCGTCGCAGGTCTCCGTCTCACACAGGTTCACCACTGCTTCGTAGTCCCAGTGCCCGCAGTCCGCGTCCGGACTCGGGCCGCACTGGGCCGTGACCACGACCTCCATCGTGTCGAAGTCGGCCATTGTCGCTGCGTCGGGGAACTCGGCCGGCCACGCTTGCCAGTTGTTGCTGTTGGCGAATGGACCGTCGGGCAATCCCGCGCACGAGCCCTCGCACTCTGGCTCGAAGGCGTACTCATCCAGCACGACCACTTCGGTGACGTCGCGCTGAGCAGCGAGGCGGAGGTCCTGCGCATGTCGAGCGTTGTAGTAGCGAGCCGTGTAGCCCAAGACGGGAGCGGCTGGTGCGAAGGCGCCGGTCGTCGTGTCGCTGGTCGAACCCGGGTCGTCCCAGCGTTGCGCACGGTCGATGCCGAAGGTGAGTTGGTCCGGCCGCGCCTGCAGGAACTCGACGACGCTGCCCGAGGCTTCGGTCACGAAGTGGACCCGCGACGCCCAGTGTTCCTGGCCGTCGGCATCGAGCCCTGCGAGCGCCGACCCGATCGTCGTTTGCCAGGCCTCTGCACCCGCGGCGGCGTCGCCCGACGTCGTCAGAAAGATGTAGTGCACGTTTTGTGCGGAGCGCTCGAAGAGCTCGGTCGTGGCCGTGTTGCGCAGGCCGTTCGCCGCGGACGAGCCCTGGTCGTTGATGAAGACGAAGGTGTCGCAGCCAGTCCAGGTGTCGCGTATCGACCAGGGGCCGAGCGTCGTCTCCAGCGTGAACTCGCCGGCGAGCTGTCCCCAGTCGCTGCCCTCGCCCTCGAGCAGGTCCGCGGCCGGGAGTCCGAGGTCGTTGCAAAACGGGTCGACGGCCGAACCGCCGCTGGAGCTCGAGTCGTCCGTGCTGGTCTCGGCCGCGGTGGAGCTACCGTCGGTCGTCGTCGAGGTCGAGGTCGTTGGTGCGACGGTGGGGTCTGTGCTCGACGTGCTGGGGTCGGTGTTGTCCGTCGTGGTGCCGGCGTCGGTCCCCGCGGCCTCGCTCCCGTCCTCGCCACAGGCCGACACGAGTGTGAGGGCGATGACGGCGGATGCGAGCTGCGCAGTTCCAAGTCGAGTCATGCGCGGGAGGATAAGTCGCCGTTCCGCGAATGTGTCTGCGAAAGACAGTTCGCGTGCGGGACTGTAGGTGTCAGGGGGACCCGCTGCGCCGCTTCTGCTGCGCGGTGAGGAGGTCGTTGGTGGTGCCCCCGACCTCGGTGCCATCGGCGCGTCGATGGATGTAGTCGAAGACCGACGCCTGCGAGACCTCGACGCGGTCACCCTCCTCGAGCTTGGCGATTGCGTACGGGCGGTTCTGCAGCGTTCCGCGAATCGTGTCACCCGACCACTGTGTCACCTCGACCCACATCCACTCGGTGCCGCCGTCATCGGTGTCGAACGGTGCCTTCACCATCAGGGTCTCCATGTCGGGCACGCCGCCGCTGAAGTGGCCGCGCAGCTTCGCGAGTTGGGCCTTCGCCACCTTGGACGCCGTCTGCAGCGCGGCGTCGTCTCGGTCCGCCATGAGCAGCTCGTCCTCGGGCTGACCGAACACGGTGGCCAGAAGCGCAGCCTGCCGCGTCTGCAGCCCGCCGGCGCCAGGAAACAGGATCGTTGCGAGCCGGCCGGGGGCGTCGCCCTCTTGCCGGGTGTTCACCGCCAAGCCGATGGTGGTCTTCGTGTCCTTCGTGCCGTCGTTGCCGACGACCCTCAACGTTCCACCGGGACCTGCCGCACCCTCCGCGAGCATCGCCACCGCCGTCGCATTGACCAACCGACCCATGCGTTCGCGGTCGCCCTGCGTGACCCCGGCGACCGCGAGCTCGGGTAGGCCGAGCTTGCCCAAGCCCAGCGTGACGATGCGCAGGTACTCACCGTCGCGATACATGTGCATCGTGAAGTGCTGGGTGAGTGCATCGAGGGTCGCGACCGGGGCTGCCTTCGTCCGGGCCGCCCAGGCGTCACGGCCGAAGACTTGGCGGGTCAGCTCGTCCCAGGGCAGCCCGCCTGTGCGTTCGGCGATCTCGCCCACAGCCGATTGCGCCGCCGTCACGAGGGCGGCGGCATCCTTCGGTGTCGCGGCTTGGACGTTCACCACGACCACCTTGGGTGCGTCCTGGAGCGCGCGTCCGTCGGCCTCCGAGACGCCGACGCCGAAGTAGCCCAGCTCCCGCTCCGAGGGGGGCGCAAACGTGTCCATCGCCGGGACGTCGATCCACGCGCCGGAGCGCGTGCCCGAGCGCTCGGCCTCGCGCAGCAGGGGAAGGGTGTCGGCCCGCTCTGCGAGCACCGCCCGCGCAGCAGTCTCGACGTCGCCTTTGCCCTGCGGCAGGGCGTACACCGCCATCGCGAACGTCACCGGCCCCTGCTGCAGAGGTCCTTCGGGCCATGCTTCGGCCTCGGCAGGCGTCGCCTCCGCTGTCGCGCTGGGCTCGAGCGCCCGCGCAGGCTCGGGTTCCGATCCTGCTCGCGACGACGCGCGGTCGAACGTGTCGCAGCCAAGAAGCGCCAGAGACGTGAGCAGGAGGGCGAAGCGCATACGATCCCCTACCACGCCCGCATCACGGGGCGTCGGGAACCCGCGGAATGTCGGCGCCGTCGGCCAGCGCTTTGGTCAGCCCGAGGACGAGCGTGCCGATGTCGGCGATGCCCTGCAGGTTGATCGTGGAGACCTCGTCCGAGGTCCGGTGGTAGTCAGCGTGCAGGCCGGTGAAGAAGAACAAGACGGGGATACCCTGTCGGAACCAGTGCGCGTGGTCGCTCCGCCCGGTGACCGACGCGGGGTGCGTGATCGTCAGGGCCTCTGGAGCCGACGCCGCGATCAGCTCGGGCCACGCAGGACTGGTCTTTTCGCCGCCGACCTGTAGGCCTTCGTCTCCGAGTCGACCCACCATGTCCATGTTGAGCATGGCGACGACTTCGGCATCTTCGAAGGGAGCGCCCGGTGGCGGTGACTCGGCCAGCGCCTTCGATCCGAGCAGGCCTAGCTCTTCGCCGGCGAAGTGCGCGAAGACGACGGTGCGCTTGGGCGCGTAGCCGCTTTCGCCAAACGCCCGGGCGATGTTCATCAGCAGGGCACTTCCGCTGGCGTTGTCGTCCGCCCCGTTGCAGATGGCGTCTTCTGGATCGCTGTCCTCCTCGGGACCGCGGCAGAACGTGCCGAACTCCTTGGTGCCGATGTGGTCGTAGTGCGCGCCGAGCAGGACGATTTCGTTGGGGCGCTCGGTCCCCTCGACCCAACCGAGCACGTTGGGGGCGATGGACTTGACCTCTTCCTCTGCGCGGGCCAGCGAGAGCCGAAGGCCGTCGAGCGGCTGCGCCGTGTTCGGTGCGGCGCCGTCGGGGAGGCCGAACTCCGCCGCGGCGAGTGTCGGGCTGACGACCGCGCTGGCGAGATCGATCTCGACTTCGGGCAGGGGGGCGTCGCCCACGAAAAGCACCGCGCGCGCGCCGGCCTCAGCCAAGGCCTTCAGCCGTGCGGCCACATTGGTGCTGGGCGACGGGGTCAGCACGAGGCGGTCGCGAACCCCCTCGGTCCGACCGTCGGCGATCCACGCGGCGGTCGCGACCACGGCGCGCGCCTTGGCAAAGCTGACTCGCTGGGCAGCCGATGCCGGCAGCTGCTTGGTGTCCTCGCCCCGCTCGACCCAGAGGATGAACGCGTCACCGGGTTCCTTGCCCGACACGTACTCGAAGTCGACGCGGTAGCCGGAACCGACCGGCGCCAATCCAGCTCTCTCGTGACTTGCCGCGATGTAGTCGGCCGCGGGACCGAGGTGGTCGAGGTCCTTGGTGAAGCGCCCAGCCCAGCCGTCATCGGCGAGCGTGGACAGGTCCTTCATGATCGCATCCGCGTCGAGGGTGAGCGACGGCTGCCCCGGTGCATCGGCCGAGACAGGCTCGGACGACGCTGCCGTCTTCGACGTGCAGGCAGGGAGGGCCAGAATGAGCGTTGCAGCCAGCGCGCAGCGAACCATGCGTCGCGCACTTTACACCGTTGCCCCCACTCAGGGCCCGAGGTCGATGGGCGGCGGTGGGGATTGAAGTTGTACGAACACCTCTTCACGCTGCTCGAGGAACGTTAGCAAGTCGAAGCAGACGTCGAGCGCTTCGGAAGGCTCTGCGGCGAGGTATCCATCCAGCCGCTTTAGCGAGGGACCAATGCGGCCGAGGTCGTCGACGCCCAGTTCGAGCAGAGCCCGGCGCGCGAGTGCGCGCGCCAGCGCCGATGCTTCCTGGCGCAGCGCCGTCAGCCGGGCACGCAGGTCGGCATCGAGGGCGTCGCGTGCCGCCGCATCGAGCAGATGCTCGAAGACGGGGCGCATGCGCTGCTTGCTCTGCATCGACGCGATCGTGCGGTCACACTCGCGCAGAAAGTCGTAGCGCGCACGCGCCAGGTCGGGGTCGATCACGAGGGGCCTCCAAAGCGCGACACACCCCACAATCGCCGGGTTGGAGCCCGGATCTCAAGTGTTGGCAACCTCTGGGGCCCCGATGCGCACTTCAACGGCGGGATTGCCGAGACCGCATCAGCAGGAGGCGCGAGCTCGAGCTCGACGACGGTGGCGGCCATGACGTCGGCGACCAGCACGGGCGGGACCTCTGAGGCGCCCGTATCGAGCGGAGCGGACGAGGCGGGCAGCAGCAGCAGTGACGCCCTCGACGATGATGGTGGAGTGCGAACACAACTGCGGACATGTGGCGCCGCCGTTCGAGAGCGGGGATCCAGACCTCACGCCGTTTGCAGGCATGTGGCAGTTCTTTCTCGAGCACCCGTATTGGCTCGAGGACGGTCAGACGCCGTGGGCTCGGGGCACGCCGAGCACGCTACCGGAATGGTGCTCAGTCGGCGTGGGGTCGTCGACGCCGCGCGTGGGCGAGTGCCCCGGCGGTGGAGGCTGCTGATCGGTTTCCCCGCCGCTCGATGTGCCGTACGGTCCCGGCTCATGGCGAGTGAGCTCAGCATCACGACCTGGAACGTCAACTCGATCCGCGCGCGACTCGACCACGCGTCGGAGTGGCTGGCCGAGCACGAGCCGGACATCGTCTGCCTGCAGGAGACGAAGGTCGAGGACGCGCTGTTCCCCAGGGTTCCGTTCCTCGAGCTCGGCTACAAGGTCACCATTCACGGCGGCCGGGCACTGTGCGGTGTGGCGACCTTGACCAAGGTCGAGCCTGACGAGGTCACCTGCGGCTTCAAGGAAGGGCCCGCCGACAAGCACCCTCGGATTCTCAACGTCCTCGTCGACGGCGTGCGGGTCTACAACCTCTACACGCCCAACGGTACGTCGCTGGGCAGTGAGGCCTTTGCGTACAAGCTGGCGTGGCTCGAGCGGCTGCGCGATGAAATCGTCTCGAACTACAGTCCCGACGAGAACATCATCGTCACGGGCGACTTCAACATTGCGCTCGAAGACCGCGACGTCTGGGACGCGGACTACTTCGCGGGCAAGATGCTCTTCACCGACGACGAAAAGTCGCGTCTACAGGCGCTCTTGGACTTCGGCTTCACCGATTGCTTTCGCAAGCACGAGTCCGGTGGCGACCACTACACGTGGTTCGACTATCGAACCGGTGGGTTCGAGCGGAACAAGGGTCTACGTATCGACCACGTCTACGCGACTACGCCGATGGCGGAACGATGCGTGTCGGTGGTGCACGACGCCACGCCGCGGGGCTGGGATGCGCCCAGCGACCACGTGCCTGTGACGGCCCGCTTCAGCCGCTGACGCTTCGGCGAAAAACCGAACGCTGAAACCAACAACGCCACCGCAAGCTTGCGGTGGCGTCGTGCATTCAGACCCGTACACTCGGGCCATCGAAGGGTCGTCTACTTGATGATGTTGCCGAGCTTCATCGCCACGGACATGTCGCCGTCGAGCTGCAGCTTGCCCAGCGAGAACGCCGCCATGGGGTCGAGGGAGC
Source organism: uncultured Nannocystaceae bacterium (assembly GCA_964432695.1). Taxonomy (GTDB): domain Bacteria; phylum Myxococcota_A; class Polyangia; order Nannocystales; family Nannocystaceae; genus CAJXVA01. The sequence goes on from CAYSPB010000096.1 coordinate 9,634, forward strand.
CAGCAAGCATGTCGTTGAGGTCGCCGAGCGAGAGCTTGACGGTGCAGGCTGCGTCGCTGTTGTCGTTGCTGACAACGTTGGGCACGGTGGTCGCGTCGAGGAAGATGACGCCGTCGTCGCCACAGTCAAACTTGAGCGTGGAGCCGAGACCGCAGTCTTCGCCAACCTTCTCTTTGATCTTCGTCGTCGCGGGTTCGATGCTCATCGCGTAGCGTCGTACTCCATCTGTGGGCGCAGGTCTATCCTGCGTGTTTGCAGCGAGTCCCCCGGCCCGTCGAAAGCTCCTCTCGAACGTCGGACTTCCCACTGTTTGGGTGGTTTCTCGCTACCCTGGACCAAGGTTGCGGTGTCGCGTCGAGAGACGACGGACCCCGCGCCGGAGTAGCGCCTGATGTCGTATCGGTCCGTGTTTCGCCCAGGGTTGTTCGAAGGCCAGACGATCGTCGTCACCGGAGGGGGGAGTGGCATTGGCCGCTGTACCGCCCACGAGCTCGCCTCGCTCGGTGCCACCGTCGTCCTCATCGGACGCAAGCTCGACAAGCTCGAGCGCGTCCAAGCGGAGATCGAGGAGGACGGCGGTAGGGCCGACCTGGCCACCCTCGACATTCGCAAGGAAGACGACGTCAAAGCGGTCGTAGGCAACGTTCTCGAGAAGCACGGCTCGATTCACGGATTGGTCAACAACGCGGGAGGACAGTTCCCTGCGCCCTTGGCCGCCATCAATCAAAAGGGGTTCGAGACGGTCGTGCGAACGAACCTCGTCGGAGGATTCCTCGTAGCCCGAGAGACCTTCACGCAGCACATGAACCGCAGCGGCGGCGCCATCGTGAACATCGTCGCGGACATGTGGAACGGCATGCCCGGAATGGGTCATTCCGGTGCCGCGCGGGCCGGCATGGTCAACTTCACCAAGACCGCCGCCCTCGAGTGGGCACCCGCCGGCGTTCGGGTCAACGCCTTGGCCCCAGGCTGGGTCGCTTCGAGTGGACTCGACACCTACGACGGTGCGGTCAAGGCGATGATCCCCAAGCTCAAGGAGTCGGTGCCGCTCAAGCGGCTTGCGACCGAGGCGGAGGTCAGCAGCGGGATCTGCTTCCTACTCAGCGAAGCCGCCGCGTTCATCACCGGCATCACGCTCGCGGTCGACGGTGGCGCGCCGCTGTTCAGCAGCGTGTGGCCTTCGCCGACCCACTCGGCATCCACTGCCTACGACGGCTTTCATCGCGCGGTGAAACCGACCGCCGTGGAGGGAGAGTAGCCATGCCCCGCCTGCACGCGAAAATCGAGCCCGGCTCCGAGACGTTCACCCGCAACCGCGAACAGATGCTCGAGCTCATCGGGCAGTTCCGAGACCTCGAAGGCAAGGTTCGCGCGCATAGTGCTTCGAAGGCGGCCAAGTTCGCCAAGCGCGGTCAGCTGCTTCCGCGGCAGCGCGTCGAGCGACTGCTCGACCGGGGATCGCCGTTCCTCGAGTTCTCGACGCTCGCTGGTTACAAGATGCACGACGACGACGGCAAGTCGGGCATCGCCGGCGGCGGCAACATCATCGGCGTCGGATTCGTCTCGGGGCGGCGCTGCCTGGTGACGGCCAGCGACAGCGCGATCAAGGGCGGCGCCGTCTCCCCGATGGGGCTTCGCAAGAGTTTGCGAGCCCAGGAGATCGCGCTGCAAAACAAGCTGCCGACGATCAACCTCGTCGAGAGCGCGGGCGCGAACCTCATCTACCAAAGTGAGTTGTTCGTCGAGGGCGGCCGCGTGTTCGCCAACATGGCGCGCCTGAGCGCAGCCGGGCTACCGCAAGTCACGGTCGTGCATGGCAGCTCGACCGCGGGCGGTGCCTACATCCCCGGTCTTTCGGATTACGTCATCGTGGTCAAGGGGCGCTCCAAGATCTTCTTGGCGGGCCCGCCACTGGTGAAGGCGGCGCTGGGCGAAGACGCCGAAGAAGAAGCGCTCGGCGGCGCCGAGATGCATACGCAGGTCGCCGGCACGGCCGAGTACATCGCCGACAGTGACGGCGATGCGATCACCGTGGCGCGCGAGCTGTTCTCGAAGATCCCCTGGGATAAGCCGTGGAAGGACGTGGGTCCCGAAGCCGTGCGTCCTCCGCTGTACGATCCGGACGAACTCGCGGGCGCGGTCCCGGTGGACTACCGCGAGCCTTACGACTGCCGCGAGATCATCGCGCGGGTCGTCGACGGCTCGGACTTCCTCGACTTCGGCCCCGACTACGGCCCGCAAACGGTCTGTGGGCATGCCCGCATCGAGGGGTACGCCTGCGGGATCATCGGCAACAACGGTCCGATTTTTCCTGAGGGCGCGGCGAAGGCCGGTCACTTCATTCAGGCGTGCTGTCAATCGGGTACGCCGATCATCTACCTGCAGAACACGACGGGGTACATGGTCGGCACCAAGGCGGAGCAGGCCGGCATCGTCAAGCACGGCAGCAAGATGATCCAGGCGGTTGCCAACGCGGACGTTCCGCAGATCACGATGCTGGTCGGGGGCGCGTTTGGAGCCGGCAACTACGGGATGTGCGGCCGCTCGTTCGACCCACGCTTCATCTTCGCCTGGCCCAACGCCCGCATCTCGGTGATGGGCGGAACCCAGGCGGCCAAGGTCATGGAGATCATCACCGTGGCCAAGTTCGCCCGACAGGGCGTGGAAATTCCCCCGGAGAACCTCGAGAAGATGACCGGTGCAATCCGGGACAAGCTCGACTCCGAGTCTGACGCGTTGTTCGCCACGGCGCGTATATGGGACGACGGGATCATCGACCCCCGCGACACGCGACGGGTGCTTGGAATGGCGTTGGCGACGTGCCGCGAGTCGGCGGCACGCAACCCGCGGCGCAACTCGTTCGGCGTTGCGCGGCTGTAGGACGGAAGAAAGAGGCAGGACATGAAATTCACCGAAGAACACGAGCAGCTGCGCGACTCGATGCGCAAGTTCATCGATCGCGAGATCAACCCCCACGTCGACGCCTGGGAAAAAGAGGAAATCTTCCCCGCGCACGACCTGTTCAAGAAGCTCGGCGACCAGGGCTTCTTGGGCATCAGCAAGCCCGAGGCCTACGGTGGCCTTGGCCTCGACTACTCCTACTCGGTGCTGGCCGCCGAGACGCTCGGCTGGGTCGAGTGCGGCGCCATCCCAATGGCGATCGGCGTGCAGACGGACATGTGCACCCCCGCGCTCGCGAAGTTTGGAAGCGACGAGCTTCGCAAGGAGTTCCTCGAGCCCTCGATCGCTGGCGACCTCGTTGGCTGCGTCGGCGTCAGCGAGCCTGGTGCCGGCAGTGACGTTGCAAGCATCAAGGCCACGGCGCGTCGCGTCGGTGACGACTACGTCATCAACGGCACGAAGATGTGGATCACCAACGGCATGCAGGCCGACTGGATGTGCATGCTGGTGAACACATCCGAGGGCAAGCCGCACAAGAACAAGTCGCTGATCATGGTGCCGCTCGATGCACCCGGCGTGGAGCGAGCGCGCAAGCTCAAGAAGATCGGCATGTGGTCATCGGATACCGCGCAGCTCTTCTTCGACGACGTGAAGGTTCCCGCCCGCTACGTCATCGGCCAAGAGGGCATGGGCTTCACGCTGCAGATGCTCCAGTTCCAAGAGGAGCGCTTGTGGGGCGCCGCGAACGTCATCGGCGGCCTCGAGCAGGCGTTGGCGCTGACCAAGGAGTACACGGGCCAGCGCGAGGCATTCGGCGCGACGATTCGCGACAACCAATACGTCCACTTCAAGCTCGCCGAGCTCTCGACCGAGGTCGAGTGCTTGCGCGCGCTCGTGTGGGCCGCAACCGAGCAGTACATCTCGGGCAAGGACGTCACGCGGCTCGCGTCGATGGCCAAGCTCAAGGCCGGTCGCCTTGCGCGCGAGGTCGCCGACGGCTGCCTGCAGTTCTGGGGTGGCATGGGCTACATGTGGGAATCGAAGATCTCCCGGTTTTTCCGTGACGGTCGCTTGATCTCGATCGGCGGCGGGGCGGATGAGGTGATGCTCAGCATCATCTGCAAGCTCGAAGGCACTCTGCCCAAGCGAAAGAAGTGAGCGTGACCGGTCTGCCCTCCGAACTCGAAACGCTCGAACACGTCCGCGTCACCCTCGAGGGCGGCGTCATGACGGTGTGTATCGACCGCCCCAAGGCGCGCAACGCCATGAGTCTGAAAACCGTCTCGGAGATCGACGCCGCCTTCGAGGCCGTCGCCGCTCGCCGCGACGTCCGCGTGATCGTGCTCCGCGGCGCTGGTGGGCACTTCTGTGCCGGCGGCGACATCAAGGACATGGCGGGCGCTCGGGCGACACAGCCCAAGGAGGGCGAGACCGACGCGCTCGCCGTGGTCAACCGGGCCTTCGGCGCGATGATCACCACGGTCGACCGTGCTCCGCAGGCCGTGATCGCGGTGTGCGAGGGCGCGGTGCTCGGCGGCGGTTTCGGCCTCGCCTGCGTCGCCGACATCACGCTGGCCAAGGCCGATGCCAAGTTCGGCCTGCCTGAAACCGGCCTGGGCATTCCGCCGGCTCAGATCGCACCGTTCTTGGTGCGGCGGCTGGGGTTGTCGCAGGCGCGTCGTCTCGCGGTCACCGGCGGCCGCTTCGACGGGCACCGTGCATTGGCGATCGGATTGGCGCACGAGGTGGCCGAGGACGACGCGGCCTTGGAGGACTTGCTCCGCGGCGTCTTGAAGCGTGTGCTTCGCTGTGCGCCGCAGGCTGTCGCCACGACCAAGGCCCTGATGCACGACGTTGGTCACGTCGAGCTGAGCGCGCTGCTCGACCGAGCCGCCGACGAGTTCGCGCTGGCGGCTCGTGGGCCCGAGGGCATCGAGGGCATGACGGCCTTCATTCAGAAACGCGAACCGAACTGGGGATGAGCATGAGCGGATTCTCGAAGCTGTTGATCGCAAACCGAGGCGAGATCGCGGTGCGGGTCATGAAGACTGCGCACGCGCTGGGCTACGCCACGGTTGCCGTGTATTCCGAAGCCGACGCGCAGGCGCCTCACGTGGCGCTCGCCGACGAAGCCGTCTGCATCGGTCCCGCCCCCGTGGGGCAGAGCTATCTCGACGTCGATGCAATCCTGAAGGCCGCCGCGGCCACGGGCGCCGACGCCGTCCACCCCGGCTACGGCTTCCTCTCCGAAAACGCCGCGTTCGCGCGGCGGGTGCTCGACGCCGGCCTGATCTTCGTCGGACCGCCGCCGGAAGCCATCGCGCTGATGGGCGACAAGGTGCAGGCCAAGCGACGCATGATCGAAGCCGACGTCCCCACGGCGCCCGGCTACGTCGGAGATGCGCAGGACGACGCAACGCTGCTTGCTGAAGCCGAGCGCTTGGGCGTGCCGCTGCTGGTCAAGGCCGTGGCGGGTGGTGGTGGTCGAGGCATGCGCAAGGTGACCGAACCGGCCGGTTTTGCCGATGCCATCGCGTCGGCACGCTCCGAAGCTGCGTCTGCGTTCGGCAACGGTGCGGTGTTCTTCGAGCGCCTGGTCACTGGAGCGCGGCACGTCGAGCTGCAGGTGTTCGCCGATACGCATGGCAACGTCGTGCACCTCGGCGAGCGGGAGTGCTCTGCCCAGCGTCGTCACCAGAAGGTCGTCGAAGAGGCGCCGTCCCCGGTCGTGGACGAAGCCCTGCGCGCGACGATGGGCAACGCGGCCGTCGCCGCCGCGAAGGCGATCGGCTACGTCGGCGCCGGCACGGTCGAGTTCCTGCTCGACGACGATGGCAACTTCTACTTCCTCGAGATGAACACGCGGCTGCAGGTCGAGCACCCGGTGACCGAGCTGGTGACCGGGCATGACCTGGTTGCGTGGCAGCTCGACGTCGCCGCCGGCAAGGCCCTGCCGATGACGCAGGCACAGCTGCAGATGAAGGGGCACGCGATCGAGGTGCGGCTGTACGCCGAGGACCCCTACGTCGGGTTCTTGCCGCAGACCGGTCCCATCGTGCGCTTCGAAGCGCCGACCGGCGAGGGTGTGCGCGTCGACGCAGGCGTACGGACCGGCGGCGTGGTGTCCTCGTTCTACGACCCGATGCTCGCCAAGATCATCGCGTACGGGCGCGACCGCGACGAGGCGCTGCGTCGCCTCGGACGCGCGCTGGGCCAGACCACGTTCTTGGGTCCGATCACCAATCTCGAGTTCCTGCGCGAGCTCGTCGCCGACCCCGAAGTTGTGGCGGGCACGATCAAGACGGACACGCTCGATGCTCGCTTTGCCGAGCTGCCGCAGCGTCCGAAGACTTCGGCGCTGACGTGGGCGCTCGCAGGTTTGGTCCACGCGCGCACGCACGGACTGGACCCGGCGCTTGGGGATGGGCAGTCCTGGCGCAGCTCGGGTGCGTTGGCATCCACGTTCACGCTGCGCTGTGGGGATGACGAGCACGAACTCTCGGTCTCCTTCGCCAGTCGAACCGACGCGACGGTGACCATCGGCGACGATGATTTGCCGCTGCGAGTTTTGGCCGATGATGGTCAGACGCTTCGGGTGGAGTTCGACGGGGTGCAGCGCTCTGCCGCCTACGCTCGAGACGGTGCGCAGACCCATGTGAGCCTCGGTGGAGCCGGCCGCGTCTTTGTCGAGCCGGATCCGATCGCCGAAGCTGCGGCGGCGTCCGACGGAACGTTGCGGGCTCCGCTCGCCGGCACGGTTCTGGCGGTCCACGTCGAGGAGGGGCAGCTGGTCACGGCCGGGCAGCTGCTCGTGACCGTGGAAGCGATGAAGATGGAGCATCGCATCGAAGCATCGATGGACGGTGTCGCCCGCGAGGTGACGGCCGTGGCGGGTGCACAGGTGACCGGCGGCCAACAGCTGCTGCAGATCGAAGCCGAAACGGAGAACCAAGCATGAGTGAAAAAGCCGTCGTCACGTGCGCGATCACGGGCGTGCTCACCAACCCCCAGCAACATCCCGTCCCGGTTACGCCGGAGCAAATGGCAGCAGCCGCCAAGGAAGCCTTCGATGCGGGCGCGAGCGTAATGCACGTGCACTACCGCCGTCAGGAGGAGGGCATGGGGCATCTGCCGACATGGGATCCGGCCGTCTGCGGCGAGATCACCGACGCGATTCGGCAGGCCTGCCCGGGCGTCGTCATCAACATGAGCACCGGTGTGATCGGCTCGGACGTCTCGGCACCCGTCAGCGCAATGCCGCGGGTCAACCCAGAGATTGCCGCCTGCAACGCGGGAACGTTGAACTACCTCAAGACCCGGCGCGATGGTTCGTGGGCGTGGCCGCCGATGGTGTTCGACAACCCGGTCGCCAAGGTGCAGTCGATGCTCGACGCGATGAAGGACATCGACGCAGTGCCCGAGTTCGAGTGCTTCGATACCGGCATCGTGCGCTCGGTCGGCCTGTACGTGGAGAACGGCATGGCCAAGGCGCCGCACTACAACTTCGTCATGGGCGTGGCCTCGGGCATGCCGGCCGACCCCGATCTGCTGCCGCTGCTGCTGCGCTACATTAAGGAGGGCAGCACCTGGGAGGTCACCGCGATCGGTCGCCAAGACATCTGGGCGCTGCATCAAAAGGCTGCCGAACTCGGCGGCGCGCTTCGAACCGGCGTCGAAGACACGTTCTATTTGCCCAATGGCGAGCGGACCTCGGGCAATGGACCGCTCATCGAGGCCATCGTGCAGTGTGCTCGCAACGCGGGGCGCGAAATCGCGAGCCCGGCCGAAGCGCGCCGTATCCTGCACCTGCGGGCTGCGTGACGCTGCACACGCGGTCGCGCGAAGCCAACGAGGCCGCAGTGGGTTCCAATCCCCGCATGCGCGCCCTCCTTCTCGCCGGTCTCAGCGTCCCTCTGTCGGGGTGCTTCGTGCTCAACGTCGCCAACGTGTTCGAGCAGGAGCGCGAGACGCAAAGCCGGAATGTCGGAGAGTTCGACGAGATCGAACTCGAGGGATCGATCGACGTCGAGGTCGTGGTCGGCGAGGACATTTCTTTGCAGGTCGTCGCGGTGCCCAAGCTGCTCGACGACGTCACCACGAAGATCAAGGAGGGCACCCTGCACATCGACCTCGAGGGTGGCGGGCACATCAGCACTAGCGGGGTGTTGGTGAAGGTGACGGTCCCTTCGCTTGTCGGCGTCGAGCTCACGGGCAGCGGTGACGTGAAGGTCGAGGGCCTGACCGAAGGGGATTTCGAGGCGACCATCGCCGGCAGCGGTGACATCGAACTCGCGGGCACGGCCGAGTCGCTCACCGCGTCGATCAACGGAAGCGGCGACATCGATGCACGTGGCCTGAAGGTCCAGACCGCCGACCTGACCATCGCCGGAAGCGGCGACATCACGGCCACGGCATCCGAGAGCGTGATGGGGGACATCGCGGGCAGCGGCGACATCACCGTGCGGGGCGGCGCGTCTTGCACGGTCACCGCTCCGGGTCGTGGCGACGTCAACTGTTGAGAACCTGGGCTGTACGGAAATCGAACCGGGGCCTCGCGCGTAGTCCCTGGCCATGCGTGCGGCCGAGCCGGATTCTCCGACCTTTCTCCATCGCGTGGCGGCTGTCGCCACGCTCCTGCTCTCGGCCGCAGCGGCGATGTTCGCGTACGGCAGCCTCCAGGCGAATCTGGTCTGGCTGCCTGCGTGGATCGCCCTCAGCGCGCTCTACACGGTGGCGGGCGTTGGAGTTTGGCGGGCCGAGCCGTGGGCGCCGAGTCTGACGCTGGGCGTGGTGCTGTGGGGAGGACTTGCGTGGACCCAGTCGATGTTCGGACTCGGGGTCAACCCGCTGACCGTCACCGCGGCCGGCGGTCACTGGGCGGCTGTCGCGTTGCTTGCGGTCACGCCGAGTATGCTGGAACGACGCCATCGGGTCTCGCTGGCGATGGCTGGCGCTGCGCTGCCCGGCGCGGTGTTGTTCGGGCTGGCGCCGATGCAGACGCTCACCGTCTCTGCGGTCCTGATGGTCGGTACGGCGCTGTTGTTCGCGATGGCGATGGGGATCGCCCGCGGCCGCACGTGGGGACTGCTCGCGGCCGGTCTCGCCGTCCCGATGATCGTCGCCGGAGTGGTGCTTGCGCCCGCGACGGTTGGAATGGAAGGCCCGCACCCCATGCTGCCCGCGTGGGTGCAGTTCCGCGGGGTTCTGCTGCTGCGCTTCGTCGGCGTCGTCGCGGCAAGCCTCGCGTTCGCTTCGGTCCTACCGTTCTTCGGGCCCATCGTCCGCTTCGTCCGCGGCCGTTGACTTGGCGGGCTCGTCCTCGAATGACGGGCATCGGCCTCGATAGTCGCGCGCCGTCGCGTGTTGCCCGGCCGCTTCGTAGAACGTCGCGACGTCGCATAGGAGCCCGTCGCGGCGCTCGGCGACCCTCGACAAGACCGCGTACCGGCCGATCGACTTCGGGATGGCGCGCAGGCGCGCCGACACCGACGCAAGCGCCCGCGCTTCGAGTGCGCTGGGCGAATGTCCCGACTCCGACACCGCGCTGAGCATAGCGCGGTGAGGGAGGCCGGCTCGCGGCCGCTACTGGGGGCAGCTCAACTCCGCGCGACCCCAGGTGCTGTTGTCGTAGACCAGCACGCCGTCATACTCCAGCGGGCCGCCCTCGACGCTGAACTCGATCTCGCCGTCGAGGGCTCCGGGGGAGCCGTTGACGAAGTCGATGCCCCAGTCTTGCACGAGCAGGTCTTGGTCGAGGTCGCCGCGGGCCGCGTCGGCCTGCTCGAGGTCGAAGATGAGTGGGCTGCCGTCGATGAGCGCGTTGGCCCGCATCCGAACCGTCGACACGTCGTAGCGGACGGTGGTCTGCATCTGCGCATCGTCGAGCTGGATGTCTGCATCGAACGAGATGTTGCCCAAGGCGCGGCTGAGCTGGTCCCAGGTGCCCAGGTCGACGTCGATCGGGCTTTGCGGGTCTGCGCCGAGCCCGAGCAGCTCGCCGTACGGGCCGAGTTCGTCGAAGTACAGCTTTGCGCTCGTCGCCAGCGGGTCCGAGGGGTCGAAGTCCACCTCGGCCCGCGCCCCGACCAGATAGGTGGACGCGAAGAAGAGGTTCTCGGTGAGCAGGTCGCCCTGGCGCCCGAAGCTGGTGTCGTCGGTTTGGTAGAAGCGCACCGTCGCGGATTCGTGATCCGCGGCGAGAAAAGACGTCGGGTCACCGAACGTCCGGAAACCACACGAGGAATCCGCGCTCGAGGAGCGTATCCGTCGTCTCCCCAGGGTGGAGGTGACCTTGCGTGGCCGCCTGGAGGGCAACGCGAACCTCCGGTGTCTCATCGACGATGCGTGGCTCTCCACCCCACCGGATCGCAACCACAGGCGCGGCTATGGTGGTATTTTCGTCGCCGAGCACGGCGGTGAGTGCAGCCGCCGTGGCGGTGCGTCGGCGCAGCGTGGCGTTGAGGCGAACGCGGCCGGGTGCGTCTGGGCCGTTGGGTAGCGCGCCGAACCGCTCCGCCTCGAGGTCATTCGCAGGACCGGCGCGCAGCCACGCTTCGAAGGACGTCACGTCGGCCGCGGGCGCTTCTTGGCCGTCGCGATGGGCCGCGAAGCGCTCGCCGAGCGATTGCATGACCGGCGGGTGGTCGGCGGCGATGAAGTCCTGCACTTCGTGGGTGAGCTGCGCGTCTTCGACAT
>CAYSPB010000097.1:0-20088 GCA_964432695.1 uncultured Nannocystaceae bacterium
CCTCACGCGCTCGCGACCCGGACGCAGTTTGCTACGTTCGCCGTCGACCCGTGACGCGCTGCGCCCCCACCCGTGCATTCCTGCTCGCCGCCGCTTTGCTCGGTACCACCGGCTGCCCGCAGCAGGATGCTGGGCAACCGACCAAGCCGCGCATTCGCATCGATGCGGAGCGATACCGCGTGCCGCTGCTCGCCAACGAGTACGCGCTCGGTGGCGAGACGCCCCTGGTCACGATCGTCATCTTCACCGACTACGCGTGCCCACCGTGCGCCAAGACGTGGGCGGTGATGGACAACCTCGTCGAAGACTACGGCGAAGACATTCGCGTCATCTTCCGCTCCTACACGGTGCCGGGCTTCGGCAAAGGCGAAGAGGCGGTCGAGGCCGCGTTCGCAGCGGGAGCCCAGGGCAAGTTCTGGCAGATGCACGTCGAACTGTTCAACCACATCGGCGCGTTCGACCGGCCAACCCTGCGCACGCACGCGCAGACGATCGGGCTCGACGTGCCGCGGTTCATGGACGACCTCGATACGGGCGCCCAGGCCGGCACCCGGATGCGGCACCGCCGCGAGGCCAAGCGACTGGGCATCATCGGCCTGCCGGTCGCGTTCGTGAACGGGCTCTACATGGCCGGCTACGCCGACGAGGCGACCTGGCATGGCATTCTCGATGAAGAGATCGTCCGCGCCAAGGAACTCATCGCGGCCGGCACCCCGCGCGCGCAGCTGTACGACAAGATCCTCGAGTCGGCCTCGAGCAAGCAGGTCGCGCGGCCCGACGGCGCCGACAAGCTCGCCAAACAGCTCGCGGAAAAGCAGGCGCTGACCAACCCGCCCACCAACCTGACGCCCCCCGCGTTCGACCAGCGGTACAGGGTGGAGCCCGGTGCGTCCGCGCCCGTCGGTCCCGATGACGCGCCGGTGCAGGTCGTCGAGCTCGTCGACTTCCAGTGCCCGTTTTGCCGGAAGGCGCACGAGGAGCTGATCGAGCTACGCAAGACCCACGCCGACGACGTGCAGTTCGTCGTGCGGCACGTGCCGCTGGAGATCCACACCGCGGCGAGAGGAGCGGCAAAGGCGTCGCTCGCGGCCAACGCCCAGGGCAAGTTCTGGGAAATGCACGACGCGATCTTTGCCCACGAGGGCGCGCTCGACCGCGCCGCGTTCGTGTCGATGGCGCAGACCCTGGGCCTCGACGTCGAGGGCTTCACCGAGGCGCTCGATGCGACTGCCACCAACGAGGCCGTCGATGCCGATCTACGCCTCTCGCTCAAGCTCGGCGTGGTCGCTACGCCCGGCTTCTTCATCAACGGCCGATATGTCAGCGGCTTCCGCCCCGGTCGACTCGGTGGGGTGATCCAAGAAGAACTCGATGCCGCCACGGCGCTGCAGGAGGAGGGCGTCGCGCGCGACCAGCTCCGAGCGCGGCTCATGGCGGACGCCGTCGGCCCCGAAGGATATCCGAACCCATGAACCCGCTCGCTTCCTCGCTCCGTGTTGCCGTCTTGGCGGCGCTCGTCCTCACGCCGGTAGGCTGCAAGAAGGCCGAGGCCGAAGCCGACCCCACCTACGCGGCGGCGCTGCCAACGATGGAGGACGTCGACGACGCGTTCGCCGAGAAGGCCAAGGGCAACGGCGATCGGGTCCGGGTCACCTACAAGGCCACCGACGCGATTCGCGGTGCCGCCGAGCCCCTGGTCACCATCGTTGAGTACAGCGACTTCCAGTGCCCGTTCTGCGGCACCTTCGCAACTACGGTGCACGAGCTCGAGCGGGTGTATCCCGACGACGTTCGCGTGGTTTTTCACCAGTTTCCCATGCCGATGCACCCCGACGCGCCCCTGGCAGCGAAGGCCGCGATCGCAGCGAGCGAGCAGGGCAAGTTCTGGGCGATGCACGACCACATGTTCCGCAACCGCACCAAGCTCAAGCGAGATGATCTGGTCGGCATCGCCAAGGACTTTGGCCTCGACGTCAAAGCGTTCGAGGCGGCGCTCGACGGTGATGCGACGGCCAAGCGCCTGGAGCTCGAGCAGACGCTCGGCCGTCGGCTCGGCGTGCGCGGAACGCCGACGTTCTTCGTCAACGGCCGGCCGTTCTCCGGGGCGATGGACGCGGAGGCCCTTGGCGCGATCATCGAGGAAGAGCGGACCTTTGCGAAGTCGCTGATCGATGCCGGCGTGCCCCGAAAAGAGGTCTACGCGCGGATCATGCGGGCGGCCAAGGTCGCCGGCGCTCGCTGACCCGGGCGCACGAGGAGTTGGTGATGGCAGACGACGATTCCAAGCCCGCGGCGACGGACGAGAACGAAGAGAAGAGCGGCTCTGGCCCTCTGATGGGCGTGCTGGCGTTCCTGATGGCGTTGGGTCTGGGCTTCCTAGGCGGTCGGCTGTTTCAAGACGACATTGCGGGTCCGCCTGTGCTCGATGACGACACACGCTACGATGTCGAGCTGCGAGGCGACGAGCCAACGATGGGAGCCGCCGACCCGATCGTGACGATCATCGAGTTCGCCGACTACCAGTGCCCCTACTGCGCTCAGGCGCGCGAGCCTCTCGAAACGGCGCTGGGCAAGTTCGAGGACGATGTCCGCCTCATCTACAAGCACTTCCCGCTGCCCGGACACCGCATGGCGACGCCGGCGGCGAAGGCCTCCTGGGCAGCTCTGCAGCAGGGCAAGTTCTGGGAGATGCACGCGGATCTGTTCGAGGCGAAGGCCAGCGTGAAGGAGATCGGCGCGCGGGCTTCGGCGCTGGGCATGGACGAAGCGAAGTTCTTGCGGGACTTCACCAGCACCGAGGCCGCGCAGGCGGTGGACTCGGATCTGCTCGCAGGTGCCAAACTGGGCGTCACCGGCACGCCGGTCTTCTTCGTCAACGGTCACCGCTACGTCGGCTTCCGCGATACCGCGCAGTGGACCGATGTCCTCGAGTTCGAGATCGACAACGCCGAGCGCCTCGTCGACGCCGGCACGGCGCGCGGGCAGGTTTACGCGGCGCTGATGAAGGACGCGGTCAAGAACCGCCGCAGCAAGAAGGCATCCGAGCCGGTCGCGGCCAAGCCGGGTGGGCTCGACCCGAACGTGCTGTACCCGGTCGACGTCGAAGGCCGTCCCACGCTCGGCCCGGCGGACGCACTGGTGACCGTAGCCGTCTTTTCCGACTTTCAGTGCCCGTACTGTGGTCGCATCGCCCCCACGCTCGAGGAGCTCGTCGAGGTCGAAGACGACGTACGCGTGGTCTTCATGCAGCTGCCGATCCGCTCGCATCCGCGAGCGCGCGACGCCGCGAAGGCCGCGCTCGCGGCCGGGCGCCAGGACAAGTTCTGGGAGATGCACGACCTGCTGTTCAAGCGGCGCGCCCAGCTCAACAAGGCTGACTTCGCAGCATTTGCCGCCGAGCTCGGGCTCGACGCCGACCAGTTCTCCGCTGACGTCGCCGACGTCGCTCTGGAGGGGCTCATCGTCACCGACGAGGCGCTCGCCCGGTCCTTGAAGATCTCGAGCACCCCCAGCACGTTCGTCAACGGCCACTACGTCCGCGGCGCGGGGCCCTTGAAGACGCTCCGCGCCAAGGTGGCCGAGGAGCGGGCCGTGGCGCAGGCGTTGGTCGATGCCGGAACGCCGCCGGCGGGGGTCTACGCGGCGCTGATGGCCGACGCTGTCGCGCCGACCCCGTGAGCGGGCGCTCGCGCCAAGCTTGCGCGACGCGCCTGGAACGGTCGCCAAAGGCCGCGTTTGGGCGCCGATCTGCTACGGTCCGGCCGTGAGCGACGCGAAGCCCGAAGCCAAGTCCGGCCCCGACGCGTTCGGCATGCTGGTCTACGCCCTGTACGTTGGCGTGGGTGGCCTGCTCGTCTTCATGTTCGCATGGTCGCTGCGTGGCGCCGTGGAGACGCAGAACGCCTCGGTGTGCCGCGCGCTCACCCCCGAGTTCCGCTCGCGGGCCGCGGTCACCGTGACGCGGGGCGGCACCCCGGTCGAAGGCGTTGCGATCAACCCCGACCCGCAGGGCGCCGCACCGAAGACCGATGCCGAAGGCGCAGCGACGGTGATGCTGCCGCACGGGCCGCAAGAGGTCGTGCTCGTGCCCCCCGACGGTGAGCCGCTGCGCTTTGCGCTGGACCTGCCCGGGAGCGAAGACCTCGAGATCGCCTTCGACCTGGACGTGGGCGGCACGACGATCGGCAGTCGCAGTCCGTTCATGGCGCCCGAGATCGAGGCGCAGGATCTTCAGGGCAACCCGGTCAAGCTTTCCGACTTTCGCGGCAAGCTGGTCCTGGTGAACTTTTGGGCCACGTGGTGCGAGCCGTGCATCACCGAGTGGCCGCAGCTGGACCAGCTCGCCGCACGCCTGGGCGACCGGGATGACGTCGTTTTGCTTGCGGTGAGCATCGACGAAGAGCGCGAGGACATCACGCCGTTCCTCGAGCGCATGTCCCTGGACCAGACCGGTGTGACCGTGGTGTGGGATCCGACGACCGAGCAGCACCGCAACTACGGCAGCGACAAGATCCCCGACACCTTCTTCGTGGACGAGCAGGGGATTGTCGCCGCGGCGTTCGTGAACGTCCGCAAGTGGGGCAACCCCGAAGCCTTCCACTGCGTGGACGGCAGCATCGGCCGCGGTTGAGCGGGTCTGCGGTGTCCATCGACGCCGTTGGGGACGCCGCCGGGGACGATTGATCCCTGGGGGCGGCGAGTGCGTCCCTGGTTGGCCACCTGGGATGCTTTCCTCGTAAGGGGGTCGTGGAGGCGGCGTTGATGCCCTGAGCGCAACGAAACCGGCCGGCGACAGCCCCTGCCGTTCTCCGATCCGTCCAGCCTGCGAACCCCGTGGGTACCAGGGGCTGTCGTCGTATCCGGTCGCGCGAGGAAGACGATGGAACGCTCGCTGCTGCGTGCCGTGCTGCGCGGTGCCCTGCTCACGACTCTGGTCCCTGGTGCGGCTGCTCTGGGTCTGTTTCCCACGACCGCTGCCGCAGCACCTGCGGCGACCGGCACTCTCTCGGGCGTCGTGCGAGACGACGATGGCAAGCCGGTCGACGAGGCGCTGGTCGTCGTGCAGTGCACGTGCATGGCCGAAGACCTGAGCCTGTACACCAACGCGCGCGGTTTGTTTGCGGCGCGCGGGCTGCCGCCAGGCACCTATACCGTGCAGGCTTTTTACGGTGACGCTGCATCCACGCGGCGGGCTGAACTCGCGCGAGGCGGCAAGGTCACGCTGCGAATGTCCTTGGGGGACGTCGGCATGACGCGCGAGATGACGATCAAGCCGGCGGTACGCCCGAATGCTCAGCCGGGCATCAGCCTCGATACCGAAGCACTCGACAAACTGCCCGGCGGAGGGACCAGCGGTGGCGTGTTCGAGACCGTGATGGACATCGACCCCAACGGGACCAGCGACGCCGGCGGCCGCTCGTCGATCGGCAGCACGAGCGCGGAGACCGACTATCGGGTCGAAGGAGCGAGCCTCAACGATCCGGCGCTGAACCGCCCCACGATGTCGCCCGTGCGCGAATTCGTCGATGCGGTCGAGGTCCGTGGTTCGGGCTACGACGCCGAATACGGCGGATACGTCGGGGGGGTGGTCGAGGCGCGTCGGCGTTCGGGCACGAACACCTTCCGGGGCAACGCTCGCTTCAGCATCTTGCCGCGGCTCGCGAAACCTCGATTCGTCGTGCGTACCGACAACGCGCTGCGCAGCACCGAGCAGCTCGACTACCAGATGCAGGGCGTGGTCTCGATGGCGGGTCCGATCATCGAGGACAAGCTTTTTTGGTCCGGTGGCGTCTTCGTCGTGGGGAGCCGGTCTACGCTGACGCAGGAGTTCTATCGGCGTATCGACAGGGACAACTCCGGCGGTTACGAGGGCTGCCCGTACGAGAACGGCCGCTTCGACTGCGTAGACGGTGGGAACTACATCGCGAGCGAGAGGTTCGCCCAGCAGCAGTTCCCCACCGGCGGTGTGTCGCTGCAGACGTTTGGTGGTCTCGACTGGGCGATCTCGCCACGGCACCGCATCAGCGCGAGCCTGTTCGTCAGCCCACGGTTCCAGCGACGTTCGTATCGACGGCCGGTGAACTTCGGCGCGCTCGACCCCGATGCGCTCGGTCCGAACCCGAGCGCCGACCCGGTCAGTGGGGCGACGACGGTGGCCAACGGTGTCGTCAACGATCACTTCGGCTGGGATCGTTCGAACTCCCTGCTCGCCACGCTCGGGTATCAGGGGCGGACCCGCGAAGATGGCGTCGAGATCGATGCGAACCTGTCGTATCTGCAGGCCAGCTCGCAGGACGCGTGGCGTCTCGAGAACCCCGAGCTGCTCGACCTGCCCGCCACGCAGGAGTTCTCGACCGCGGGCAAGAACCTGTTCGATTTCTTGGATGCAGAGAGCCGCACCGCACTCGCGCCCGGTGTCTCCGACGCCTGCAACGATGCCTCTTTGCCGGGCGTTTCGTGTCCGGTGCGCTCGTGGATGTCGGGCGGCATCGGGCAATACGGTCAGTCGCGGTCGCGCCGGTATGCAGGCGACATCGCGCTCACGCACTATTTCCAAGCGGCGGGCAGTCACCAGCTCAAGTACGGCGCGCAGCTCGAGCACACCGAGCGCTGGCGCCGGCTTGCGTACTCGGGCAGCAACGAGGACTCGTTTTACGAGCGCTGTGAAGCCGTGGGCGGCACCGGGGTGGGGGAGGCGTGCTTCAACGAAGACGGCGTGCTGTTCAACCCCGATGCGGGGCGCGTGAACAACAACCGTCTCATCGTGCGCCGCGCCGAAGACCCGAACGCGTCGACCACCTACGGGTACGGCACCGTCCGGCCGGGCGAGCTGCGTGCACTGGCCACTCCGCTGGGCGCGGGGGTGCGGGTCGATGACTACACGGCCAAGGTCACCACCCAGAACTACGGCCTGTTTCTGCAGGACCGGTGGGCGATTCTCGACAACCTCTTTCTCGGCGCAGGCGTGCGATGGGACATGCAGGACATGCGCGACCTCAACGGCGACCGCGCCGTGTTCCTGTGGGACAACGTCGCGCCGCGGGTGAACCTGGTCTACGACTGGACTGGAGAGGGCAAGAGCCGCCTGTTTGCTTCCTACGGCTGGTTCTTCCAGCAGCTACCGCTATCGCTGCTCAGCCGCGTCTACGGCGGGCAGATCAACGTGTTCCGACAGTTCGACGCGGCGACCTGCCAGACTTCACGGACCGTTCGCGGCGAGCCGCGGGATACCACCAGACGCGGTCAGCCCACCGAGTGGTGCACGGACACCGACGTATCGACGACCGGGCTGACGGCGGGGTCGGCCGTTCCGCGGCTCAAGGGTCAATACGATCAGCAGTGGACGCTGGGCTACGAGCACGAGGCCATCGAGGACCTCACCATCGGCGTCACCTGGCTGCACAAGGACCTGGGTCGCGCGGTGGAAGACGTGTCGACGAACGGCGGCCTCGACTTCATCATCGCCAACCCGGGCACGCCGGTTTCCGCCAGCGCGATCGATGCGCAGGAGGCCATGTGTACCCAGCTCAGCCGTGACGTCGACGGCATGTCGCTCGACGACCCCGCCCGAGGCCCGATGTCCCGGGAGTTGAACCGCTGCGAGTTCCTGCTCGATGCGTATCGCAAGGTCGGCGGGCTGACGCGACCGACCCGCAACACCGACGCGTTCTCGCTGACGGTCAACAAGCGCTTCGGAAACAACTGGATGCTCGTTGGGAGCTACACGTACAGCCGTGTCGTCGGCAACTACGAGGGCTTCGTCGATCCGGTCACCGGCGCGATCAACCTCGGTGCATCGCTTCAGCACGACGTTCCCGAGCTGGTCCGAAACAACTTCGGTCCTCTGTCGTACGACACGCCGCACCGGGTGAAGCTCGACGGCTTCTACGTCTTCGACCTCAAGGATGCCGGCGCGCTGACGGCGGGCGGGAGCTTTCGCGGAAGCTCGGGCTACCCGATTTCGCTGCGCGGTGACAGCAACCGCTATCCTGGCCAGTTCCCGATCTACGTCCTGCCCCGGGGGGCGGCGGGGCGGATGAAGCCGAACTACCAGATCAACGCCGCGCTGCAGTACACGTATCCGATCTCCGTGAAGGAGGGCAAGGAGTCGATGATGCTCGGCCTCGGGGCGCGCTTGTTCAACGTCACCAACGCCAAGGCCGTGCTTCGCGTCGACGAGGTCTACACCTTCGACCCCACGCGCCCGGTCGCTGGCGGGGAACTCAGCGACCTCAAGCACGTCAAGGCTCAGAACCCGCAGCGCCCCACGGAGTTCTTCCAGCGGCGCATCGTCGAACCACAGGGCAACTATGGAGTCGAAGCCGCGTTCCAGATGCCGCTCGCGGCGCAGTTCGACATCAACCTGGCGTTTTGATCGTCAGCGCTTGCACGCGGTCGGTCGCGACGATGACCGTGTCCCCGGAGACCAGGGGCGTCGCGTACTTGCCCCCCGGGCCGAGCAGGCCTTCGGGGCTCTGCCACAGCAGCTCGAGCGAGCGACCATCGAAGGCGTAGAGGACCGGCTCGGGGGTGCTCGGGTCCAGAAGGGGCGCCACCCGAGGTGCGTTGCGGTCGAGTACCCACACGACAGGGGGGCCGCCGTGGCGGCTCGACACCACGGGCGAGCCGGGGTTCAGCATGGCGACCTCGAGGTTTGCGGCCTCCACCGCCAGATGCTGCGTCGCGCCTTCGCCAACCACCCGCAGGCGAACGACCGATGGAGGCACGCTGGTCGTGGAGGCGGGGCTCTCTTTCGTGGATCCGCTGGCGAACAGCACTGCGCCGTCGTCATCGGAGTAGTACGCCAGGCGTGAGCGCATCTTGGCGTGGTCGATCTCCCCGAACACGTCGGAGTAGGGCCCAAAGACCGACAGCGGGCCGCGGGTGCCGTATTGCGGCTGCACGTCGGGGGGCAGGAGCGAAGCGTCGGTGTCGGCCTGGGTGCGGCATGGCGGGCGGCCGCTGCCCATCGGCTCGAGCGTGTCGAGGTCGACGAGGTAGACCGTGCCCTGCTTCCCGCCCATCGCGACCAGCGACGTGCCCGGAAGCGCGAGGGCTTGGGACGCACCGAGGTCCATGTTGGACGCGTCGAGGACGCAATAGTTGAATGGCGTGTAGTGCCGACCGCTTGCGAGCCCCGGCTCGAATGCGAGCAGGGAGCTCCCCCACACGTCGGGCATCGACTCGGTGTCCGCGGGGGCATTGCCGGTGGCAGCGAGCACCGCTCCGGAGGGGAGCACCAGCGGACCGCCGGCACCCCATATCCCGCCGCTGCCGCGTCCTTGGGTTTCGGGCGCCGCGGCGAAGCTGGCGGTGATCGCTGGCGCCTCGGTGTCGAGCTCCACCATCCATCCGGCGCCCTCACCCCAGAAGGTGCCGAACGGCACGTACAGGCGGCGGCCGTCGGGCGACAGGGCGAGCGCACCGCGCTGCGACATCTGATCGGGACGCAGGAAGGTCGCTGCGCCGCCGCGGTTCGTCCGCTCCACGGCGAGGGCGTCGAGCGTGACGGGCCACCCGGGCCGTAGCGACCCATCGTCGACGTCCAAGGCGAAAGCTTGCCAACCCGCGCGGGCGTCGAGCGCTACCACGTACAGGGTATCGTCTCGCAGGATGGGGGTGGACAGTACGCCCAGCGGCACGCCGCCATCGAGCCGATCGACGATGCTCGGCGTTCCGACGGGCGTCATCCATCGAACCGCGCCATCACGGCTGTCCACCGCGTAGACGAGGCCGCTGCTGCTCGCGACGAAGACGACGCCGTCGGCGAGCAACGGGGATGCGTAGACCCGCGCATCGACCGACGTGCCATCGATGTCGGCGGGGTCGAGGGGACCCGTGCTCCACCGCACCTGCAGCCCGGCCCGCACGTCGTCGGCCGTCAGCGACGCACGTGCCCAGCCGAGCTTGTCCTCTCCGTGAAACTGCGGGACGAAGCCCGTTAGCCCGCTCGTTGTGGTCTCGGGTGCACACCCCAATGCCATGACGACTCCCGCGGCCCACGCCGCGGCGCATGCCCATTCCATCCACTTCATGTCCAACTCCAAGGCCGACGCATCCCGCATCGGTGTCTCTACGGTGCCACCGCCAATGGTGTGACGCAACTCAGCGCGGTGCGTCCAGCCAGGCGAGCAGCTGGTCGGGCAGGGTGGCGGGCGCGTCGGCAACGAGCGCAGGCGCAGGCAGGCCGACGTGCCCTCCGCGCGGAAGCATCACGACGCGAAGTGCGTCTCCGGCTGCGCGCAGGGACGGCTGGACGGCATGTCCGGGCACCATGGGGTCATACGGAGACCCGACATACAGCGCAGGGATGTGAAGCGAGGACAGCTGCGGTCCTACGCTCATGCTCCGGTGGTAGTGCTCGACATCATCGAAACCGTGGCGCGGAACGACGACCTCGTCGTCCCAGCTCCAGATCGTGCCGATGCGGTCCGCAGCGGGGGCAGGGGCGGGCACGCGGGGCCCGGCGCCGTGCCGCCTGGCGACCTCGGCGTACGAGGTTTTCAACGACCGCAGCACGATCTGGCGGTAGAGCCATGCGCGTCGTCGGTCGATCGACGCGCATGAGGCTGCGAGGTCGAGGGGCGCGCTGACGGCCACGACGCCACCGATGCGGTTCGCAGCGACGTGGGCGAGTCGCAGGGAGACGTGCCCGCCGAGGGAGACACCGACGACGTACACGATGTCCTGTCCTGAAAGAGCAGGTGACGCCAAGGCTGCAACGAGGTCCTCGTACATGCCTGCGTGGTAGATGTCTTCTCCCGAGCCATCGGCGCCGCGTAGATCGATGCGGAGGCTCGACCAACCCCGGCGCGCAGCGGCTGCGGCCAGCGCGATGCAGTAACCGCTTTGAGAAGACCCGCCCAGGCCGTGCACGATCAGCACTGCGGTCCGCGACCCTGGGTACGCACTCCATCGCCCACCCAAGCGAACGGTGCCAGCCTGCTCGTCGGAGACCTGCTGTGACCACGGCTCGCTCGGCGGGGGGGTGATCGGCCGAATGCGGTGCTTCGCGTCTGCGAGCACCGTCCAGGCGTGACCGCCCAACATCCGGTGCAGCGACATCGAGCTACTCGATCGTCGCGTCGCCGGCTTGGTCTGAGGAGTATCCGCCTTCGACCAAGCCGTCGAGGTCGCAGTACACCCACGTCGTGCCGCTGTCCGCGGAAACGCGTGCGGCGTAGTCGTAGGTCCCTGCCGCGGCGAACTGCAGGTCGCCCTGGTACTCGTCGTTGTTGGGCGCGCCTGCGGCCATACCGTCCCATCCGGGGTTGCCGGTGCCCAGGACCCAGCTCCATCCGCCGCCGTCGGGGTTGGAGCCATCGTCGCCATAGCCGAACTCCACGACCACGTTGGGGTCGATGTCGTTGCCCGGCGTGCTGTCGGTCAGCGTTTCGATGTAGACGCGTGAGTAGGCGGTGGTGACCGTCGCCGCCGTCGCCTCGATCGTGGCGGGGAACTGCAGGTTGCACCACCCGACCGTCAGCGGTTGCGGGCCACCGCTGGTGTCGTCATCGATGGTGCTGCCGGTCGATGTGCTTCCATCGCCCGTGCTGCTGCCGGTCGACGCGCCCCCGCTCGACGTCCCGACCGTCGCATCGGTGTCGGCGTCGGTGTCGGCGCCATCGTCCGTGTCGTCGGTGGTGGTGTCGTCAGTGGTGGTGTCGTCGGTCCCGGCCGAGGTCGGCGTCGTTGCGCTGACCGAGGTCACGGGGATCGTCGTCATCACCTCGTCGTCGTTGGCGGTCGTTCCTCCCAGACCCGTGGTCGTGCTTGCGTCGCCCTCACCGCCGTCACACGCCGCCGCGCTGAAGAGCAGCAGCGCCATCACCGAACGCACCGTCGAAGTCATGGCAGGACTCTAACAAGCGCGCAGATGCTGCGCGGCCGAGCGCTTCAAACGCCGTGCTGTCGAAGGTTGCCCTCGAACCGATCGCAGTAACGTCCATGACTTGCGTCGGAACGACCGAAGGACGCGCCTCCAACGCTTCGGGATCGCTCCGAAAGCGTGCGGCTTGCAACGTTGACCCCCTGTACGGTTAGCGCTAGAACCCGCGCGTGCCGAGCGTGGAACCCGCAGAGCGCTCGGGCCCCAGCCTCCGTCTGGTGCTCGGCGTCATCGCTGTCATCATCGTCGGCTTTGGGGTCGCGGGCTTTTGGCAGCTGACCAAGAGCCGCAACCACTTTGCGGCGGCGACGGCGGCCATGGACGAGACCGGCAAGACGGTCGACACCGAGGGCTGCGTGTCTGCAGTGCTCGACTGGCACGCTGCCTGTGAAGCCAACAAGCCGCTGTGCGACAACGGCGTGCCCATGGTCATGACCCACTGCCTGCTCGGCCGAGACCGCGCTGAGTACTGCGAGTCGCTCGACCTTTCATCCGCCAAGGCCAAGTGGGTCTTCAACCGCTGCGAGGAGCGCGGAACGCCGTGCACCAACCGCAAAAGTTGCGCGTGCGCCAGCGCATACCGGGCTATCGACAGTTTCTGCCGACACGGGCAAGAAGGGGTCGCGCTGTGAATGCTCGAGACTTCATCGCTCTGACCAAGCCGTCGATCACGCGAATGTGTCTGATCATGGCGGCGGGTGGCATGGCCCTCTCCCCGGGTTCGGTCAGCGTCGGAACTGCGGTTGCGGCCTTCATCGGCATCGCGCTTGCGGTCGGTGGCGCCAACGCGTTCAACATGTGGTGGGAGCGGGACACCGACCGCTTCATGTCGCGGACCAAGCGTCGGCCGCTGCCTGCCGGCCGGGTCACACCACAGGCCGCATTCCTCTTTGCAGCGAGCTTGTCCGTCGCTTCGCTCGCTGTGCTGGCGCTCGGCACCAACGGGCTGACGGCGTTTCTCGCTGGTCTCGCGATCTTCAGTTATGTCGCGATCTACACCCCGTCGAAATATCGCACGCCGGCGGCGTTGGTCATCGGTGCGGTGCCCGGTGCTGCTCCGCCGCTGCTGGGTTGGACGGCGGTGACCGACAGCATCGACCCGCCCGCCGTCGTTCTGTTTCTGATCCTTCTGGTCTGGCAGATGCCGCACTTCATTGCGATCGCCCTGTATCGCAAGAAGGAGTACGCGCGCGCTGGAATCAAGGTCGTCCCGCTGGTGCGCGGCGACGCGGTTGCCAAGATTCACGCGGTCGCGTGGACGCTGGTGCTCGTCCCGCTGACCCTTCTTCTGGTTCCGATGGGCTCGGCCGGCGGCCTCTACTTCCTCGCTGCCGCGCTGCTCGGCGCGGCCTTCCTCGGCTGGAGCTTCACCGGGCTCGACAACGAGGCGGGGGACCGCTGGGCCCGGAACTACTTCCTCGCTTCGCTGGTGTACCTGCCCGCGCTCACCCTCGCACTCGTCGCGGACGTCGTGCTGTAGTTCGATGGCCGTTCCCCCCCCAGACTTCGAGCCACCGCCGTGGCTTCAGTTCCTGCGTCGCCACATTTGGGTGATCATGGGGGTGCTCTCGATCGTCACGATCACCGCGATTCGGCCGTACATGCGGCACATCCCGGATCCACCGCCAGTGATGTTCACGCTGCCCGAGTACGCGCTGCTCGACCACGAAGAGCGTCCGTTCACCGCGGACACGCTCGAGGGGCAGGTCTGGATCGCGGGATTCGTGTTCACGCGCTGTCCGAGCACGTGCCCCGCCGTGACGCGGGCCATGCATGACCTGCACGACCGGTTCGCGCGCAACGGCATCGGCGTGAAAATGGTGTCGTTCTCCGTCGACCCGGAGAACGACACTCCCGAGGTGCTTGCTCAGTACCACGCCGACCTCGGCGTCGACGACGACGCGTGGCGCTTCGTGACCGGCGACCTCGCCGACATCACGGCTTTGCTCGAGGATGGCTTCAAGCTCGGCGTCGGCGAACGCACCGAGAAAGACGGGCTCTTCGACATCGCCCATTCCACCAAGCTCGCGCTCGTCGATGCAGAAGGCAATGTGCGAGGGTTCTACGGACTCGACCCTACCCCCAACGTCGATGGCGGGCTGGACGAACTGTACGAGCGAGCCGACCGCGTGGTCATGCTCGCCAAGACCGGGACGTGAGGCGTGCGATGGAACGTTGTTCGACTTTTCTCGGTGTTGCGGCGGCCTCGCTGCTGACGGGGTGTCCCGAAGAGCCACCCAAGTTCGATACGCCAATGACGCTCGGGGGCGTCGAAGTGAGTGCGGCCGTCCTGAACGCGGGGCACCGCACCTATGAGATGCGCTGCGCCAGCTGCCATGGCCACGATGGGGCAGGGACCGGGCCGGCATCGACGGGCTTGGCCCAAGCACCCCGCGACTTTCGAGCGGCCAACTTCAAGTACAAGTCCACGCCCGGCGACGCGCTGCCGACGGATGACGACCTCGACATCACGCTTCGCAAGGGCCGACTTGATGGCGGGATGCCCGCGTTTGGCGGCCTCGCCGACGACGATCGCGCCGCGGTCATCCAGTACTTGAAGACCTTTTCCCCGCGGTGGACAGCCGCGCCGACGGAGGCGTCATGAGCGTCATTCGGGGCGCGCTCTGCCCGCGCGATCATGACCGTGATCACCTCACCTCCCGCAGAGGTGATCGCTCACGAGCGGACCTTGAGGTTTCCGCTAAAAACCCCCTACGAACGCAGTTCTGTCGGGGTTCGCGGCGCATTCCGAGGTTGCGGCGTCCTGTCGCAATTGATAGTGTCCGCGCCGGAATAAGCGGGATGTACGCACTTTCTCTCGCCGCGGAAAACGCAGTCCGTCGACGCCCGATGAGGGGCGCCGCCGGCTTGACGTTGGTTGATTTCGCGTCGACCTCCACTCCCACCCTTTCTAACGTCGGGCCTGCCCTCGTCGTTTCCTCGCGCTCGCGTGAGGAGTCGGCCGGCTGCGCCCGAGGACGGTAACTAGAGGATGCCTGCCATTTTTCCTCGCTGGACGAACACCATTCCAGTCGTGCTCGGCCTCATTGCTCCGATTCTCGGAGCCGGCGCCATTTTCACGGTCTGGTACTACTTCTCCCCGCTCTACACCGACGTCGGCTACCAGCCGAAGCAGCCGGTTCCGTACAGCCACAAGCTGCACGCGGGCGAGATGGGCATGGACTGCCGCTACTGCCACAACACGGTGGAGTACGCGGCCCATGCTGCGATTCCGCCCACGCAGACCTGCATGAACTGCCACGACGGCTTGGTCCGCACGACCAACCCCGGCGGCCCGTACGAGGGACGCATCGCCAACCTCAAGAAGAGCTGGGAGACCGGCGAGGCTGTCGAGTGGGTTCGCGTGCACATGCTGCCGGATTACGCCTACTTCAACCACGCGCCGCACGTTGCTGCCGGCGTGGGGTGTGCCTCGTGCCACGGACGCATCGATCAGATGGTCGTCGTGGCGCAAGACCAACCGCTCTCCATGGGCTGGTGCCTCGATTGCCACCGCAACCCGAAGCCCAACCTTCGCCCGCTCGACCAGGTCACGAACATGGCTTGGGACGCGGACGCCGAAACTTACGACCCGGACCGGGATCCCGAGCGCAAGCGCAAGGTGAATCCGCCGCTCCACTGCTCGGGATGTCACCGATAGCTCGAGGTTCACGATGAAGAAGCTCAACGTCGTCAATGGCAAGGCCGCGCCGCAGCGCCTCGCACCGGCAACCCCCGCCGGTGAGGTCGCCTCGCGCGTGGTCAAGCGTGGCTCCCAGTTCTGGCGAAGCCTGTCGGCTCGCACGAAGGACCACGAGGTTCACGCCGACACTTGGAAAGAGTTCCCCGAAGGTGCTGAAGAGCTCGAGATCCCCGCAGACGGGGTCTCGCGTCGCAACTTCTTCGGCCTGATCGGCTCCGGCGCCGCCCTGGCAGGCATCAGCGCCACTACCACCGGCTGCATTCGAAAGCCGCAGGAGCAGATTCTCCCGTACAAGACGCGGCCGGAGGACCTCATCCCCGGCAAGCCGATGTTCTATGCGTCGGCGTACGCGCTCGGCGGAACGGTCGAAGGCCTCGTCGTCGAGAGCCACGACGGTCGCCCGATCAAGATCGAGGGCAACCCGAACCACAGCGGTTCGACCGGTGCGACGTCGCTGTTCGCTCAGGCCAGCGTGCTGGACCTGTACGACCCCGACCGCAGCCGCATGCCGATGAAGGACGGCGAGATCAGCGACTGGGGTGCCGCGCGAGCCGGCATCCAGGCGCTCATGGACGCCAAGGCCAAGAACGGCGGCGACGGACTCGCGTTCGTCGTGCCCGACATGGTCTCGCCGACGGACCGGAGCCACCTCGCCGCGATCAAGGCACGCCTGCCCAAGGCGCGCTTCTTCGACGGTGACCCGATGCGTTCGACCAACGCGGTGGCCGTAGCCGAGATGCTCGGAGGGGCCGGCGCCCGCTACCGCTACTCGCTGGACGGCGCACGCGTGATCGTCTCCTTCGACGCGGACTTCCTCGGCTCGACGTTCGAAGACTCCACCCGGCTCGCGCGCGAGTGGGCGGACACCCGCAAGGTCGTCGGCCCGACCGACCCGATGTCGCGGCTGTACGTCTTCGAGCCGCACCTGACCAACACCGGCATCATGGCCGACCACCGTCGCCGCCTTCGCGGCAGCGTCGTGGGCGACGTGATGATCGCGCTCGCGAAGGAGCTGCTCGGCGGCAAGTACGCCTCGGTCAAGGTTCCCGCCGGCTTTGCGGCCGACGGCCTGCCGGCGGTCACCCTCGACGAGCACACCCAGAAGATGGTCACGGTGCTCGCCAAAGACCTCGCCGAGTCGGTTGAGAACGAGCGCTGCGATGAAGCAGCCAAGGCCGCCGAGGCCGGGGCCGAGCGCAGCCGCTACCGCCCGCTGTGCAAGTCGGCGATCGTCGTGGGCGAGCGCCAGCCGATGTGGGTCCACGCTCTGGGCGCCACGCTCAACTCGGCGCTGCGCAACACCGGCACCACGGTCCGTTGGAACGTCGAGTCCGGCGCCATGAAGCTCGAGTCGCTCGCGGACCTGTCCGCCGGGATCGGCGTGGGCATCGACACCGTCGTCGCGGTGGGCACCAACCCCGCCTACGACGGACTGTCGGACCTCGGCCTGGCCGAAAAGCTCAAGTCGGTCACCACGATTCACCTCGGTCTCTACCGGGACGAGACCGGGGCTGCTGCCAACTGGCACATGCCGGTCTCGCACTACCTCGAGGCCTGGAGCGACGTGGAGAGCAGCGACGGCACGATCTCGATCACGCAGCCGCTCATCGACCCACTCCACGACACCTACAGCGTCACCGAGCTTCTCCACCTGTTCGCGACCGGCAAGCTCGAGCGCGGCAATGCCATCCTCAAGACCTACTGGAAGGGTCAGCTGGGCCCGGCGTTCGGAGACAAGTCGTGGCGCCGCTGGCTGCACGACGGTGTCGTCGCAGGCGCACCGCGTGAGGCCAGCCTTCCGTCCGTCGCGGGCTGGGAGAAGGTTGTCCCCGAGGTCACCAAGGGTCGCAAGGTCGTTGAGGGCATGGAAGTCAACTTCCACCTCGACCCCACGCTCGCCGACGGCCGCTACGGCAACAACGCCTGGCTGCAAGAGGTGCCGCATCCGGTCTCGAAGATCTCGTGGGACAACGCCGCGTACGTCTCGCCCACCACGGCGGCGACGCTCGGCGTCTCGAACGAAGACATGGTCACGGTTGCGGTCGCCGACGGCGGCTCCATGACCCTGCCCATCTTCGTGATGCCCGGTCAGGCCGACGACACCGTGTCGATCAACATCGGCTCGGGCCGCACGGTCACCCGCTGGGACAACGACGAAGGCGTCGTCTCCAAGGGCGCAGGCTTCAACGCCAACATCGCGCGGAGCACGGCTTCGGCGTGGATCGCAAGCGCCTCGGTCAGCAAGGCTGGCGGCACCTACACGCTGGCGAACACGCAGGACTACGGCTCGCTCAAGCCGCCTGCGTACCTCAACGACTTCAAGAGTCGTCCCATCGTCATCGAGGCCACGACCGAGGAGTTCAGCGCCGAGCCGAACTTCGTCGAGAAGGCGAACCTCATGCCCGAGGAGCGCATCCGCCACCTTTGGGATCCCCCGAAGCTCACCGGCAAGCAGCAGTGGGGCATGAGCGTGGACCTCAACTCCTGCACCGGCTGCCTCAGCTGCGTCATCGCCTGCCAGGCGGAGAACAACATCGCTGTCGTCGGTAAGGAGCAGGTGACCAACGGTCGCGAGCTTCACTGGATTCGCATCGACCGCTACTACCGCGCGCTCAACGAAGAGGACGCGTCGAAGTCCTGGGAAGACATCAGCGAGGTGGATTGCGCCATCCAGCCGATGTTCTGCCAGCACTGCGAGTCGGCGCCCTGCGAGTCGGTTTGCCCGGTCGCGGCCACGGTGCACAGCCCCGAGGGCCTCAACGACATGGTCTACAACCGCTGCATCGGCACGCGGTACTGCTCGAACAACTGCCCGTACAAGGTGCGGCGCTACAACTTCTTCAACTACAACACCGACATCCGCCCCGGCGGCTGGAAGGTCTATCGCCAGAACGACGAGGAGCGCAAAGAGCTCCAGGGCGAGGACGCGTGGCTTCGGCAGATGCAGAAGAACCCCGATGTCACCGTTCGCTTCCGCGGTCTGATGGAGAAGTGCACGTACTGCGTGCAACGCATCAACGCTGCGAAGATCGAAGCCCACGTCGCGGGCAAGGACGTCGTCGAAGATGGCAAGATCATCACGGCCTGCCAGCAGGTCTGCCCCACGGGCGCGATGGTCTTCGGAGACATCCACGACCCCGACAGCGCCGTGAGCAAGGCGAAGCGTTCGCCTCGCAACTACTCGGTGCTTCGTGACCTGAACACCCAGCCGCGTACCACGTACCTGGCGCGCATCCGTAACCCCCATCCGGAACTCGCGTAGCGCTGTGAGCCACTACATTCCACCAACGCACGAGCACGATCTCGACCCCATCGAGGGTCGGACGGCTCTGGTTCAAGGGGACCCGTCGTTCTCGGAGATCACCGAGGTCGTCGCGCGCCCGATCGAGATGCCGCACAAGCGGTGGATCTTGTTCTTCCTTCCGGCGCTGGCGCTCCTGTCGCTGCTGCCGGTCAGCCTCGGCTGGCTGTTTTGGGAAGGCGTCGGCGTTTGGGGCAACAACGTCCCGATCGGCTGGGGTTGGCCCATCATCAACTTCGTGTTCTGGGTCGGCATCGGCCACGCCGGAACGCTGATCTCCGCGGTTCTGTTCCTCTTCCGCCAGAAGTGGCGGACGTCGATCAACCGTGGTGCCGAGGCGATGACCATCTTCGCGGTCATCTGCGCCCTCATCTTCCCGGGCGTTCACGTCGGCCGGGTCTGGGCTGCGTACTGGCTTGCGCCGGTTCCCAACCAGATGCAGATGTGGGTCAACTTCCGCAGCCCCCTGCTGTGGGACGTCTTCGCGGTCAGCACCTACTCGACCTACTTCACGGTCTCCAGCCTCTTCTGGTACGTCGGCCTGATCCCTGACCTCGCCACGATGCGGGACCGCTCGAAGACGAAGATTCGCCGGCTGGCGTACGGCTTCTTCTCGCTCGGATGGCGCGGCTCGGCCCGCCACTGGGTGAACTACGAAGCCGCGTACCTGCTGCTCGTCGCCATGGCGACGCCTCTGGTCCTTTCGGTTCACTCCATCGTCTCGTTCGACTTCGCGGTCTCCAACCTGCCCGGTTGGCACACGACGATCTTCCCGCCCTACTTCGTCGCGGGCGCCATTTTCTCCGGCTTCGGCATGGTGCTGACGCTGATGATCCCGCTCCGAGCCTGGTTCAAGCTCGAGCAGCTCATCACGGTCAAGCACCTGGAGAACATGGCCAAGGTCATCCTGCTGACGGGTTCGTTGGTCGGATACGCCTACGCGATGGAGTTCTTCATCGCCTGGTACTCCGGCAACCCGTACGAGTCGTTCGCGTTCGTCAACCGCGCGTTCGGTGACTACTCGTGGGCCTACTGGATCATGGTGAGCTGCAACGTCATCACGCCGCAGTTCATCTGGTTCAAGAAGCTCCGCCGCAGCCCCATGGCGCTGTTCATACTGTCGATCTTCGTGAACATCGGCATGTGGTTCGAGCGCTTCGTCATCGTGGCGAGC
The DNA here is from genome assembly GCA_964432695.1 of uncultured Nannocystaceae bacterium. GTDB lineage: Bacteria > Myxococcota_A > Polyangia > Nannocystales > Nannocystaceae > CAJXVA01. The sequence goes on from CAYSPB010000097.1 coordinate 20,066, forward strand.
TCGCTGCACCCCGACTTCCCGCC
>CAYSPB010000098.1:0-20002 GCA_964432695.1 uncultured Nannocystaceae bacterium
AACTCCATCGCGACGACGATGCGGCTGCCGTGAACGGCGACGTCGTGGACGGCGATGACGTTCGGGTGACTCAGGCGAGCCAGCGCGCGCGCTTCGGCCATGAGCCGCTCTTGCCCACGCTTGCGCTTGGACGGATCGGCACTGGGCTTGCGCAACAGCTTCAGCGCGACCTTCCGGTCGAGCTTGGGGTCGTAGGCGGCATAGACCACGCCCATCCCGCCCGCGCCGAGGCGATACAGCACGACATAGCGCCCGAGCACCTCGTCGGGCGGCAAGAAACCCGACGGCGTCGATTCGCCGGCATCGAGCGCCGTCAACGGCACGCGCGCGGCGCTATCGTCGAACTCGGAAGGCACGCCCAACCCCAGTGTGCACTCGTGAACGCGAAGGGAGAAGAGAAACGCGAATGCGCGATCAGCTGATCCCCAGGGCCTGGCGGCAACCGTGGTCGCCACCACGACACGAGCTGCCACGCCCCCGCAGACAGGGTGAACCGCCAAGACTGCGAAATCTCGTGTGACGACATTGGGCCCGGGCTTTGCCTTGCGAACGCGCCATGCCGCTCGCACTGCCCCTCCTCGTACTCGTCCCCGCCGTCAGCCCAGCCATGCCTGCCGTCGTCGATCCCCCGTGCGCACTGCAGCTTCGGCAGGTTCGCGAGGCAGAACGCACCCTGCGAACGATGCAGCGGTCCGAAGCCCGCGTTCGCGCTCGGGTGGCCCGGGGCGAAGTCGAGCTGGTCGGGCCGGTCCTCACGCCGATCGCCACGCAGGCCCGCGCCCTGGAGCACGAACTCGACACCCGGGCGCGCCGCTACATCCGGTGCATCGAGTCCACCGTCCCGGCCCAGCCTCAATAGACCGCCCCGTGCAGCACCAGCCGCATCCGCTTCACGCCCAGCAAGGCGCTGCCGCCGGTGGCGTCCAGTCGCACCGCCTGCACGCCACCACCGACCGTAAATGCCTGCCCCAGCTCGATGCCGACCGCGTGCACGCTCCAGTCGTGCGCCATGGTGGCCATGGCGCCGAGCCCGGTCAGGGGGTTGTAAGCGTCGAACTGGACCGAAGCGCTCGTCGACACGCTGCGGCCCTCGATGCACAGCGTTGCGTCGTCATAGCCGAGTAGCTCCTCGAAACCGAGCATCAGCTGCAGCTGCGCGCTGCTCCCCACCACCGCCACCACCCCGATCGGATCCGACGTGACGTTGATGTTCTGGTACAGGTCCCACACTTCGGGCCAGCTCGCATTCGATGCGGCCCACTGCGATTCACCCCACCCCGGCGTGTCCGAGTATGTCCATTGCGGGGAGGTCGCAGGAACGCCCGCCTGCCAATACTCGATTTCGATCCAAGGGCCGTCCAACGGAAAGCCGCACGCATCGGTCCCGACGTCACCGCCTGCATCGCCATCGTCGGCCACCCCTCCGCTCGTGCTCCCCGCCGTACCAGCGCCATCGGAGTCGGCGTCGTCGCCGGTCCCGCCCTCGGACGCCGACGTACTGGCCCGGTCGCCCTCGCCGCCGGTCGCATCCTCGCCATCATCGACGCCATCACCGGACGCCCCAGACGTCGCATCGCTGGAGGCTCCGCTCGCGGTCGCTTCGTCTCCGGTTCCGTTGGCGTCATTCCCCGGCGCGGCACCGGTACTCGGCGAAGACCCCGCGGAAGCCGTCGCGCCGCCCGACTCAAAGGCGTGGCCGCCCTCGACGCCTGCCGTGCAAGCGACGAACGTGGCGAGCCAGCTCAAGAGCGCGCAACGGTGCATCGAGCCGAGGGACGGTTGGCAGCGGCCGCGGTTGCAGCTCGTTCCCCTTCTCGACCGTGACGGTCTCGTGACGAAGCGCCCATCGGTGGCCGACCAGGGGTCACCGCAATTGTGCTGGCCGGTTCCCGAGGGTACACGAGATCCCGTGCTGGACGCGGTATTGCCAGCGCTGACCCAACTCGCGCGTGGGGTGCAGCGACGGACGTCACTCGAAGACCACCTTCAAGGGGTCGTCGAGGAGACCGCGCGTCTGTTCGGAGCCGAGCACGCCTCGGTCCGACTCCTCAACCCCACGCAAACGCATTTGGTCGCCGCCTGCCGAACGGGACAGGCCGTGCACCTGGATCCAGTCGAGTTCAAGCCTGGCGAGGGTCTCGTGGGCTGGATCGTCGAGCACGAGTCGGTTCTGCGACTCGACGACCCGACGCAGGATGCTCGCTTCGTTCCCAAACCCGGCTTCACCACGATGGGCTGCTTTCTCGGTGCGCCCCTGCTGTCCAATTGCGCGTGTCTGGGCGTCCTGAGCCTGATTCGGCCCGGAAACCCCTTCACCGAAGCCGAGCAGCACCTCATCGAGCTCGTCGCGGCCATTTGCGCGCCCTATCTCGAAATCGCCCGGCTGGCCCGGCTATCTCAGGTCGACCCGCTGACCGGTGCGCTAAACCGGCGGGGTCTGGAAGAGACCTACGCACCACAATCCCACGGCAAGGACACGCGCTTTGCGGTGGTGATGGTGGACATCGATCGCTTCAAGTCGATCAACGACACCCACGGCCACATCGTCGGCGACGAAGTCCTTCGCCACGTGGCACGGCTGCTCAGCCAGGTGTTGCGGACCTCGGATGCGATCGTCCGCTACGGCGGGGAGGAGTTCCTGCTGATGTTCCCCGACGTAGGGCTTTCGCATGCGTTGCGCATCGCCGAACGGGCGCGCATCGCTGTCGAGTCCCACGAGATCCCCGTCGCCGACGTCGTGCTCTCGGTCACCGTCTCGATGGGCGTTGGCGTCCAGCGAGCGGACGAGTCCCTCGAAACGCTCCTCAAGCGGGCCGACGCGGCGCTCTATCGGGCCAAAGAAGAAGGGCGCAACCGCGTCCTACCGGCGGCCTGACGGGTACTCCCCCACCGGCACGATGACAAACCCGACCGCAGGCGGTTCACCGAAGCCGCGCGCGCATGGCGTTCAGCAGACCGTCGGCGACGTGATCCCAGGTGCAGCCCTGCTCGATCCGAGCGCGCGCGGTCGCGCCGAGGCGCTCGCACCGCTCCGGGTCCCCGAGCAGCCCGACCAGCGCGTCGGCAAGCCCCGCGGCGTCTCCGGGCTCGACGAGCAAGCCGGTTTCTCCGTGCACGATCGCATCCGGCACACCGCCCGCGCGGGCGCCGACCACCGCCGTACCGCACGCGCCCGCCTCGAGAAACACGAGGCCGAAGCCTTCGACGTCGGGTGGGTCGCTACGCGCTGGCATGCAGAAGACGTCGGCGGCAGTCATCGCATCGCGCATCTGGGTATCGGGCACCCGGCCGAGAAACGTGACCACGTCACCCAAGCCACGCTGCGCGACCAGGGCTTCGAGCCGCTCACGGTCGGGGCCGCTCCCCCCGATCGCGTAGCGAACGTTCGGAATCGAGGCGCGAATCTCGGGCAGCGCTTCGAGCGTGGTGTCGATGCCCTTACGGGGTACCAGCCGGCAAACCGTGAGCAGCAGCGGCGCGTCGCCGAGGCCGTGCGTCCGCCGGAACGCAGCGCCGTCGCCGGGCGAGAAGGTCCGCGGATCGACGCCGTTGGGCGCGACGTGCATGGCATCGACCGAGACTCCCGCGGCCTCGAGCAAGCTGCCCGTATAGCGGCTGACCGGCGTGTGCAGATCGACCCGTCGCAGCATGGCATCACGTGCGGCCGCATAGCCCACACCTACACCAGGCACGCGCTCGACCACGTTGAGCAAGAGTTCTCGACCATGGGCCGCCACGAAGACGCGACGCACTCTGCCCAGCCTTCGGAGCAAGAGCCCGGCCGGTAGCGTGTACCACTGGGCGTGAAAGACCGCGTCGAAGCGCGCGCCGGCGATCGCAGGTCCGTGCCGCACGGTCGCGAAGACCATGCGGTCCGACGGGACGCGCAGTCGATGCACCGGATACGGGAGCCCGGCATCGACCGCTTCGTATCCCTCGTCCGCGGGCGCGACCAGCTCGAACCGATCGCAGATGGCAGCAAACCGCCGCGCCAGCTCTGCGCTGTAGGTCTGAATGCCTCCCGTCTGCGGCGGGAAGTCTTGGGTGATCATCAGCAGGCGCATCGCAGCTATCGTTGTCTGGCGGCTCGCTTCGCGCGGCGCTTGGCGACCTTGCGCTTGGCCTCGAAGTCGCGCTGGGCGACGGTCCCCTCGGCCAGGTTGACGGCTCGGTCGTAGCTGCTCAGCGCATCGTCGTACGACTCGAGCGCGAGCAAGCAGTCGCCCCGGAGCCCCCACGCCGACGGCAGCGCTTCATCGAGTTCGACGGCCTTGTCGGCGCTCCGACATGCGGCGCCGGGCCGCTCGCCCGCAATCTCGATCTCGCCGCGCAGGACCCAAGCTCTCGGACTGACGGGAGCGCGGAAGGTGAGACCACGGCCGACGGTCGCGGCGGCCTTGGGTTGACCGAGGTCCGTCCACAGCTTGGCGACGAACGGTGCCGTGTCGAGAAGCTCACCGACCGGTAGCGGTTCCCGCACCATCTTGCGCCAGCCCTTGTACGCAAGGCTCGCGGCCCGGCGACGCTTGCCGTCCGCGAGCTCAGCCCGCGCCAGGACGACGTACAGCCGTCCGTCGAGCGTCCGCAGCGTTCGGCGAATGCCTTCGCGCAGTTTGACCTTGGCAGTGCGGGTATCGCCGAGCGCGAGCAGGGCCGAGCCGTACAGCGCGCGCACGTCGATGTCCCGGGGATTGGCCTCGAGCAGCCTCTCCAGCCGTGCGCGCGCCTGCTCGAGCGCCTGCGGATTGCGACGCGCGTACTCGTAGCGGGCCCACTCGAGCTCGAGCGGACCGGGTGCTGCGCCCCGCTTGGCGGCCTCGGCGAGCCACGTGCTCACGCCTTCGTCGACCGGCGTCCCCCGCAATGCGGCATCGGTGGAAGAAACGCGCGCGAGCTCGAGCAGCGGCACGGCCCCCAGCGACGTGTCGTCGACCAGCGCTCCGAGCACCTCTTTGGCTTCCCGTGCGCGGGCGAGCTGGGCCAAGAAGGCGCCGTAGGCCGCCCGGTGCAGCGGCGCGCGCGGAGCCGTTTCGGCAGCGCGACGGTAGTTCTTCAGCGCGAGGCCAGCCGCCTCAGGCTCGTCGAACACGAACTTGCCGTGATGCTGGGCGAGCAGGAACGACGCCTCGGCGGGCGCCGCCTCGCGCTCGATGGCCCCTTCGAGCGCCTCGACGGCTTCGCCGGTTTGCGCTTCGCTCGGATCGGCAACCGAAAGGCGAGCCTGGGCAAGCCCGGTCCAAACGCGAAACGTGGTGGGATGGTCCTTCGCAAGCCGTTCGAGAGCCTCGAGCGCCTTGGGACGGTCGGCATCCGTGGCCACTGCGACCCGAGCGGCTGCAACGTCGAGGTCGGGGCGGTCGGGCAGTCGCTCCTGTGCGTAGCCGACCCATTGTGCCGCTTCGGCGTAGCGATACACCTCCACGAGCGCGAGCGCCTGTAGGTGTGCAACCCGAGGCAACGACTGCGGCATCGACTCGAGAGCCTCGAGTGCCTTCTTGCTCTCCCCCTCGGCGAGGTCGGTCCACGCGTCGAACAACGCGTCGGCCTGAGAGCCCAAGTGAACGTCGCGGCGAAGCGATGCAACGCGATTGAGCTGTCCGTAGGTGAACAGCCCCTCGATGACGTGCATGCGGGCGTCGTTGTCCGCCGCCGTCAGTCGTTCCCAGGCGTCGGTCAGTGCTTCGACGCCGTCGTCGGGTTCGCCCTCGTGCAGCGCTGCGAGCCCCTTCGCGATCGCGAGGCGGCTGACGTCGGGCCCGACGACCGATCCTGCCAACTCCAGCGTCTCGACGAGGTCGAGGACGCCGGCGACCGACTCGGTCTTGAGCGCCTTGAAGAACGCCTCGTCGACCGAGAGCCCGACGTCGCCCGGCGCCAGTTCGCGAGCCTCGGCTGTCAACGCGAGCGCACGGTCGAGGTCCCCACCGCGCGCGACGAGCCGGGCCAGCGCCCGCAGGTTGGGCACCCACGGCGTCGCTTGCAGCGAAGTCTCGAGCCGCGCGATCGCGTCGTCTTCGAGCGCCACGTCGTAGGGGTGCCCGAGCGCGACCATGCCCTGCAGCCACGCGGCGTCGGCCTCGACGACCGGATCGGATTCACCCGCAGCTTCGTACGCGCGGCGGGCCTGGTCGAAGTCACCGTCGAGGGCCGCCAGCATGCCTTCGCACAGCGGGCCTTCGACGCGCCCGACCGCCTTGGCTGCGGCGATCGAAGCCTCGGCCTCGGCCCGTTCGGCAAACCCGCGCACGGCCTGATGGGTCCGAACCACCGCGATGCGTCCGAGGGTCTCGGGATGCTGCGCCTCGACCTCGAGGTTGGACTCCAGCACCGTCAGCGCCGCATCGAGCGTCCCCGCCGACGACGCGGCCAACGGTTTCGCCGCCGACTCCAAGCCTCGCTCGATTCGCTGAGCATCGAGGGTGCGCTTGATGACCACTCCGGCAACACCGAGTGCGACCACGGTCACGATCGCCAGGACGACGCGGTTGCGGGCCGAGCGTCGGCGGCCGGCCTTCGCCTCCGCGGCGTCGCGCTGACGCTGCAGATGGATCTCCTCCACCAGGCTTTGCCGGGTGAAGGTGTCCGAGGCCGAAGGGACGGGCACGAAGGCATGGTAGGGCCTCGCGCCCCGCAACTGAACCACTGGCGCGCCGGAGCGCCGCAGACGTGAGCTTGCACCCGCACAGAAGCGCTCCGAGCGATCACCGCATGCCGAGAAGGCGGGCCAGATCACCATGGTGCAGCAGGGCAAGGCCGTCCATCGCCCACGCCACGCCGCAATGCACGACCACGCCGCCGTAGATCGAACGAGTCCGCAGCGCGAGCGTCCCCAGCACGACCCCCGAGGCGATCGACCCGAGCGTCTCCGGCAGCGGCTTGCGCAGGTGAATCATGACGTACGGCACCATCGACACGAAGACCGCAGCCGAGCCCATCGACCTCGCCAAGGCAAACAACAAAAACCCGCGGAAGAAGAACTCGAGCGCCGCGAATTGAAAGCCATATGCAGACTCCCACAGCAGCAGCTGTGCCCACGATGCCCCGGCGTCGGAATAGCGCGGGTACTTCGCCAAGAACGAAGGTTGCGTCGAGGCGAACACCACGAACGGCAAGACCAACGCCAGCAGCCCGGCATACAGCGCCCACACCGTTCGGTCGCGATGGAGCGCCAGCCCGTGCGAACGAACCGAGTCGCCCAGCGCGAGCTTGATGCACAGCATCGGCAGCAGCAGGTAGTTGAGGAGCTTAAAGACCGCCCAATACAGCCGCGGGCCCATCTTCGGGTCGGGGAGGACCGCAAACGCGGGTCGAAGCCACGGCTGCTCCGCCGCGAACTTGGGCGAGCCGACGTAGATGGGCAGAATCAGCGCCAGCGCGGCGGTGAGCAGCACCCACATCACCCGGCGATCGGGCAGTGGTCGGTCCAGGTAGGCCTCGTCGATCGCGGTCCACTGCTCGACCGTGAGCTTGCGAAGAAGAGCGCCCATCGTTGCCGCGCGTGCCGACGTCGCACGCGCCTCGGCTTGGGTTTACCATTCCGCGATGATGCGGACGATGGTTGCGGCGCTGATGTTGGTCCTGAGTGCATGCAGCGACACGGGCGGGGCAGCTGAGACCGACACGGAGGGCGATGGCACCTCCTCGTCGGGCGTCGCGGGTGCGAGCACCGGCGACGCGTCATCGTCGAGCGGTCCCGGCCTCGTCTGCGAGGCCGACGTCGTCATTGCGCAAGGACCCACGGTCGATCCCAACGGCACGATCGATCCCCTCGAGTGGGCGGGTGCGCAGGTCGTTCAAATCCCCGTCCAGTCGACCGAGGTCAACGTCATCCTCTCCCACGACGGCGAGAACCTAAACGTCGGCTTTCAACCGCTGGCCGAGGGTGGCTTGATCATCTTCCCCGAGATCTACGTCGACCCCATGAATGACAAGAGCATCATGTTCGGCCCCGATGACTGGTGGTTCCACACCGACGATCAGGAGTGCGGAGCGCAGGGCATGCTCGACGCATGGCCGGAGTGCGTAGACGACAACCCCGACTGGGACAGCACGCCCGGGCTGGTTGGTCCCGCCAATGTGGTGGAGTTTTCGATCCCGTTCGCCCTGCTGGGCATCGACACCAGCACCACATGCGACTTCGGGCTCGCACTGCGGGTAACCAACACGCAGACGGTGGCAGAGATCTGGCCGGAGTCCGCAGCACGTGACGAGCCGAACACCTGGCAAACGGTCGCGCTCTCGTTCTGAGCCGCCCGACCGACAACCCGTAGGCTGCCGGCCACGTCGTCGGGACCCAGCCCCCACGACGTGAGATCGAGCCTTCGTTTTCGTCGAAGGAAGTGCGCGCGCCGGCCATAACCCTGGCGACGAGCGCTCCTCGAGTCGTCGTTCGTCATGCCACTGGAGGGCATCCCCGACCCTTTTCGCATGTGGGGTCGGGGGTGCCTCTCCATTCCCCCGTTGCAACCGGCCACCGTTCTTCTGCCCGGCCGTACGCGAGACGGGTAGCCTCTCGCCCCACCGATGACGACCTGCTTGCTGATCGAACTCGTTCGCAGCCGCCAAGACGAAGCTCGAGCGCTACGTCCGGCCGTCGTGGATGAACGACATCGAGCATTGATCGATTCGCTGATCGAAGAAGCCGACCGGGCGGTGCTCGCGGTAAGCCCCACGGGCCGCCTTCGAGAGCAAGACGTCGCGAGGTTTCGCGCGGCGTGGCTGGCCCTTCGTCGATACGAACGCGAGGCGCAAGCCGTCGCACCCCGGCGTCCGTCAGACTCCTCGACACCGACGCGCTGGGAGGTCGACGGCACAACCGCGCCAAGCTCCCGGCGCAAGCCTCGGTGAACGCGACGCGGAGCCAACGCCGCGCTCGGCTCGAACCCTTCCGCTCGGCCGCCGGGCTCGAAGCGCGCCCGATCGAGAAATTTCTCAAACCTCCGAATTTGGGCGTTTGAAGGGTATGAGGGCCCGGCCCGCCGTGTTCGACGACGCTACGCTTTCGGCGTCATGCGTTCGGAACACGAAGCAGCATCCCCTCTGCGTTCGTTGGTTGCAGCGTCATTCGCCCTGGTCGTCATGGCGACGGCATGTGGCGACACCGGGTCGTCGACCCCCTCGACGATCCCCGCGACGACGACCGGCGACGCCGCGACCGCCACGCCCATCCCATCGAGCACCGGTGCCAACGCGAGCACGGACGCATCGCCGAGCACGGACTCGAGCTCGACCGACGCTGCACCCTCCACGAGTGCCGATGACGCCACCGGAACACCCGACGACAGCCTGTACGGCGCGTACGCGGGCGACTTCCCGATCGGCGTCGCCATCGGTCAAAACCACCTCGCCACGGTCGAGCCGATCATCACCGCCGAGTTCAACCGCATCACCGCCGAGAACGCGATGAAGATGCAGTCGATCCAGCCCACGGAAGGGAACTTCAACTTCGCCGAGGCCGACCTTCTCGCCGACTACGCCCGCGGCCGGAGCATTGCGATGACGGGTCACACCTTCGTGTGGCACCGCCAAGCACCCGCGTGGCTGTTCGCCGACCTCACGCCCGAAGACGAGGCGAGCATCGAACTGCTCCGGTCCCGGCTTCGAACGCACATCGAAGCGATGGTCGAGCGCTACGGCGACGTCGTGGACAACTGGGACGTGGTGAACGAAGCCATCAGCGACGACGCCAGCAAGGTCTATCGGGACGCGGCCGAAGGCAGCCAGTGGCACGAAGTCTTCGGCGGCGGTGACTACGTGTACTGGGCGTTTCAGTATGCCTACGATGCCCTCGAGGCAAACGAGCCGGGAAGCGCTGCCGGCAAGCTCTACTACAACGACTACAACATGACCCTGAAGATCGATCGGGTCATCACCATGCTCGACGAGGTCCGTGCACGCGGCGTTCCCGTCGACGGCATCGGGTTTCAAGCCCACTGGCGCATTGGCTGGCCGAGCGTGCCCGAGGTGCAGGACGCGATCCAAAAGGCGGTCGACGCGGGATACAGCGTGAAAATCAGCGAGCTCGACCTGACCGTGTACGCGGACTACGACGCGACCGGAGCCTTCGACCCCGCCCCCGAAGTCCCGTTCACCCCCGAGCTCGAAGCTCAACAGGCCGATGCCTACGCGGCCCTGTTCGCGCTGTTTCGAAGCTACGGTTCAAACATCAGCAGCGTGACGCTGTGGGGCGTGTCCGACGACGCGACGTGGCTCGACCATGAGCCCGTACCGAACCGAGACAACTACCCCCTGCTCTTCGACGACGACAAGCAGCCCAAACAAGCGTATTTCGCCGTTCGCGATCTGTGACCGACAGGCGCGCTGGACGGACATGCTCGCGGCGGTAGGGTCCCCGCGAGGCGATGGAACGACCCAGTTACGACGACCCCACACGGTATGCGGAACTCGCTGGATTCGACGGCGAGTGGCGTGACACCTGGTGGAACGGTGACTTTATCGACCTGATCGCACGCCGGTTCGACCTCGGGACATGTCGAGCGGCACTCGACGTGGGGTGTGGGGCGGGTCATTGGTCGCACACGCTGCACCCGCGACTCCATCCGGAGGCTACGCTCACCGGGGTCGATCGCGAACCCAGCTTTGTCGACGCTGCCCGCAGCCGGGCAGCAGACGCGCTCATCCCGTGGCGCGACGCGGTTGGTGATGCGGCGGCGCTGCCCTTTCCCGATGACAGCTTCGACCTGACCACCTGCCAGACGGTGCTCATCCACGTGCCAGATCCCGCCGCCGTCGTTGCGGAGATGGTCCGCGTGACCAAGCCCGGCGGCGTGGTGCTGTTGGTCGAGCCCGACAACCTCACGATCGCGACGAGCATGCTGCAGACGAGCGTACCGCTGCGGGCCGAGCAGCAGCTGGCTTTGCTCGAGCTGCAGCTTCGGTGCGAAGCCGGCAAGCTGGCGCTCGGCGAGGGTGAGGGCTCCATCGGCGCTCGACTGCCTGCGCTGCTCGAGACCGCCGGCGTGCAGGCGGTGCGTGCGTTCGCCTCGGACAAGTGCGCCTTGCAGCGCCCGCCCTATGCGGTGCCCGAAGAAGCCGTCGATCTGAACGCACAGCTGGGGTTCAGCCGCATCGACTGCTGGCTGCAGACCGGACCACGCGGCGACACGCGGCGGCACTTCGTGGCCGGAGGAGGCGAAGAGGCTGCGTTCGAGCGGTGCTGGTCGGTCGCCTGCGCGTGGATGCGCGCGTTCGAGGCCCAGGTCGAGGCAGGCACATACCGGACAACGCGCGTTGTCCCGATGGTGCTCTGTGCCGGTCAAGCTCCCGCCACGCAGGCACCCACGTAGCTGCGAAGCATCAGCTTCATCTCCGCCAGCATGGCCCGCCCGACCTCGTCCGGCTCGGACGCCATGACGAGCAGGCTGGTACCCAGCGTGTACACGATCGTGCGGGCGATGATGCTGCGCCGCACGAGCGGTAGCTTGGGCGCCCATGTTCCGCACAGCTGCGCGACCACGGCGATGAACGTCTCCATCTGCGCGGCATCCTCGGCCTCGAACTCCCGGTAGAGCTCGAAGTTCCGCACGACGGCCCGCATGTGCACGTCGCGACGGTGCAGCGCGTAGTAGTGCTCGCAGGCGGCATCGACCAGCGCCTGCCACGACCCCTCGCTGGCGGGTGCCATCAGCTGCGCGAAGGTCTCCCCACTTCCTTCGATCGCCCGCTGAGCAACTTCGCGAAACACGGCCTTCTTGTTCGGAAAGAACTGGTAGACCGAGCCGATCGACGTACCCGCGGTGGCGGCGATGCCCTCCATCGTCGTCGCGTCGAAGCCGAAGTCCGCGAACGACGAAGCAGCCGCTTCGACGATGGCCGCGTACCTGCGCTGACTACGCTCCTGGACCGGCCGCTTCCGCGCGGAAGATTTTTTCCCCACTTTTTTCGTGGTCTTACGCCGCACGCCTTGCAAAAGATGAGGTCATCCTCAGATTTTGTCAAACATGAGGACCGCCTCACATTCTGTCGACCCCATGCGCGCCCCGCAGTCGGCTGAGCCGCGGGGCCTGCCGTACTTCGGACAGTACTTCGACGTGATCCGCGACCCTCTGGCGCTGTTCACCGACGGGCGCGACCGCTTCGGCGATGTGGTGCCCTTCCACTTCGGGCCCTACACGTTCGTGGTCCTCAGCGATCCCGCCGCCGTCCAGCACGTCTTCGTCCGCAACCACGCGAACTACGAGAAGAGCCGCAGCTACGACGGTCTGCGGCTGGTGATGGGCAACGGCCTCGTCACCAGCGAAGGGTCCTTCTGGAAGCGACAGCGCAAGCTGAGTCAGCCGGCGTTTCACCACAAGCGGCTCGCGCAGCTCGCCGACAAGATGGTCCGGTGCACCGACGATCTCGTGCTGCAGTGGCAGGGTTCGAGCGGCAGCCGCATCGACCTGCACGACGCGATGATGCGGCTGACGCTGCGCATCGTCGGTCACACGCTCTTTTCCACCGAAATGTCGGCGGAAGCCGGTGCACTCGGACCAGCGATCTCAGTCGCCCTGCACCGTGCCAACGCAGAAGCCGAAGCCGTCGTTCGGCTGCCCCTGTGGGTCCCCACCCCGGCCAACGTCCGCTTCAACCGCGCCCGCAAGACGCTCGACAAGGCGATCCACCGCATCATCGCGGAGCGGCGCGCCAACCCCACCGACCGCGGCGATCTGCTCAGCATGCTCATGTCCGTCCAGGACGAAGAGACGAAGGAGCAAATGACCGATCAACAGCTGCGCGATGAGGTGCTGACGGTTTTCCTCGCCGGACACGAGACGATCGCCACCCACATGAGCTGGATGTGGAAGATCCTGACCGAGCACCCTGAGTGGGCCCTCCGGGTGCGAGACGAGGCACAGACGGTGTTGGGCGACCGCGCACCGAGCTTCGCCGATCTGCCGAAACTCGAGCTGACCGGGCGTGTCATCGATGAAGCGATGCGGCTGTATCCGCCGGTCTGGATTACCGAGCGGCAGGCGATCGAGCGTGATGAGGTGTGTGGCCGAACGATCGAGCCGGGTACGATCGTCGCCGCCTGCCAGTGGACGATGCATCGCCACCCGGCACTGTGGGACGACCCGCTGCGCTTCGACCCCGACCGCTTCCTGCCCGAGGCCGTCAAGGCTCGGCACCGCTACGCATATCTGCCGTTCGGCGCCGGACCGCGGATCTGCATCGGCAACAACTTCGCCCTGATGGAAGCGAAGATCATCCTCGTCACCTTGCTGCGGCACTTCGACATCGAGGTCGAGCAGCCACACGCGCGCCGCATGGACCCCAGCATCACGCTCCGGCCCGACGGCGGCATGCCGGGTGTCGTTCGAGCGCGCTAGCAGTGATAGCCGAGGTCGTAGCTGACGCAAGCGTCCATCGCCGGCTCGTCCACGCGCAAAAGGATGCGGCCCGAGTCGTCGTCCGACTCAGTGCTGCAGTCTATGTCTGTGATGGACAGTGTCGGAAGGTTGGTGCAGCCTCCGGGTGACGTATCCGCTTCGGACCCCTCGGGACACAGCACCACCGGCGTGTCAACGATGTCACACTCGATGTACTGACATACCCGCACGGGGATGGGCGAGTCCATTTCGAAGTTCATATCGACCTGCCCCAGCGTGTTGTCGTCGCAGCGGTAGCTGAACCAGTCGACGTCGTCCGCGTCCGGCAGGCGCCCGTCCACGACCTCGAAGTTGGGGTTGAAGTCGTCGAGTTCGGGGAACTCGGGCGCGTCGGCTTCAACGTCGTTGGGCTCGGAGTCCTCTTGCGGGCAGTTCGGCGCGGGTTCGCAGACGTCCTCCATGCAGACGAGGCCGTCCTGGCACGCATCCTCGTCGCACGCGCAATCCAACGTGCCCAGCTCGCACCCAGGCCCCGTGCTGGAGCGACCGGCGCCGGTGCTGGAGGAGCCGTCGGCCACGCCCGAAGAACTCGAGCTTTCCGCCGCTGCGCTGGTCGAACTGGAGGTCGCTGCGGCGTCCGTCGTCGATGCAGATGCCGCTCCGCCGCCCGTCGTCGTAACGCCGCTCGTGGTGCTCTCGCCGCCGGTCGAGTCGACGTTCGCGGCCGTGGTCCCGGGGTCTTCGGACCCCGCACAACCCATCAGCGTCAGCGCCAGTGCCGTCGATACTCCCCCCATACCCAATCGAAGCATCGGCGGAGCCTCGCACAAACGGGCGCGGCTCGCCCACGGCGTGGTGGATCCGCGACGTTCGGGATCGCGCGCCCCTGCGCGCAGGCGATCAGTTTTTGCGATACCGTCGTACTCGGGTGGTGATGCGGAGTCCTCGCGTTCAATTCAAGGGCCGGGCGTGGGGTGCCGTGCTTTCGGCCGCAGCCCTGTGGCTTCTCGGCTCGGCATCGGGCTGCGGCGAGGAGGCCGGCTTCACCTGCGTCAGCGACGACCAGTGCGAGCAAAACGCTCGGCAGGGCACGTGCCAACCACTGGGCTTTTGCAGCTTTCCGGACCCGTTCTGCGCATCGAACGAGCGCTACGGCGAGTTGGCGCCCGACGGCGTTGCAGGCAAGTGCGTGCCACCGAGCGACGCGGCCGGTGGCACGGTCGGCGGCAGCGATACGGACACCCCAGGTGGCGATACCGATACGCCGGGCGGTGACACCGACGATGGGCCCGCTGCCCAAGCCGAATGCGGCAATGCGATCGTCGAAGGCGACGAAGCCTGTGATGGCAGCGACCTCGGCGGACAGACCTGTGCCAGCCAAGGCTTTGCCAGTGGCGCGATCGCGTGCGCGGCAGACTGCACCTTCGACACATCGAACTGCACGCAGTGCGGCAACGGAGTCGTCGACGCCGGCGAGGACTGCGACGGCGCCGACCTGGGCACCTCGAGCACTTGTGCCGACGTCGGGCTGGGCGAGCCGACCGAAGCGTTGGGCTGCAGCGCCACCTGCACCTACGACTACGGGGAGTGCAGCGCGTGCGGAGACGGCATGGTCACCGCGCCGGAGACCTGCGATCCCGCCGCCGAACAAACCGAGACCTGCGAGAGCCAAGGCTTCGATGGTGGCTCTTTGTCGTGCACCAAAGGCTGCGTGCTCGACACGTCCGGATGCGCCCAGTGTGGCAACGCGGTTCTCGACGGTACCGAGTCCTGTGACGGCGCCGACCTGGGCACCGCGACCTGCGAGAGCGAAGGGTTCCAAGGCGGCGCCCTGCAGTGCGGACGCGACTGCAGCTTCGACACCTCCGAGTGCTTCACCTGCGGTGACGGCACGGTCTCGGGCACCGAGGCGTGCGACGGCGCCGACTTCGACGGATCCTCATGCAGTTCGCTCGGCTTCACCGAGGGCGACCTGGTCTGCACCGGCACCTGCACGATCGATGCGTGGGGCTGCAGTTCATGTGGCAACGGCGCCATCGATGGGCCCGAAGCGTGCGACGACCTCGATCTCGGTGGGGAGTCCTGCCAGAGCCTCGGCTTCTTCTCCGGCACCCTCGCCTGCGGGGCTGGCTGCACGTTCGACACCTCGGCGTGCAACGGAACCGGCTGCGGCGACGCGGCGGTGAACGGCGGCGAGGACTGCGACGGCGCGGCCCTCGGGGGCCAAACATGCGCCAGCCAGGGCTTCGACGGCGGCACGCTCGCGTGCACGTCCGAGTGCGACTTCAACACCGCCGCCTGCTACGAGTGCGGCGACGGCTCGGTCAACCCCGGCGAGGCTTGCGACGGCGCGGCACTCGGCGGAGCAACCTGCGGCAACCAGGGCTTCGACGGTGGCTCCATCGGCTGCAACGCGAACTGCACGCTCAACACCAGCGGCTGCTTCGAGTGCGGCGACGGAGCGATCAACGCTGGCGAGACCTGCGACGGTTCAGCGCTCGGTGGAGCGACCTGCGGCAGCCAGGGCTTCGACGGCGGCTCACTCAGCTGCAACTCGAACTGCACGCTCAACACCGGCGGCTGCTTCGAGTGTGGCGACGGCTCCATCGACCCCGGCGAGAGTTGCGACGGGCCTGCCCTGGGCGGCGCATCCTGTGCTAGCCAAGGCTTCGACGGCGGCTCACTCAGCTGCAACGGCAGCTGCAACTTCAACACGAACGGCTGCTACGCGTGTGGCGACGGCTCGCTCGACCCGGGCGAAGACTGCGATGGCTCCGCGCTTGGGGGTCAGACCTGCGTGACGGCAGGCTTCCCCGGCGGCACGCTCGGCTGCAACCTCAACTGCACGCTCAACACGAACAGCTGCTTCCAGTGTGGCAACGGTATCGTCGAGCCGGGCGAGGAATGCGACGGCAACGTCCCCGGCTGCGAGGTCTGCCTCAACTGCCAGATCCTCGACGACTTCTGCTGCGGCGGCCCGGGCAAGAAGATCTGCCCCTGAGCCCGGCCATCAGGGCGCGTCGAGCGTCGCGCGGCGCTGCAGCACGCGGCCGCGTCGCGCCAAGGCGTGCACATCGTCGTCGCGCAGCAGGTTGACGTCGCCTTCGGGCGTCGACGCCAGGGACGCGGCAATCGCCGCGCGATAGTCGTCGACCGCAACGAAGTACTCGGGATCCTCGAGCACGTTGACATCGCAGATGCTCTCGGCGCGCCGAATCAGCCGAATGCAGTCGGGGCTGAGGTGGCGCAGATGCAGCGTCTTCGAAGCGGCTTGGTAACGCTCGGCAAGCTTGTTGATCGCCTCGATCGCGCTTTGATCGACGATGCGCGACTCGGCGAAGTCCACCACCACCTCGTCGGGATCGCCGGCGACGTCGAATTTCGACGCAAACAGCGTGGTCGAGCCGAAGAACAGCGGCCCGTAGATCTCATAGTGTTTGACCCCCTGCTCGTCGACCGACTTGCGGGCACGAATCCGCAGCGCGTTTTCCCAGGCAAAGACCAACGCGGAGATCACGACGCCGCACAGCACGGCGATCGCCAAGTCGTAGACGACGGTCAGCCCCGTCACGAGGGCCATCACCGCGACGTCGGCGGCTGGGACCTTGTTGAGGATGCGGAACGTGTTCCAGGCAAAGGTGCCGATCACGACCATGAACATCACGCCGACCAGGGCCGCGATCGGGACGAGTTCGATCATCGAGGCGCCGAAGAGGATGAAGCCAAGCAGGCCCAGCGAGGCGACCACGCCGGAGATCCGGGACCGCCCCCCGGACTGAATGTTGATGATGCTCTGGCCGATCATAGCGCATCCGCCCATACCGCCAAAGAAGCCGTTGGTGATGTTCGCAACGCCTTGCGCAAAGCACTCACGATTGGCGTTGCCGCGGGTCTCGGTGAGTTCGTCCACGAGATTGAGCGTCATCAGCGATTCGATCAGCCCGATCGCGGCGAGAATGCCGGCGTAGGGGAAGATGAACTGAAGCGTCTCGCTGTCGAACGGGATCATCGGCACCGCAAAGCTCGGCACTCCGGCGGCGATGCCGGTCCCGCCTCGGTCGACGATGAACGACGCCACGGTCGGCGTGTCGATGCCGACACCGAGCGTGATGCCAGTGACCACGACGATCCCCACCAAGGCAGCGGGTACCGCTTTGGTGAGCCTGGGCAGGACGACCATGATCGCCATCGTCAGGGCGGTCAGGCCGAGCATCGTCATCAGCGGCGTCCCCTGCATCCAGTCGCCCTGTTCGCGGAACATGCCCAGCTGCGAGAGAAAGATGACGATCGCCAGTCCGTTGACGAAGCCCATCATGACGGGCGCGGGGATCATTCGGACGAACTTCCCCAGACCCAGCGCACCTGCCGCGATCTGCAGGCTTCCGGCCAGGACCAGCGTGGCGAACAGGTACTGGAGCCCAGTGAGCGACGAGGTATCGCCCGCGGCGAGGCCCAACGCGTTGCCTTCGCTCACGAGCGAAACCATGACCACCGCCATCGCGCCGGTCGCACCTGAGATCATCCCGGGCCGCCCACCGAAGAGCGAGGTGATGAGCCCCATCATGAAGGCCCCGTACAGGCCCACCACGGGAGGCACGCCCGCGACGAAGGCAAACGCAACGGCCTCGGGAACGAGAGCCAGGGCAACGGTGATTCCGCTCAGGACGTCCGCGCGGACGGTCCCTCGGTTCGAAGGTCGAGACATGGGGTCGGGGAACTCCCGTCTTCTGCGCGAGCGGTGCACGCGTCCGCGCGGCCAAGAGCGCGCGGGGTGTACATGAGTCCGCGGGTCGATTCAACCCGATGCGCGCGTTTCGACACGTGCGTCAGGTCGCTCAACGCGTGCTCGCGGGCGTCGCGTCTCGCGGCTCGGCGGCGGCGAGCCAACGATCGACTTCGGCTGCGAGCGGGCGACTCCGGCCAGCCTGCCGCAGCCGAGTCGCGAGAGCCTCGGCCCGGGCCCGACCTGCTGCAGGATCGCCGTGCGCATGCTCGAGCCGCGCCACGGAGAACTGGACGTCGGCGTAGCCGGGCTGGAGCGCGCCTCGCCCGAGTACGTCGAGTGCCGCCCGAGCGTCGGCGAGATGCTCCGCGCTCGCTTCGCGAACGTCGAGCAACGCGAGCGCGCGCAGCTGATAGTCCGCCCACAGCGGGTCCTCGGTGCCGACCGCTTGCTCCACCTCAGCCACGGTGGCCTCGAGCTGCGCACGACCGGCTTCGGGCTCACCGTTGCGAGCCCGAAACTCCGCCAGCGTGGCCGTGGTCGACCACACCATGCGCCGATCCGGCTCCGAGCTCTCTCGTGAGAGCCGGGCTGCAGCCTCGAGCGCGCGGCGGGCTTCGTCGGCATTGCCGGTCTGCTCCTGCGCCGAACCGACCTGCGCGTGCACCCGCGTCGTCACCGGATGCGCATCTCCGAGTGCGCCCTGTGCATCCGCGTGCAGCGACACGGCTTCTCGCAGCGCATCTTCGCCGCGCCCCTCCTCGAGCAGCACGTCGACCAAGCCCGCGCGGCAGTCGAGCACGTAGGGGTGCCCCGCGCCGCTCCCCTTGGCCAGCATCGCGATGCCCTCGCGCATCTTCGGCTCGGCCTCACGGACGCGCCCCAGCGCAGCCATGGTCTTGCCCAGCCGATACAGCGCATCGCCCAGGTCGGGGTGGTCGTCCCACAGCCGTGCGTAGAGCGTGGCAGAGCGCTCGAACAGCGCCAGGGACTGCGCGGGGTCGCCGGTCGCCTCCGCCGTTGCCAGCGCGAGGTTGTAGGCGAGCGCGGCGACGTCGTGTCCGGAGGGTCCGTAGTAGGATTCGGCCAGCACCAGCGCCTGGGCAAACACATCGCGCGACTTCGCCGGCTGCCCAAGGTGCAAGTGCACGTTGCCCAGCTGCCGCAGCGCATCGATGCGCTCGATCGCAGGTGCGCCCTCGTCTGCCTGCATCGTGGCGGCGGCCTTCTCGAACATCGCCGCGGCCCGCTCATGATCGCCAGCGGCGAAGTGGACGTTGCCGAGCACGCGATACAGATGAAGCTGCGGGTCGGGCTGCCCCAGTCGAGCCGCCGCGGCCTCGGAGTGGCGCGCCCACTGCAGCGCCTCGCCCGAGCGGGACAGCTCGACCCCGAGCAGCTGGACCATGCGCGCCGCGGCATCCATCGCCAAGCGGTGATCGGAGAGACCAACCGCGAGCTGATAGGCCGAGACCAGCGCATCCTCGGCTTCGCCGTTTCGACCACGGGTGATCGCGATGTCCGCTCGCGCCTTGGCAACGCGAGCTTGCAGCGGCTCGTGACCGAGTTCTTCGGCGGTGCGCGCCAACTCGTGAAGCCGCTGCGCACCTTCGTCGTAGCGGTTTGCCGTCCGCATGACGGCGACCTCGGCCAAGACGGCGTCGGCCTTTGCAATGGCGGCCACCAGCTCTGCCGGAAGGGGTGCCGCCTGCATCTCGTCGCACGCCGGTGCGGAGGCATCGCGACGAATCGCGGCCTCGATCTCGCCCAGCTGCTTGGCGTCGGCGCCCGGTACGGCCGCCACCAACTCCGAAAGCACGACGTAGCGCCGCCGCAGACAGCCGAGTTCCGTGGTCAACTCGATGCCACCGTCGTCACTGACGCTGGCTTCACAGACCTGCGCGTACGCGTCGGGGAGCGCCTGCATGCGGTCGTCGACCAACGCAGC
>CAYSPB010000099.1:0-19977 GCA_964432695.1 uncultured Nannocystaceae bacterium
CGATCAGCGACCCGACGACAGCCGTCCGAATCACGACGCAAGGCTCTCGAGAAAGCGACCGAGCGCCCAGGTTTGCTTCGCACGCAGACCCGTCATGAACTGAAGGCCGAGACCCGACGCCCCCATCCAACGCACCTCGGCCTCGACCTCGATCGGGCCGTCGAGCTGCGGGATCGAGAAGGACAGCTGGAGCCGCTCGCCCAGAGACGGTGCGGGGTCCAGCGGGACCTCGGCCATCAGCCCACCGAGGCTCACGTTTCGGGTCATGCCGACCACCGTGTCTTCGCCTCGCGTCACTCGCAGTGCGAGTTGGACGTCGTATCGTTGGCTGCGTCGCTTGTCCTCGAAGCCCATGTTCGTGTTCGGGGGCGACCCCGGATCCGTAGTGTCCGCGTGGGCGGGTTCGAGGTCAAACGAATGCGACCCGAGGCCTTGGGGAACGTTGCCCCGCGTCACTCGACGGGCGGGCCAGGGTCTCCCCGCGGCGGCCGCTGCCGCTGCTCGAACCATGGTCGATAGGCGGCCATCTTGCGCTGCTGAAGCGGGGGCGCACGACGACGGCAGGTCTTGCGCTCGTCGCTGCCCTCCGGTGCGCCCCATCGGATTTCGGGACAGTCGTTCGGGTTGTAGCCCAGTTCGAGCGCACGCGCGCGCTCGAGCAGCTCAGCGACGCCCAGTGACCATTCGCTGCCATCGCTGCGCGTGTACGTGAACCGCAGCGCTGGGTTGGCCAGCATGTCCGCGCGCGTCTTCGATAGCTCGGCCTTCAGGTCGTCGAGCGACTGGCCGGACTCGAGATACACCTCCGGGTTGCGCGCAACCTTGGCTTCGAAACCCCGCACGAGGTCGATCGCAATGAGGAGGCGCAGGTCGCGAGCCGGCGTGGAGAAGTTCTCCCACGCGCCGGTCGTCTCGAAGATGGCGTGCCCGTCGGGCATGTCGATGACGCCCCCTTTGGCCACGTGGCCGTCCCCGTTCTGCACGGAGGTGACGCGAACCTTCGCCGCTTCGAACAGCGCCTGGACGGCGGCCCGCTGCGCCTCGACGGCGTCGCGATGGCCTGGGGTAATCAGCGCGTCCATCGTGTCGTAGAACGCCTCGGAGCTGAGCCGGCCCTGCTCGTCGCTGTAGTCCCCGTAGCCCGCCTTGGTCTTCAAGGTTGCGTTGTCGGGTACCTCGACGACCGGCTCGTCGGCGCCACCGACGACGGCGTGCGGCCGGAAGTTCTTGAAACCGCTACCGCCGAGCGTAGGGTCGGGGTTCCACAGGAAGTTGCCCTCCCAAAATCGCTTGCGCGTGATGCTTCCGTCCGGCTGTCCATCGATTGCGTACAGAATGCCGGGGGCGTCGCCCTCGGGCTCCATCCACTCGACGAGCACGAAGAGATGACCGTACGGATCGGCATAGGTCGTGCCCGGCCGCAGCGCTCCGCGGCGCAACGCGACCGGGTAGAAGTCGGTTGAATCGTCGGCCAGCGCCGTGCGGCCGTTGCCCGAGTGCACCCCCCACGCGAGGGTTCGGCGCATGTACTTTTGAAGCTGCCCGAGTTCGCCGGGCTTGCGCGCGTCGGCCTCGTGTTCGGGTGCGCCGACGGTGCCATGCAGCGGCCCACACTTGGGTGCTTTGCCGCGGCCCCGCGAGCAGCGGCGATACGCGAACGGCAGCTGACGCTTCCACGCAAAGTAGCCGCGCAAGAAGTATGGGGTATCGGCGCAGTCGGGCTTCATCTTCAGGCCCGCGCCCGCGGCGTCTTCGCCCCAGCCGTACGCATCGTGCAGAAGATTGCGAGACGCGTCGGAGGTGACCTCGTCGAGCCGCTTCCACGCCAGCTCTTCGCCTCGCGGCGCCGTGAACATCTCGCGAACCCAGGCGGAAAACAGGGCTTCTTCTCCCGCATCCCAGCGACGCTTCGCGGGCCAGGTGTACGCCTCCGAAAGCGGCCGAGGCCGATGCGTCTTGGCAGCCTTCGGACGTACGGTCATGCACGCCTGCCCCGTCCCGCCCTGCCCGACCACGACCTTGGCGTTGGCCGACGGTGTAAAGCGAGCAATGACCGCCGAGGGAACGCCCGTTCGGTGCGTGAGTTCGACCGGCAGCGGCTCGCCCGCGCCCGAGTCGACGCGCACCGCGAGCGGTGCCTCGGTCTGCAACGTTGCGGCAACGACCGTGACCGGCTCGCCTTGAACGGGGTGGAAGGGCATCACCATGATGCCGACCGCGGGGTCGTCCGATGCGGGACACGAGCCTGCGTCGGCGGGCGTGGGCAACGGAGGAGGTGGCGGCTTGGGCGGGGGCTCGACCGTGTCCCGAGGTGCCGGGTCGGCTTCGTCGGCCACTTGGCTCCGCGGCTCGGCTTCGGACGGCGTCGACACCTCAGCGTCACCGCTTGCCGCGGGCTCCACCGCGCCGGGCGAGCACGCGAGCGCAGCCGCAATGCACGGTCCCAAGAAACACGATCGGCGACGCAAGCTCACGCATGGTTGAGATATCGCGCGCCGCGGGGGCGCGCCACCCCTGTGATAAGCATGGAGCCATGCTGGTGCTCATCGCGGACAAGCTTCCTCCCCAAGGACTCGATGACCTGCGCGAGCTGGGTCTGATCGTGGATTCGCGGCCAGATCTCACCGCGGACGCGATCCCCGACGCACTGCGAGAAACCGGTGCCGGGGCCCTCGTCGTGCGCTCAACGAAGGTCACCGCGACTGCGTTCGAAGCCGGCAAAGAACTCGCGCTGGTCATCCGGGCCGGCGCGGGCGTGAACACGATCGACCTCGATGCTGCCAGCCGACACGGGGTCTACGTCGCCAACTGCCCGGGCCGCAACGCGATCGCGGTCGCAGAGTTGACGATGGGCATGCTACTCGCCCTCGACCGACGCATTCCCGACGCCGTCGCCGATCTACGCGCCGGCAGGTGGCGCAAGAAGCACTACGGCAAGGCCAAGGGACTGCTCGGCCGCACGCTCGGCCTCGTCGGGTTCGGGGCCATCGCGCAGGCCGTCGCCGAGCGAGCGCAAGCGTTCGGCATGGACGTCGGCGCGTACAGCCGCAGCCTCACCGCCAGCCGCGCCGAGTCCTATGGCGTCACGGCCTACGTCAACCTCGACGCCCTGCTCGCCGACGCGGATGCCATCAGCGTGCACGTCCCCTACTCCGAGGCCACCAAGCACCTCATCGGTGCCCCGCAGCTGGCAAAGATGAAAGACGGTGCGTTCTTGCTGCACACCGCCCGCGGCGGCGTCGTCGATGACGTCGCCCTGCGCGAGGCCGTGCAGGCCGGTCGCGTCCACGCAGCGCTGGACGTGTTCGAGCGGGAGCCTTCGGGCGGTGATGCTGCGTTCGAGGGTGAGATGCAGCAGCTCGACGGCCTGTACGGAACGCCGCACATCGGTGCGTCCACCCAGCAAGCGCAGCTCGCCACCGTTGCCGAGGTGGTTCGCATCCTCAAGGGCTTCCTCGACACCGGCGCAGTCGCGAACGTCGTGAACGTCCTGCCACCGCGCAAGACCGGGTGGAGCATCGTGGTCCGTCACCGCGACCGCGTCGGCGTGCTCGCGACCGTTCTCGGTGCGCTCCGCGAAGAGAACACCAACGTACAGGAGATGCAGAACGTCATCTTCCGCGGCAACGAAGCTGCAAGCGCCACGATCACCGTCCAGCGCGAGCCCACCGACACGCTCCTCGCCCAGCTCCGGTCCCAAGAGGACATCTTGTCCGTCGAGGTCCGAGCCATCGCGACCTCGTGATCGTCGCCGACGACGCGATCCCACACCTCGACGCAGCGTTCGGCACCGATGCCGTCCGTCGCGTTCGCGGTGCCGACATCGGACGCAGCCACCTGCAGAACGCGACCGCGCTGCTCGTCCGAAGCGTGACGCGAGTCGACGCGAACCTGCTCGAGGGGACACCGGTCCGCTTCGTGGGCAGCGCAACCGCCGGCACCGACCACGTGGTGCGTGCAGACCTGGACGCGCTCGGTATCCACTTCGCACACGCGCCGGGTTGCAACGCGCGCGCCGTCACCGAGTACGTCCTCACCGCCTTGCTGTCGTTCGGTGGGTTCACGGACCCGGTGGGCGTGGTCGGCTACGGGCAAATCGGCCGACGCCTCACCACGGCGCTGCGCCGCCTCGGATACACGGTTCTGGTCTGCGATCCACCGCGGGCCGACGCCGGTTTCGAGGACGAGCGGTACCACCCCCTGTCGACCCTGCTGCGCGGATGTCCGACGCTCTCCTTGCACGTCCCCAAGGTGCTCGACGGAGCCTACGCGACGCGACACCTGCTCGACGCCGAAGCCTTGGCGACCTTGCCCACCGGTGCGCTCGTCCTCAACACCTGTCGCGGAGACGTGGTGGACAACGCCGCACTTCATGCGTGGCTGGATGCCGGCCACGGTCACGCCGTGCTCGACGTTTGGGAAGGCGAACCCAACGTACGCTCCGGTCTGCTCCGTCATCCCGCGATTCGACTGGCCACGCCGCACATCGCCGGCTACACCGCCGAAGGCAAAGCTCGCGGCACCCGCATGGTTCACGACGCCCTTCAGCAGCACCTCAAAACGACCCCGACGTTCGAAGAACGCGCGGTGCTCGAGCCCGTTGCTGCGCTGCCCAAGGACGCCGACGCGCCGGCCGTGTTGCGCACCCTGCACCCGCTGCACGCGCCCGACGCCGACCTTCGGGGTCTGCTGCGACTGCCTGCAGTCGATCGGCCGCGCGCGTTCGAAGCGCTGCGTCGCGGCTATGTGCTACGCCGCGAGTTGTCGGCGGTGCCCGCCACGTCGGCGGCCACGTCGCTGTTCGCCGCTCTGCAAGGACTCTCATGACCGCGCCCATCGTTCTCATCGCCCACGGCAGCCCGGACCCCGACTGGCGTCGCCCGCTCGAGCGGGTGGCGGAAGCTGCGAATGCACGCTCCCAGCAGCATGGTGGACCAGACGTCGCGCTCGCCTACATGGAATTCATCGAGCCCTCGCTGGCCGACGTCGTCGAGACGCTGGTGCGCGACGGTGCGACCGAAGTCCGCGTGGTCGCGGCCTTTCTCTCCGCCGGCGGACGCCACCTCAAGCGCGACGTCCCCAAGCTCGTCGCCGAAGTGGATGCCGCACATCCCCGGACGCACGTGCACCTCGTTCCCGGCGCACTGGGCGACGATGACGGGGTCGTCACCGCCCTCGCCGAAGCCGCCCTCCGGCGGGGCGGCTAGCCCGACTATTACAAACGCATTGCATTTACATTTGCATTGCGAATACAAAGAGGTAGTGCGCATCGTCCACGCTCGCTCGCAGCCCTCGCCTGCACCCGGCCCCCTGCCCTTTGGCGAGCTGCTCCAGCTCGGCGTGAACGTCCTCGTCCACGAGCGGGGCCTGCCCTCCGCGGTCGAGGCCGCCCTCGACGCCGAGGCCGGCGGCGGCACATTCGAACATGGCGCGACACTCGATGCTACCGAGCCGCAGCTCGACGCGCTGCTCGAACCGATCGAAGACTCGGTCGCCCGCCGATTCCTCGCGCAGGACATCGACATCCTCACGCGGTCCTACGGCGCTCTGCTCGGTCGTCGACACGTTCACGCGCAGCTGTCCGTGGTTGCCCACGACGCGTGCCGCAAGCTGCACGTCGACCAGGTCACCGTCCGGCTGCTGTGCACCTACGCTGGGCCCGGCACGCAATGGGTGCACGACGACGACGTGGTCCGCTCGAACCTCGCACGCGTCGACGTCAACATCGACGAAGCAAACCGCTCGGTGCTCCGACACCCCAACGCGCTACGTCAGTGCGCACCGGGCGACGTCATCCTGCTCAAAGGCGAGTCGTTCGCGAACAACCGGGGTCTCGGCGCAGTCCACCGCTCACCGCCGATCGTCGACCGCGGCCTTCGGCGGCTCGTGTTCAAAATCGACGAGAGTCCCTGCGGCTGCTGAGGCAAGGCGAGCCTCGCACGCGAACTGCTGCGCAAAGGCGACCGTCCGCGGAAGCGTGTGCTCCAGAGACCACTTGCTGTCGGTGAGGCTCGCGCGGTCCTCCTCGTGCTGCATCGAGCCGTCACCGGCTTCCTCGTCGGGAATGAGCGCAGACAGGGGACACGCGCTGCCAAGGAAGAACACACGTTCGGCGGGCAGTCGACACGCGACGCGTCTCGCCCGAAGAGAGCGCGGGGCCGCCGTGTGGCGCTCGAGCGCCTCGTCCCACCGACCGCCGAGCAGCGTGATGTCGCCATCGACGAAGTGAACACCACCCTCGCGCAAAGACATGCTCAAGCGATTTGAGCGACCGGTGCAATCGATCACGATATCTGCACGAAGCGTTTGTGACGTGGTCGTGAGTGCCAGGCCACCGGGCTCATGGGCGACGGAGACGAGTCGGTCGGGAACGCAGCGGATGGTCCGTTGCACCTGTGCCCATACGCCCGCGGGCAGCTCCAGCGGTTCGTCCCCCTGCCAGAAGAGCTCGATCACGCCACCGGAGTGACAGTAGCGACGCTTGTTTGCGAAGAAGTACTCCCGCACGTCGGTCGCACGCTGCCCAACCCACACGATCGACCTCGGCAGGATCGCCGACGATCCGCCCACTCCATAGTCGTCGTTGGGGTAGTGCAGCGGCACGAGATACTCCATCACGCAGTTCGCGGTGTCTCCGGCACCGACGACCGCGACCGACTTGCCACGCACCGACGTCACGAAGTCCGGGTCTTCGAAACACCGAGCGATGAACGCGTCGCCAAAGACGATGTCCTGCGAGCGACGATCGAACTCGTAGGCCGCATCCTCGGGCTCCCCCATCCCGTTGCACACGACCACGCTCCTGGCCTGAACGTGGCGGTCGTTCGACGAAACGACATACGTCGCCCCGCGTCGCGTGATGTCCACTGCGTCGAACCCGAACTCGATGTTCGCGTCGGCGTGAAAGAGCACCATCGCCGCGAGTTGATGCAGGTGCTTGGCGGTGGGAAAGGGTCGCTCGGCGACCTCATCGAAGTCGCTCACCTGAACGAAGTGCCCAGGCATGATGTTGGCGTTCAGGCCGACCCGCGAGAAGGTCGGCGAGTTCAAGACGAGCGCATCACCCAGCCCTGCGAACGTGGAACAGACCTGCGCGCTCTTCTCGAGGACGAGCGCGCGTAGGTGCGGGCTGCAGCTTCGCAACGTGTAGAGAAACGCGGCCGCATGCAAGCCCGCGCCGATCAGCACCACGTCGAACGGTCCATCGCCGCGTGCGGTTCGCCGTCCGAGATGGGCCGTGGCCATGTCCACGTAACGGGCGCGTCGCGCACGGTCGTGGACGAACGCTCGAACCCGTGTGGTCAGCGGTGTCTGCCCTTCGCCGGGCGCAGCCGCGCCCTCTCGCTCCAGAAGTTGCGCGGCGACGTGGGCACTGTCCCGATGCAGCATCGAAGATGCAAACCTATTGCATCTTCATGCTTCAACACAAGGCTACGTCGAGGCCCCGCCGAGAGGCCGACCCATCTTCAGATACGTCTCGATGCCCTCGTTCGTGTTCGCGAGGATCCGCGGGTCGATGGTCCAGCGACCCTTTTCACCGATGACGATGACGGTCGACCCCCCGAACAAGAACATCCCCTTCTCGTCGCCACGCGCGAACGTCGTGCCGGTATAGGTCTGCTCGATCTTGCCGACGCAGGTCGCCCCCACTTCGATGTAGGCGAGCTTGCCGAAGTTCTCGGTCTGCAGGATCGTGATCTCGCGTTCGTTGGTCATGAAGATGTCCTGCCGGAACGCGAGGGCCCACGGGTTGACCGAGTGCAGCGCACCGGGGATCCGCCACCCGTCCAGGACGCGACCGTCGTCGGGAAAATGAAAGCGGTGATAGTCGACCGGGCACAGTCGCGCGATGAAGCCGGGGCCAGCCTCGAAGTGGGACTGCCAGGTCTCGTTTCGCAGCAGCGCGCTCGCCTTGAACAGCGAGCCTTTGACAGGCACGCGTACGGCGTCGTCGAGCGAGGTGTACGCGAAGTAGCGAGCGTCACACGGCGCGGGAAACTCCGGCGAATCGGCGAACGGTCGAGCGGTCGGCGTCACGCGCCGCGTGAAAAACTTGTTGAACGTCGAGTACGGCGATGCTGCGGTGCGCCCTTCCTCGGGCAGGAAGTCGTCCATCTCGATGCCGAACTCCTCGATGAACGGCGCCACCTTCCGGCTCGACGACGGACGATCCTGAAGCCAACCGTAGAGGCGGCTGACCGGGGGCAACGCCACCGCGGCAGACACCATGCGCCCTGGCAGGGTGCCGTACAGGAGCTTGATCCACGACCCCCCGTAGACCGCCTCTTCGTGCACTTCGCCCGTGTCGAGATCTGTGTACCGAATCGGATCGACCACGAGGCGCACCATCTCAGATGACGGCCGAGCGTCAAGCGTGGAAGCCCGGGCGTCGCCTCAGGTTTCGCCCTTCGCCAAGATGGCGTCGACTGCGGCCTGGACTTCACCGGGCGCCCACGCACACGGACCATCCGCGAGCATGTCCTGGACCCATGCGGTGGTGTCTTCCCCACGGCGAAACGCGCGGTTGGGCTCGCGGGACCGAGACAGCATGAACAAGCCACTGAGCAGCGCGACCGCGGCCCCACCGAGGAAACCGCCGCGCAGGACCATGAACGCCGTCCCCAACCCCACGGACTCGGTCTCGGCGATGAGCTCCTTGCCATCGTACCAGCGCCGCCCCCGAGGGTCCTCAGGAGGCGCGCGCACAGCGGACATCGATGCGGTTCGGACCCGCGTCGAGGTCCGCGTCCGCCTGCGCCGCCAGCTCGCGCAATACAGCCCGCAGTGGCGCATTGTGCAGGTCAAGATCGATACGCAGCGCTTCGCAGTCGTGCGCATGAAGTGTCAGCGCGCTCGCCTCGGCGAGCTCATCGAGAACGTCCGAGAGCGGTGCATCGACGACCTGCAGATCCACGCGCGTCGGCTCTCCGTCCACGGCGTCACAGCGAACCGCAATGCCGTCTTCGGCAGCGTCGTAGCGAAGCCAAAGCGCGTCCGCGACCACCTCGAGCACCGTCGCGACCGTCACGTCCTCGAGCCGAAACGTGAGGGTGCCCTGCACGCATGGGTCGAGCACGAAGTTCGTTTGGGCGATGTCCCCGAGCAGCAAGAACAGGTCGCTCGCGGGGGCCTGCTGCACCTCCAACACGATCTTCTCCTCGATGAGCCCGTCGAGCGGATCGGAGGCATCCGCCGCCGCCGCCGGCACACAGAGTAGAGAGACCACGGCTGCGGTCACGAGTTTCTTCACCATCGTCATCATCGTTCTCCTTCACGGCGCACCCCCACGAGGATGCGGATCTCGGCGGGGTCATCCCCCACGGTCATCACCAAGCTCGAGTCGTAGGCCGGCGCGCGCGCGGGTGCCTCGGCACCGCGAAGTGCCCACACGCCCACGGCGACCGAGGCCGCCACCGCCACCGCCACCGCCACCGCCACCACAGGGACGGGTCGGCGCCGCGACCACGTCGCATTGGCGTCGTGGACGCGGTCCGCCTCACTTGGCGTGTTCTGATCCAGCCAGGCTTGAAGTCGTTCTCGTTCATCGTTCATCGGCTCGCGCCCTCCGTTGCAATGTCGCGGACCACCGCGCCTGTTTCCGCCCGCAGCACGCGGAGTCCCTTGGACAGCGCAAGCCGGGCCGCATTCGGAGTCATGTCCAGGGATTCGGCGATCTCGGCGGGCGTGAGCCCCTCGTCGAGGTGCAACGTCACGACGGCCCGCTGTCGCCGCGACAATCGCTCGAGACACGCCCCGAGCTCCGACTCGACATTGGCCAAGCCAACCGCACGCTCGGGACTGACGAGGACCGGGGCCACCGGTCCGGTACGTCGCCACCATCGCGTGACGCGGCGCCGCATCGTCCTCGACAGGTTGAACGTGGTTCGTCGCAGCCACGTCGAGACGCGCGCGTCCGGCCGCCATCGCGGCGCAACGCGAAGCA
The DNA here is from genome assembly GCA_964432695.1 of uncultured Nannocystaceae bacterium. Taxonomy (GTDB): domain Bacteria; phylum Myxococcota_A; class Polyangia; order Nannocystales; family Nannocystaceae; genus CAJXVA01. The sequence goes on from CAYSPB010000099.1 coordinate 9,944, forward strand.
GCTGGACGAAAACGTCTTGCGCGACGTCGCGCGCATCGTCGGGACTGCCTACGATTCCCATCGCCAGACGCACGACGCTGCGGTAGTGCGCGCGATGAAGCGCATCAAAGGCCTCGCGCTCTCCCGCCGCGATCCGCTTGAGCAGCGCCGCGTCGGCTTCCCGCGGCTCATCCTCGGCTTCGGTCACGACATCTCCATGCCGCCGCGGCCGCGATCATGTCCGCCCCGTGCCGAATCGGTCGAGGCGCGCCCGGCCAGCCGGTGTACGATCGAAGGGTCGTGGACGACGCTCTTCCGCACCTGCAGGGGTATCTCGACCGCCTGCCCCACGGACTCGACAGCTATCCCGACGTTCGAACCAAAGCCTCCCTGTACCGCTCGATCATCGAGCTGCGCACGATGCCCGACGTCTCGCCGCTTCCGACGGGACTGCGTCGCCTGGTCGAAGATCCGATGCCCGTCAGCGCATGGATCCCCTCGGTCCACCACCACGCGCTCACGCTCGCGAGCCGCGACCTGTGCTGTCGCGACGATGACGACTTCCGCCGGTTCTGCCACGACCGGCAGCGCGCGCTCTTCGATGGGCCGCTGTACAGCGTGATGCTCGCGATCACCAAGCCACAAACGCTGCTGCGCAGCGCGGCGCGCCGATGGACGTCCTTTCATCGCGGCACGGACTTCATCGTCGAGCACCTCGCTGCCGACGGGGCGCACATTCTCGTCAAGCATCGCCCCCACCTGCTCGACGGACTGCTGGCGGACGCTCTGCTGCAGGGTCTCACGGCGGTCATCGAAGTCGCCGGTGGCACGGAGGTCGAACTCGTTGCGGCCAAGCGTGGTGCCGAGACGCTCCGCATCGAAGGCCAGTGGGTCATCTAGCCGGTGCGCACAGCCGATCGATCAAGATCGCCATCGCGCTGCGCACCGACAGATGGTTGAAGCCCGTGCCCGCGTCGATGGGCTCGAGCTGAGCGTCGCAAGCTTCGAATACCGACGGCGCCAGGCCCCACGCCTTGCCGATGATGAGCAGGACGTCCCGCCCCTGGGCTCGTGCGTCTCGCACGCTGGCCACCGTCGCGACCGGCTCGCGCGGCACGGCGCTGGTTGCCACCACCCAGGGCCGCTCGGGCCGTGACGCGTCGGCGATGGCGTCGTCGAGCGACGCACACCACTGCAGCGCGTTCATGCGACCACGAATCGCATCGCGGGCGTCGCTCTTGGCGTGCGCGATGATGCGCTCAGCCTTGGCCTGCTGCGCGGAAACGGGGTTGACGACGTACAACGTCGGGATACCGTACGTCAGCGCGAGGCGCCCCCCGTCGAAGACGTCGAACTCGTCGATCACCGACGCGATTTCTTCCCCGTGGCGATTCACCACCGGATGGTGCAGCAACGCGATGCGCATCACGCCCGTCATCGGGCCCTCGGCTTCGTTTGGTTCGAGGGATGCGGAGGCTCGGTCCACGCCATCGGCAGCACCCAGGGCTGTGCACCCCACCGCGACTGCGCATGCCCCAGCTCGGCCTCCGGGTCGATGTAGCGCTGCGCCTTCCGGTAGTTCAGTGAAGTGAACGCGTCCACGTAAACCTCGACCTCGATGCCTTGCTCCGCGCGATAGCGCCGGACGAGGTAGTTCGCGTATTGACGAATGAGCTCGGGCTTGCCGCGCAGCTTTCGGGCCTGCCGCTTGCTGAGGTCATCCTTGGGATCCACCGTCCACGTGGTGCCCGAAGCCGAGTCGACCACCCGGAAAGACACCGTACCCTTTTTGGAGCGCAGCTTCATGCGCCACGAGTAGTAGTGGCCTTCCTCGGTCCAAGCGACCTCACCCGGCACGAGGTGATGGCGAAGCGGGATGAGGACCTGCAGCGCTAGCCAGCCGACCCAGACGGCCGTCAAACGCTGCTGGGCCCGCGGCGAAGCCGCCAGCTCAGGTTGCGCATCCCGGGCAAACCAATCGATCGAGCGACCGACGTACCGGCCGAGCCAGGGGACGCGCCGCGGCCAATCCGGCTCGAAGAACAGCGTGGTCGCTGCGAGCATCAGCCAGGGGAACACACCGATCGAGAACAGGTGCATGTTCGAGACGTGAAAGCCCGCGGCGGCGATCGCCGCGAACGGCCGCGTCCGACGCCAAATCAGCGCAGGCCCAATCAACAGGTCGAACGCGACCCCGCCGTACGTGACGAACTGCGTGAAGCTCTCCGAGGCCACCGCGTCGTAGGCCTGCTGAGGCAACGCCGTCATGTCCGGTGCAACGGACTCACGAACCCGGTCGAGCCACTGCAGCCAGTTCGTATCGCGGACCCGCTTGGCCGAGCCACCCATCCACCGCCGTATCGGCTGCTGGAAGTACAGCCAGTCGGTGTTGAGCTTTGCGATCCCGCCGTATGCGTACACGATGGCGAGTTGGGCGATGAGCAGCATGCGAGCCCACTGCGGCACCGTGTCCCGCGCCTGTGCCCGGTTGAAGTACGCGTCGACCGAGAGCGTTCGATGGGCGGGCAACACGATCATCATCAGCGCCAGCAGAGCGATGAGATACGCGTGGTTGAGGTAGTTCGCCGCGGCCAGCAAGAACGCATAGGTGTGCGCGAGGAAGAACACGGTCGACGCCACGCGGTATGCCAAGCCCAAGGCTACCGCGACCCCGGCAACGATCATCGCGACGTAGACCGCCGTCATCCCCGGCCCCGGAAGCGGCTGGACCCACTCGAAGCCGAAGTACTTGAAGAGGACGTTTGGTGCGACGTAGTACTTGTGAACCCAGCCGGCCGCGAGGTACCGCCACGACTCCCAGGCCATGAAGGCGCCCCACAACACGCGGTACACCGCTAAGCCTGCGGCGGCTTCGGGCGCATGCAGCCAGGCCCGCAGACGAGCCCATCCGCCCTGGGGCGTCGATGCGGTGTCCTCGCTGCTCACCGTCCCCCGCTCCTACGTCAGAAGCTCGTCGACACGACCAAGCGGAACGTGTCGGTTCCAAACTCTCGCATGAACCCGTGGGCGTATTTGAGGAAGAGGTTGATGCCCTCGGCGTACCCCATGCGGAAAGAGAACACGAGTGCTGCTCCGCTTCCCACGAGCACGTCGCGAACGTCGGTTGGGTCGGTCCATGCGTTGCCCACGTCGAGGAAAGGAATCAGGCCCACCCGCGTCATGAAGAACGGCAGCGACCCGACACCGCGGTCCACGTCCGCGAGCGGGATGCGGTACTCGGCCGTTGCGCGCGCAAAGTAGCGACCGGACTGCGCACGCACGCCATAACCCCGAAGCAGGCTGCATCCCGACGTACCGAAACCGGTACGTCCCAGCATCGAGCGGATGGCGTCGCCGCCCGAGACGTAGTCCCCCACGCAGAACGCCCCGCGGTTTCGGAAGCCCCCGGCGGCTGCGCCCGCGCGCCATCGAAGGGCCAGAGACTGGTGCCCGCGCCACGGCATCGGGATGGTCTCGTTGTACGAGACACTCGTGTTGATGTCGCCGAAGTCGCCGCCGAGGCGCCGGTCGATGACACCGACACGGACGGAGACGGACCGCCCCTGCTCGACGCCGTAGCTGAAGCGCCCACCACCGTCGGATTCGTTGCTGTAGCTCGCGCCCAGCCCAATTTCACCGGCGTCACCCACCTCGGGCAAGCGGGTGACCGGCGCGTTGGGATCGACGGCATTGTCGCCCTCGTCGAGGTTCTCCCATCGTCGCCACACGTACTCCACGCCGAAGTTCGCGCTGTGCTGGGCGTGCCGCAGGACGGGCAGACTGGTGCCCACCGAGAGCACCGTCTGGCGCTCGCGATAGCCGTTGAGGACGTAGTTGTCCACGGCCGAATCGAGGGGTCGCTCGTAGTCGAAGCGCGTGAAGCCACCGTTGCGGGTGTTGAACGACCGCGATGCCGTGATGTTGAACGAGGGCCACAGTCGATCGAACGTGTACGAAATGGCGCCCGAGGCCAACCGCGTGTCGCGGTTGTAGTTGAAGAACATCAGCGCCGAGTGGTAGGCGAGATAGTCGGTGATGCCGGTTTCGAAGCCGAGCCCCATGCCGAAGTCGTTCGACTGAAAGTCGAGCGCGGTGGGGAAGAACAGACGCGGATAGAACGTCTCGATCGGCCTGTAGCGTCGTGAATCGAGGCTCAGTGGACGCCCGTTGTTCCCCGTGATGGGCGGCTTGGGGTTCTCGGCCGGCGGTAGATCGGTGACGCTGGGCAGCGCCGGCAGCCACTGCTGCGGGTCGAAGTCCATGACCCACACGTCGTAGCCGTTCTTGCCGTAGCCGACGTACGCGATGCGCTCTCCATCGTGGCTCACGCGCGGGTCGAAGGTTCCCCCGAGCACGTTGCTGACCTGGTGCAGCGACTCGTCCTCGGTGTCCCAGGCGTAGATGTTGTAGACGTCGTCCCGGTCGCTGACGAACATCAGGTAGCGGCCATCGGGCGACCACGAGGGCGTCGTGTCGATGTGACGGTCGGCCGTGATTCGCTGGGTCGCCCCGGTGCCGCGGTTGAACACATAGATATCGCGATAGCCGCCTTCGACGAAGCCCGAGAACGCGACGCGCATGCCGTCGGGGTTCCACCGCGGCGTGTAGACCTGCGAGAGGCGGTCGATGGGCGGCAACTCCTCGGTCTCGCCGCTGTCGAGGTCCAAGAAGCCTAGTCGGGACTGCGCGACGTCGTTGCGGCGAAAGACGACGGTGCGGCCGTCGGGAGAGACGTCGGGCTCGCTGGCTCGCATGCCAAACGTCAGCTGCTCGGCGCCGCGGGGGTCACCACCGTTCCAGCGCCACAGATCGCTCCAGCGGTAGCGCAGGTCGTACGTGCCCATCTGGTCGAACACGATGTCGCCGGTCGCCGCGACGAAGCTGGCGGCTCCGGGGTCCTCCATGTCGAACACCTGCTGCAGGTCGACGTCGGCACCCTGGCGACCAATGCCGACGCCTTCGCGAATGCGACCGCCAGTCGCACGCACGCGCTTGAAGCCCTCATCGCGGTGACCGTCGCCCTTGTAGAAGTAAATCCACTCGTCATCGCGCGACCACATCGGGTAGCGCGTCGTCTCCCCGCCAAAGGTCAGCCGTCGGCCCTGCCGAAGCCCGCGTGCCCGAATGCGACGCGCCTGCGCCTTGAAGCGTCGTGCCGTGTCGAGCTTGAACTCCTTCCACAGCTGATAGAAGGTCACGCCGAGGACCTTCTCCATCGCCTTATTGATCCCGTAGGGGATTACCTGCGTGGCGTATACGTGGCTGAGGTCGCGGAGCTTGTCCTCCCCGTACCGCGCCATGATGTATTGCATGAAGTGCGAGCCGTATAGGTAGACGCTCGTGCCATGCGGAAACACGCGGGCGCCATTGCTGACTTGGTCGATGGTCTGGAACGTGCCGTCGAGCACCGCCATGCGCAGGAACGCGTCGAACTGGGCCGAGCGCAGGCGGCCCATCGCCGAGTACTTCGACTCGTGCATCGTCGCGACGCCTTCGATGACCCACCGCGGCTGCACGATGTTCGGCGTGGTGACCTTGCCGAGCACGCCGAACCCGAACACACCGTTGAGCGCTCGGGCGATGCCGTGCACGGTGTCGAGATGGACCACGTGCACGAGTTCGTGCGTGATCAGGATGTCGAGCCAGTCGTCGTACGCCTCGAGCACCGACCCCGACTCCGGCGCAGTCGCGTACGCCACGACCTGCGGAAACGGGTTCGCCGTGGCACGACCGTTCGCGGTGTCCTGCACGTCGCTGAGCGTGATGTGCGTCTTGAGATAGACGTCGTGTCCCCACGCTTCGGTCAGCTCGCCGTACGCCTTCTCGGCGATCATCGCGGTGCGCTCGGCCGCGTCCTCTTCACCCGACCAGAAGTGCACGTAGAAGTGCTCGGTCTCGATCGTCTTCCATTTCACGTCGGGGTTGCGGGCCCCTGCCGAGCCCGGCAGGAGCAGCCACATCCACATCGCCGCCAGCAGCGCCACGCAGGGCTGCAGCCACGCGCCATGGGTCGGCAAGGGCCGATGGCGCGCAGGTAACATGGGTGCGAGTGTAGCGTACTCGCTCACAGGAGAACCCCATGGCCAAGGCAATCTGGAACGGTCGCGTGCTCGCGCAGAGCGACGATACGGTCGTCGTCGAAGGCAACCACTACTTTCCTCCCGAATCACTGGACAAGTCGCTGTTCCGGGATTCCAAAACCACGACGGTGTGCGGATGGAAAGGCACCGCGAACTACTTCACGGTCGAGGTCGACGGCGAGGTGAACGAGGACGCGGCCTGGGTGTATCGCAGCCCCAAGCAAGCGGCCGCGCAGATCAAGGACCACGTCGCGTTCTGGCGCGGCGTCACGGTCGAGACCTGAGGCCCTAGAGGCGCTCCAGAAGCTGTACGACCTGGCCTGGCCGCTCGTAGGCGGGGTTGTGGCCGCAGCCGTCGATGAGCACCTCGGTTGCGTTCGGCAAGAGCGCAGCGAGACGGCTCGACTGCTCGGGGGGCGTGAGCGAATCACGATCGCCCCAGATGAGCGTGGTGGGCGTGTGGACGGCGGCAAACTGGTCCCGCAGCCGCACGACGCTGGGCATCTGACCGAGCATCGCGTAGGTGGCTTCTCGGCCTCCCACCCGGCACAGCCGGTCCCAAAACACGTGAAGATCCGATTCGTCGAGCAGCTCGGGCGTGGAGAGTCCCTGCTCGAGGAAGCGCTTGAGGTCCCCCCTCCGTAGCGTGCGACGAAAGACGTCGATCCCCAGCGAGGGCGCGACGGAGAGCGTGCCCTGAAGCGGAAGACTGACGGTGAGCGCGAGGGGAGCCATCACGGCCAGCCGCGAAACGCGGTCGGCTTGTGTCGCCGCGACGGACAATGCGAGTGCGCCGCCGTGATCGTGCCCAACGAGCACGCACCGCGAGATACCGAGCGCGTCGAGCGTCTGCAGGACCGCCTCTCCCATCCAATCGAAGCCGTACTGCCCCGCATAGCGTGGGTTCGGACGGTCACTATCACCGCACCCGGGCAGGTCCAGCGCGATGACGCGACGCCGCGCAGCAAGCGGCGGGATGATCCGCGAGAAGGCGTGGTGGGTGAGAAACAAGCCGTGCAGCAGCACGATGGGCAGCGCCTGCGCCGAACCGCCATCGGGATGCACATCGCAGACGAACACGCGACCGAAGGGCAGCGAGACCAGACGCGTCTCGTCGGCGATGTGGGCCGGCAGCCATGGTGCGCCCTGGCCGGCGGAGACCTCGAACTCCACACCACTCATGCCTCGTCTCCGAACTCCGAGGCGTCCTCGCCCTCGAGGCGCTGACCACCGCCGTGATCGAGATGCTCGGGAAAGCGCGTGCGCATCTGCTTGAGCACCACACGCTCAGCATCGTTGACGTCGTCGAACTCGAGCACCTGCTGCGCGAGCGCCTCCATGTCGGAGAGCTCGGAGCTACGAATGATGTTCTTGATCACCGGGATGGCGGAAGGATGCATGCTCAGCTCTGTAACGCCCAGCCCCACCAGAACCCAGGTATAGCGGGGGTCGGCCGCAAGCTCGCCGCAGAGGCTCACCGGGACATTCGCTGCCTTGCCGGCGTCGCTGATGCGCTTGATCAACTGGAGGATCGCGGGGTGAAGCGGCCGGTGCAGGTACGCGACGTCGTCGTTTTCGCGGTCGATCGCGAGGGTGTACTGGATGAGGTCGTTGGTCCCGATGCTCATGAAGTCGACGTACTTCGCGAGCTTGTCGGCCACCATCGCGGCCGAGGGCATCTCGACCATGATTCCCACGGGGACGTCTTGGGCGTAAGCCCAGCCGGACTCCTCGAGCTGCGCCTTGGCTTCTTCCACCGCCGCGAGGGCGAGCTTGAGCTCGGAGACGCCGCTGACCAGCGGCAGCATGATGCGCAGCGGTCCGTGCACCGCTGCCCGCAGTAGCCCACGAAGCTGGGCGAGGAACAACGGCCGCTCCTTCAGCGCGAGACGAAGCCCGCGCAGACCCATTGCGGGGTTCACCTCGGTCTCGTCGAACCGGACCAGCCGCGACTGCTTGTCCGACCCGAGGTCGAACGTCCGGAACAACACCGGATATGGCGCCATCTCGCGCAACACGTGCTTGGCGTGCCGGTAGTGCTCTTCCTCCGTCGGGATGGCGTCACGGCCCATGTAGAGAAACTCGGTACGGAAAAGACCGACACCTTCGGCACCGTGAAAGCGAGAGGACGCGACCTCTTCGGCCATGGCGACGTTGGCTCGCAGCGTGACGTGCTCGCCGCACCGAGTCATCGCCGGCAGTCCATGCTCGCGCTGGACCTGGTCTTCGAAGCGGTCGTACCGGCCGCGAGCCTCGTTCCAGCGCTCGAGTTCGGCGTCATCGGGGCGCAGCAACACCTCTCCGTGAATCGCGTCGACGACGACCATGTCGCCGCGCTCGACCACCTCGTCGACGTCGTCCACGCCCACGACCGCAGGCAGCTCCATCGAGCGAGCAATGATCGCGCTGTGGCCCGTCATGCCACCGACCGCCGTCACGATGCCAACGACATCCGACCGCACGATTTCGGCGGTATCGGCCGGGGAGAGGTCGTGGGCGATGACGATGGAGCCCGCGGGCGGTCTGAGCGTGCGCGGGCGATTGCCCAAGAGGTTCGCGAGCACGCGCTCGGCGAGCAGGGTGATGTCTGAAGACCGCTCGCGAAAGTGCACCGCGTCGGCCTGCTCGAGCATCTCCCGGATCTCCTCGGCGACCCGCGCGAGGGCACACTCGGCGCCGAGCTGCTCTTCTTGCACGATCTCGCCGACGCGGCCGGCAAGGTCCGGGTCCTGGAGCATCAATTGTTGGGCCTTGAGGATCTGGCGGTGCTCGCCGTGTGGCAGGCGACCTTCGATCTGCTCGAGCTGCGAGAGCGTGGCGGCCAACGCCGCATCGAACTTCGCCAGCTCGGGCTCGATGTCCGAGCGCTCGATCTCACGGTCTTCGACGTGGCGCTTGCGTCGGTCGACGACGTACGCCGGACCGATCGCAATGCCGGAGCTGGCCGCGATGCCACGCAGCGATCGGCGGGCGCGCGGGTCCTTGGCCGCGGCCGCTGCATGTCGCTCACTGCGACTGGTCACAGCTCTCCGAAGCCGTCGTCCACCAGCTTGCCGAGCGCCGTGTAGGCCTCGGTTTCTTGCGCGCCTTCGCAGCGTACCGACAGCGTGGTGCCCTTGGCGGCCGCGAGCATCAGCACCCCGAGGATGCTTTTGCCGTTGACCTCACGTCCCGCGCTGCCGATGAACACCTCGGCATCGAACTTATTGGCCAGTGCGACCAGCTTGCTCGCCGCGCGGGCGTGCAGGCCTAGGTCGTTGACGATCTGGTGGTCTCCTTGGGCGGACATCAGGCGATCAGGTCGAAGGGGCTCTTGGGACGACGGTGATGTGCACGGCCTTTTGGGCCGACGCGGCGCAGGCCTGCGCGAGGGTCTCGGCCGTCGCCGTCGTCCGGTCGAGGCTGGAGAGCTTCAAGAGCATGGCGAGGTTGAGTCCCGAGAGCGTGACGACGTCGCGGCCCATGCCTTCACGGCGGCCGCACTCACACGGACTTGCACCGAGCAGGTCGACGAGCAAGAGCACGCCGTCACCTGCGTCGACATCGTCGAGCGCGGCACACATCCGGTCGGTGAAGGACTCGGAGTCCCCCACCCCGGCATCGAGCGCGACGACGTCGTCGAGCGCGCCGCTGGGTACGATCCCCTTGGCGGCGTGCAGCAGTCGGCTGGCGGTGTCGCCGTGCCCGACCACCACCACGCCGACGCCGCTCATTTTGCCGTTCCCCCGACGTCACGATGCCGCACGACCAGGCGCGGCGCGGGGTCGAGCAGAGGTTCGCCGTCCTGCAGGCGATTCTTGAGCGCCTCGACGAGCGTCACCGAGCGATGCTGACCTCCGGTGCAGCCGATGGCGACGGTCAGATACGACCGGCCTTCGCGAGCGGACCGCGGCGCCGAGAAGCGAACCAGCGTCTCGACGTGCTGCAGCAGCGTCTTGGCGTCTTCTTGGGCAAGCACGTAGTCAGAGACCGGCT
>CAYSPB010000100.1:0-19886 GCA_964432695.1 uncultured Nannocystaceae bacterium
CCATGCACCAGCGCCCGTGGACCTGGGCGAAGGCCGTGACCACGCCGGCGCCGGGCGACTTGAGGCCCTTGTCGCCGAACTCGAGCCCGTAGTTGACGAACGTGCCGACCTCGTAGCTCTTGCTGCCGGGGTCCTTGATCGCTTCGAGCCGCTCGCGCGCGGTCAGCTTGCCTTTGGCGTGCACGCGGCCGACGTACTTTTCGCCCCAGCCGGCGTGGACCTCGGCCCGGCGCGTACGGAGCGTCTCTTCACGAGCCGCGAGCGCGCTGAGGTTTTGCTCGAAGGTGTTGTCGTCGCAGAACGAGGCGCGGGCGCGCCCGATGGGAGTGAGGGGAACGTGAACCATCGGCGATTACTCCTGCGACCAGCCCGGGATGGCGCGGGTGTCGTAGTTGTTGGAACGGAAGGCCTCGCTGGCCAGGATCGTGCGGTGCATCTGCGCGGTCGTGTGGACGCCGTCGCAGACCAGGTCGCCCAGCGCCGCGATCATGCGATCGCACGCCTCGTCGCGGGAGGCTCCGTGGGTGATGACCTTGCACAGCAGGCTGTCGTAGTGCGGTGGGACCACGTAGCCCGACTGCACGTGGGTATCGACCCGCACGCCCTCGCCCGTGGGGCTGACCCACTTCTCGATCTTGCCGGGGCTGGGGCGGAAGCCGTCGGAGGGGTCCTCGGCGTTGATGCGGCACTCGATTGCGTGGCCGGTGAACTCGATGTCCTCCTGCGTCCACGCGAGCTTGTGCCCCGCCGCCACGAGGATCTGCTGCTCGACCAGGTCTTTGCCCGAGCGAACCTCGGACACGCAGTGCTCGACCTGCAGGCGCGTGTTCATCTCCATGAAGCGGAGCACGCCGTCTTGGTCGAGCAGGAACTCCATCGTGCCGGCGCCGACGTAGCCGATCGCTGCGGTCGCCTTGGCGGCCGCGTCGAGGCTGGCCTGACGGACGGCCTCGTCGAGCACCGGGGAGGGGCTCTCTTCGATGAGCTTTTGGTGGTTGCGCTGCACCGTGCAGTCGCGCTCGCCGAGGTGGACCACGTTGCGGTAGCGGTCGGCCATCACCTGAATCTCGATGTGGCGACCGCCCTCGATGAGCTTCTCCATGTACACGCGCGGATCGCCGAACGCCGCCCGGGCTTCGGCCTGGGCGTCGGCGAACGCCGATGCGACCTCATCCGCCGCGCGAGCGATCCGCATGCCTCGACCGCCGCCGCCGCTCTCGGCTTTGAGCAGAACGGGATAGCCCGTCGCGTCGGCCACCCGCTTTGCATCGTCGGCGTCCGCGAGGATGCCGTCGCTTCCGGGGATGAGCGTGAGTCCAGCCGCGCCCATTGCTTTCTTGGCGGGCGTCTTCTTGCCCATCAGGTGCATCACGTGCGCGGGCGGTCCGATGAACGTCAGTCCGTGGGCTTCGCACAGCGCAGCGAACTGCGGGTTCTCGGCCAAGAAGCCCCAGCCCGGGTGGACCGCGGTGCATCGCGCCTGGCGGGCGGCCTGAACCATCTTGGCCAGGTCGAGGTAGCTCTGCGCCGACCGAGCCGGCCCCACGCACACCACCTCGCGCCCATCGAGGTACGCCGCGTCGCGATCCGCCTCGGACGCCGCAAACACGGGCGTGATGCCCATCGCGTCGCAGGCCCGCGCGATGCGAACCGCAACCTCGCCGCGATTCGCGATGAAGAGCCGGTGAAACAGTGGAGGCCCTGAGCTCATCGCCGCGGACGGTAGCAGGCCGCGCCGGTCCTGGCGAGACGTTGCCCCGTTCTCCGCAGTGCAAGCCCGCCCGACGCGGCCTTGCTCACGAGCCCCGAGCATCGTCGCCTTGAACCGACGTTACAGGTGGCGGTCTCGCCAGCGGTCGAGCTCGAAGAGGAGGCCTTCTCGTGCCAGTCGTTCGGTCGGGGGCGCGTCTGCGGTGGCGATGTCGTTGCGCAGGGCTTCGAAGCGCTCGGTGGCGGCTTGGGTGTCGCCGCGGCTGATCTCGTAGCGGGCGATGGCGAGTTCGACGTTCGAAGTGGTTTCCGGACCGAGTCGCTTGGTGCCGCGTACCCGCTCGATCGCCTTCAGCTGATCGCGCACGGCGGCCTCGTCCCCGAGCGCGACGAGTGCTTCGAGGTTCTTGGCCATGACGGGCAGCATGGGGGTGGCGTCCTCGCCGTAGACCTGTTCGATCCCCGGGAGGACGAGAGCAAAGAGCTCCCGGGCGCGCCCAGGGTCTCCAGCTTCGAGACAGGCGCGTCCGAGCGACTCTCGCAGCGGCTCCATCCAGGGGTTCTTCGGCCCGAAGCTCTCCTCCGCCATCGTGAGCGCTCGCTCGAAGTGGACCTTGGCTCGCTCCGGATTCCCGGAGCGCAGCTCGAGCTCACCCAGCAGCTTCAGCGGTGACGCGGTCATGCCGGTCCCGTCGTAGTGCTCTGCGTAGAGGTCGAGCATGCGCTGGATGTGGGCGCGGGCCCGCGCCCAGTCGCGCTTGATCATCGCGACCTGCCCGAGGAGTCCATGTGGCTTTGCGAGCGTGATTTTCGAGACCGGCGCAGCTTGGAAAATCTCGAGCGCGTGGGCGCTCTCGCGTTCAGCCCCGTCGAGGTCTCCAAGGTTCATCAGCGTCTTCGCGAGCCGCTGGCGGGCACGGCCGCACTCGGGGTGCTCGGCACCGAGCCGCGACTCCGCGTACTCGAGCCGCCACCGGATCAGCTTCAGGCCTTCGTCGTTGCGCCCCAGCGACGACAACAGCTGGGCGTAGTTGTCGATGACTTCGCCGACCTCGTCGAGGGGGGGATTGGGCGCGGAGCGATACAACTCCAAGGTTTCTGCGTAGAGCTCGGCTCCTCGGTCGAGGTCGCTGTGCAAGATGTGTGCGGTCTCTCCGCGCCGCTTGCGAACGCGTGCAGCGAGGTGCGGCGGACTTCCAGCGCGAACCAGGGCTGCGCGGGCGGCATCGAGGGCGATGCTGGTGTCCGATGCTCGCTTGTCCGCATCGGGGTTGCCGCTGGTGGCCATGGCGACGAACAACCATGCGTCGGTCTCGATGGCCGGAAGGCCGTGCTCGGCCGCGAGCTGCACCGCTTCACGGGCTTCGTTTTCGAACGGCTTGCGCTGGTTGAGGAGGGTCCGCGCGTGCACCGTCAACGCCTCGGCCAGCGTGGGCGAATGGTCGAGCGCACGCGCGTGCGAAACGGCCTGCGTGCTGATGTCGAGCGCTGGCTCGTAGTTCGCGTCGAACAACGCAATGCGGGCTTCCTGCAGCTTTTCGAGCACCTCGTCGATGTGGCCCTGCAGGTCGACGTCGTCGTCGGCGGAACGCTGTGGCGCTTCCCGGCACTCGATCGGTCGCGGGGCTTCACTGAGCGCGGAGACCACGGCTGCCGCCGATGCGCCGCCCAGGCTCTCCAGCGTGGCGTCGATGCGCACGAGCTGCCGACTCAAGCAGTGCAGCCGACCCTGCATGATGTTCTCCGACTGCTCGTGGCGCACCTTCGTGGCTTCGCACGCCTCTTGGTATTCGCGCGTCCACGCCTCGCCCCACTGCTCGACCTGGGATGCGATCTTCGGCCAGGCCCGGCCGGTATACGCGTGCTCTGCAGTCACGGCCCGCGCTTCCAGATCCGAGGCCCTCGACGCGGACCACACCGTGGCCCAGCGCGTCTCTCCATCGGTGCATGGTGTCGGAACGGCGGGGTCACCGGCGTTCATGGCAGCAATGCCCGCCCCGGCCAGTGCCACCACGCCGACGCCGAGCATCGCCGTACGGCGCCGACGCGTGGGAAGCGTGCGGCCCGCCTGCAGGGCGCGCTGGAGGGCGCCCGTGTTCTCGAAGCGGTCCTCTGCCTTCGCCCTCAGGCCCCGCTCGAGCAGCTCGCGCAGCCAGCGGGGCATGTGGTGCCCCGCGGACGGGGTCTGAACGCGTGCCGCGCGAATGGCCTCGAGTCTCTCCTCGCTCGTGCGCCCTTCGAACGGCGCGACCCCGGCAAACACGCGGAAGAAGGTCGCGCAAAGGCTGAACTGGTCGCTCGCCTGCGTCGGCCGGCCCTCGAGCTGTTCGGGGGCCATGTAGCCGGGTGTTCCCGCCGGCTTGGTCCATCCGATCGGCCGACCCTGGGCGTCGAGTTCGGTCGCGGGTTCGAGCGAAGTCTCCACCGATGCGCGCGCGAGGCCGAAGTCGGCAATGCGAAGTCGACCATCGCTGTCGATGAGCATGTTGTTGGGCTTGAGGTCTCGGTGAACGAGGCCCAGCGCATGCGCGGCGTCCAGCCCCTGTGCTGCCTGCACCATGAGGTCGAGTGCGGCATCGAAACGACCCGGTTCGTCGGGGGAGTGCGCACGAAGCCAATCGGAGAGCGTTCCGCCTTCGACCAGCTCCATGGCGATGTACACCCGCTCGTGCTCCACGCCGCACTCGTGCACCGTGACCACGTTCGGATGGTTGAGCTGTGCGAGGGTCTTGGCTTCCTCCAGCAGGTCACGGGTCGACGCGTCTTCGACGATGGGGTCGAGGACCTTCAAGGCGACCGGTCGCCCGAGGTCGGGGTCGTGGGCGCGAAAGACGGTGCCTGTGGCGCCCTCGCCGATCTTCGTCCCGAGCACGAAGCGTCCGATGCGGAGCTCGTCGTGCTCCGTCGCGAACAGTGCCGTCCGCAAGGTGCCGCGCAGCTGCGCCGTCTCCAACCCTTCCGGAGTCTCCGAAGACGGACGAAGCAGCGACGAGAAGGAACGCTCATCCTGAGGTTTCATCGCGGTCGAATCGTGACACGAGTGGTGGCGGAGTACAGTGCCGGCCCGTGGGTTCAGTGCGCTTCGCATCAATCGGGATGAACTCGACGCGGCAACACCGTGTGCTAGCGTCCCCTCGATGGTCGATGACCACGCTCTGCTCACCCAGTGGCGAGGGGGAGACCGTGCGTCAGGCGACGCGTTGTTTCAGCGTCACTTCCGAAGCGTGCGCCGGTTCTTCAAGAGCAAGGTCGGACCGTCGGAGGCAGAGGACCTCATCCAGCGCACGTTCCTGGGCTGCGTGAAGAACATCGCCGACTACCGCGGCGATGCGAGCTTTCGAACGTACCTCTTCGCGGTCGCACGCAACGTCCTGTACATGCACTTCCGCAGCAGCCGAGCGCGTCCCGACGCAGACTTGGACCTCTCGCTGCACAGCGTCATCGACTTGCGCACGGGGGTGAGTACCGAGCTGGGTCGCAAGGACGAGCGGGCGCTGGTGCGGGTGGCGCTCCGTCACCTCTCGGTGGACGATCAGACGCTCTTGGAGCTGTCGTACTGGGAAGGGCTCGATAGCGCAGCGCTCGCCGCCGTCTTCGAGGTTTCACCCGTGACGATCCGGACCCGGAGGCACCGGGCTCGGCAGCGGCTCAAGAAAGTGGTCGACGAGCTCAGCGAGCCGGGATCGGCGCTGGACCTCGATTCGGTTACCGAGGCCGCCGGAGACCTCTGAGGCCGCATCTACGGGCGTGTGGGCGGTCAGGTCAGCCAGCGCAGCGTGATGATCGGTGTGTCGCCGCTGGCACAGGAGATGGCGGCGCTGAACCAGTTCGCGCCGGCGGTGACGCTGTCGATGACGCAGGCGGCACCACCATCCTCGAACGTGGTCAGCGTGCGCCCCCCGACTTCACGGACGCGAAACTCGGCCGCGGACGAACCTGCCGGAACGGGGCAGGTTGCGAACGCAGGGTCACCCCACACGCAGAAGCCGGTATCGGTGGTGTCGACGGCGTAGAGGTTCCAGGCATAGAGGGTTTCGCCGCCGTAGGTGGTGGGCGTGGTCGTGGCGGTCGCCGTGTCGATCGTCATCCAGGTGTTCGTCCACCGATCGAACGCCTGAATCTCGACGGTTGCGCCGGGATTCTGCGCGTACCCTTGAAAATCCACGTCCTGCGGGAGGACCCACTGATCGTTGTACGGGTTGGTGACGCACGCCGGGAGAGCCAGGGCGACTGTCGTGACGAGGAGGGAGGATTGAATGATGCTCTTCATGATGCTTCTGCTCCGCGGGTGATGTCGGGCCGCACGTCCGGTGCAGCAACGGCTCCCCGTAGTGAGCGCATCGTTCGTTGCGCGTGGTCGCAAGGCGTTCCCACGAACGCTTCAACTTTTTCGGGAACGCCGGTGGCACGGCTGCAACGACCCGGTCATGAGACAGCTTTCGATGCTCGTACCCGTGGCGGTTGCGATGGCAACCCTCATCACTTCGCCGGCGCAGGCTGCTGTGTGTGGCAGCATGGTGCTCGACGATGCGCCGCAGGAGGTGATCCTGGGCGAGTTCGGCCCGGTGTACGAGCCTCCTCCGCAGCCTCCCTTTGGGATCGCTCCTCCCGAGACCATCCTGCCGAGTGGAAACTTCGGGGTCTGCTGGCGCGACGCGGATGGGGCGTGGAACCTGGAGCAGTTTTCGGGGTGCGATCTTTCGAGCACCTCGGACGATACGTTCGTCCTGTACACCGGCGGCGGCGATGACTACGTCGCCCCGCTGCTCGAGGCACAGACCATGCCGAGGCCGGGGCTCGATTGGGTCCGAGCCAAGCTGCTCCTTGGCGGCGTGTGGACCCACGGGATGGAGTGTGGCTCCGACGCACTCGCGCCCTGGAATCCGAATTTCGCCTTTGGAGTCACAGCGGTGATGGGCACTGGGGCAGACGAGTTCCACGGCACGCCCAACGACGACTCCGTGGAGAGCAACACCACCTTCGTCGATTGGGTGCGGTCCTCCCCGTTTGCTCCGCTCGTGCCCATTCCACGGGCACCCGGAGACGGCAGCGTCGACCTGCTGTGCGGTGGCGATGGGGACGATGAACTGTTCGGCGACGGCGACGACGACTACGTCAACGTCGGCGAGGAGTACCTCGACGGTGGTCCTGGCGACGACTTTTGCGATGGCGACCCTCCCGACGGGCTCGTCGGTCCAGGCGGTGGCTCGAGCTCGGACCTCGCAACGCTCAGCTGTGAGGTGGTCGAGCATGCGGCCACGGGCGCGTGGGTCGACGGATGGTTCTCGTGCGAGGATTCGGCCAACCCGGTCGACTACCTCGGGCTCGGCGCGTAGAACGAAAGAGGTCCGTCGTGGGCCGCATCGTCTGCCCTCCCTCGCGCGAACGTCGAGTCGCGCGAGACCGTTCCGGCCGCGTATGATCGGAGGGTGGGGGGCACGATTGACGAGTCGGGACCGGTCGAGGCGCTCGACGAAGCGAACGCGGGCTCGACCAGCGATGTCTTTGAGGTCCCTCGGGCCCGGGTTCCGGTCGAGGTCGCACGAGGGCAACGCTTCGGCCGGTTCATCGTTCATGGGGAAGTGGGGCGTGGTGGCATGGCGAGGGTGCTGCAAGCCCACGACGAAACGCTCGACCGTGAAGTTGCACTGAAGCTGCTGCACCTCGACCTCGACGCGCGACATGAGCAGCGGCTGCTCCGCGAGGCTCAGGCCCTTGCCCGACTCTCGCATCCCAACGTCGTCCAGGTGTACGAAGTCGGGGAGCACAAAGCGCAGCCCTACATCGCCATGGAGCTCGTGCGCGGGCAGACGCTGGCAGCCTGGCAAGCGGAGCGTCGGCCCTGGCGGGAGGCGGTCCAGATCTACATGCAGGCGGGCCGCGGCGGGCGCGCATGCGCAGGGCCTCGTGCACCGCGACTTCAAGCCGAGCAACGCGATTCTCGACGATGACGGCCGCGTTCGCGTGTTGGACTTCGGATTGGCGCGGACAGTGGGGATGGAGCCCTCGCCGGCCACGGATCGCCAGGCGGTCTCCGAGACTTCGGCCTTGGAGGCCGACCTCACCCGTACAGGCTCCGTGATGGGGACGCTGGCCTACATGGCGCCCGAGCAGCGCCGCGGCGAGTCGGCGAGCGAAGCCAGCGACCAGTTCAGCTTCTTCGTCGTGCTGTACGAGGCGATCTATGGCGAGCGTCCCTATCCACGGGACACGGCCGGCATCGTCTTGGGTGGCGAGGTCGAAGTGAGGGCGCCGAACATCGACGTCTCGGCGCCCTCGGGTTTACGGTCCGCGCTGCTTCGCGGGGTTGCGGTCGAGCCGTCGCAGCGATTCGGGTCGATGAACGAGGGACTCGACGTGTTGGCGAGTCTCGTCTCGCCCAGTCGCAGTCGGTGGCTGGTGGCTGCAGCTGCAGCAGCGGTGGCGGTCGGCGGTGTCGGGATGGCGCAGCACGCCGAGGTTGGGTTTCGCTGCGAAGGCGCTGCGTCGAGCATTGAGGAGGTGTGGGGCGACGCGCAGCGCGACGAGGCGCGGGGTGCATTGACTAGCGCCGATGCGCCTTATGCGGAGGGGACGTGGTCTCGGGTGTCCGCAAAGCTCGACGCCTATGGGCAGTCGTGGGCGAAGCAACATACGGCCGCGTGCGAGGCGTCGCGCGTGACACAGACGCAGCCCGAGTCGGTGCTGGCACAGAGGATGGCGTGCCTCGAGGGGCGTCGAACCGCATTGCGTGAGGCGATTGCGGTGCTGCAGCGAGGGGGCGACGGAGCGCTGTATGCCTCGCAGGTCGTCGCGCACCTGCCGTCGCTGGCGCGCTGCGCGGACATCGAGGCACTGCAGTCCGACCTGCCGCTCCCGACGGAGCCCGCCGTCGCCGCGGAGGTGGCCGAGCTGCGTCGCGCGTTGGTGGAGGTGCGAGCGCTCCGCGACGCCGCGGCGCTCGACGAGAGTGAAGCGCTCGCGGACCAGACGCTGGATGCCGCGCGGGCGTTGGGCTACGAGCCGGTGGTTGCCGAGGCGGCGATGTTTCTGCCCGAGGGCGATCTCGATCTCTGGGGCTATCAGAAGTGGGTCGGGCGCACCCTCGTGAAGCTCGAGCGCTACGACGAGGCTCGGATCGCGTTTGGGCGGGTCTACGCCACTGTCGTTGCCGCAGTGGGCGATGCACACTACGATCTGGTGCCCGCGTTGATGGAGCTGGCCGAGCTCGAGCTGCGCGAGGGCAAGCGTGCCCGAGCTCGCACGCTCGTGGCGCAGGCACAGGCCGCCTTCGTCGACATCGGTGGTCGATTCGTCGTCTCGGTCAACATGACGCAGCAGTGGCTGGATCAGCACCCCGGGTGAACTGCGCACGGACGGTCAAGCCGAGGCTCGCACCGGCGTCTAGCCTGCGGTGATGAACACGACGCGCTTGCCCGCTCGCTCCGTACTCGGCTACTCGTGCCGTACGTCCCACGCCACCGCCGCTGCCGACATCGGGCCGCTGTGGGCCAAGGTCGGGGCGTCGGGGATCCTCGAAGGGCGCTCGCGCGCGATCGCCGTCTACCACGACTACACCGTGCTGCCGGACGGCTACGATGTGACGGTCACGGTGGGTCGTGAGGTCGACGCTGGCGAGCCTACGCCTGAGGGGCTCGAGCGGGTCGACGTGCCCGAACAGGCCTGCGCGACGTGGACGACCGACGGCTCGGTCGAGCAGGTCGTTGCCGCGTGGCGCACGGTTTGGGAGCAGTGGCCTGACGGAGGACCGCGCTCATTCGGGGCCGACGTCGAGGTGTGGGAACAGGGCCCCGATGGCAAGCCTGCATCTGCACTGGTGTACGTCGGCGTGCGAAGCTGAGGCTCGCGATGAGGGCTTCGACGCACGCCTCGTACCGCGCCCGTATCGACCGGGCCCGCGCTTGGCTCGAAGAGCACCTCGTCGAGGACGTGCGTCCTGCCGACCTCGCGAAAATTGCCCACTTCTCACCGCACCATTTCCACCGGGTGTTCCGTGGCGTGACGGGGGAGTCGGTGATGGAGTGTGTGCGGCGACTCCGTCTCGAGAAGGCCGCGCGGGCGCTCCATCACAGCGAGGCCACGGTGTTGGCGATTGCGCTCGAGTCGGGGTTCGCCTCGCACGAGGGGTTCACGCGGGCCTTTCGCGCTCACTTCGGATGCTCGCCGACGGTCTTCCGCGCCCGCCCGCCCGCTCGGATCGCCCAGAGCCGAGCGCTTCCCCGTCTCGAGCCTGCCGACGTCGAGATCCGTACCGTAGGCCCGATGTCGATGATCTGCATGGGTCATCAGGGGTCGTTCGCCGAGGCTGCGACCGTGTGGGAGGCCTTCCTTGGACGCATCGTGAAGGAGGGGTTGTTCGATGGCTCGCAGCAGCTGATGGGCCGCTATCCCGACGACCCCGAGGTGACACCACCGGACCGCATGCGCTTCGACGTAGGGATGCGGTCCGCCACTGCATCTGCGTTACCGCCCCCGCTGTTCCGACGCAGCATACCGGCCGGTCGCTGGGCGGTGACGGTCCACGAAGGGCCGTACGACTCGCTCTCGCAGACCTACCTTCGCCTCGTCGGCGGATGGTTCCCCGCCACCGGGACGCCGCTGGGCGAGGGACCGTGTCTCGAGTTCTATTTGAATCTGCCGCGCGATGTGTCGGTCGATGACCTTCGGACCGAGGTGTGGGCGCCGATTCGAACGTAACGAAGCCTGGTCATGACGCGTTGGCGAGATGGTGCCGGCGATGTTCGTGCCTTTGACGATCGCGATGATCTTGGCGGGGAATCCCGACGTCGACGAGCCCCCGGTGCACGCGCACGAGAAGCTGTCGTGCCCGCTGCACCGTCACAACCTCGTCGGGCTGCGAGCGATTGGGGTGGCGGCATTCGAGCAGGGCGCGGGGCGAGACGCCAAGCCCGAGGGGGGCTTTGGCATCGCCTACGAGCGTACCTTGGTGCCGCGCTGGCTCGAGCTCGAGGTCAGCTTCAACACCATGTTCACCGAGTCGGGCCCCGTCCTTCCGCTCGACATCGTCTTCAAGAAGCCCTTCCACCTCAGCCATCGCTTCGACCCGTTCGTTGGCCTAGGCGGCATCGTTGCGTTCGGTGTTGGAGAGGAGTCGTTCGTTGCGCCCGGCATGATCGCGTCGGCGGGCATGTACGTGTGGGCCGGCAGACGCTGGGGCGCCTCCGCCGAGGTCGACTACGCCGCGCTCCGCGAACCGGAGCACTGGATCTACGAGCTCGAGTTCGCCGCGGGGCCGGTGCTCAGGTTCTGAACATGTTGCGGACCCATCGGCCTGCCCAGCGAAAGAAGGCGTCGGAGGAGTCGTCTCGGTAGCCGCCTTCGAGCCACGCTGGCCCCATGCCGACGTTCTGTGCCGGAGGCATTCGAACGTTGGCCCGCTGCCGAGCCTCACGGGCTTGATCGGCTGCGCTCTGTCGCTCGGAGAGCGCCAAGCCGCCGCTGCGCACGAACTCCAAAACCGCCTCGAGCTCGCCAGCATCGAAGTACGTACCGTGCTTGCCGCACACGTCGACGAGGACGCCCGAGATCTTGGCGAAGTTCTTGCGCAGCATCGAGTGACCGCATGCTGGGCACTTGCGGTAGACGACCTTTCCCGTGACGGTGCCCGGTGCCATGGTCCGCCGCCGTACGCCTGCTGCTCCGGTTCCGTGTCCGGCCGCAGGGGCCGAGCGCGCCGCGGACGCTAGAATGGCCTCGAGGGTGGGTCGATCGATCCAGACGCCGCCGCATGACTGGCAGCCGTGAATCGGAAGGCCGTCGGGGCGATACGGACTGGGCGCCAAGGACCACAGCGCCATTGGGGCTTCGGCATTGCACCCCGGACATCGAACGCTGGAACTCGCGGGACGCTGGTGGTGCATCGCGGCCCCGCACGCCGAGCAGTATGGGGCCTCGGCCACATGACTGAGGCACGCGCCGCACCGCACCGCGGTGCGAGGATCCGGTGCCCCCACGGGTGCCAGTGCGCGCTGACAGTAGCGGCAGTGCGTTGCGGTGACGTCGGGGTTCGTCCCCCCGCATCCGGGGCAGTAGCGCGGTGTCACCGACATGGGTTTCGATGATACCAACCAGCGGCCTGGCTTCTTCCCGCGGATCAGCCGACCGCGCGCACGTCGACAGGGATGCCGGTCATCACGTGTTGGCCACTGACGCGTTCGATGTGCTCGGGACCGCTCGGAAGGATGTCGTTGAGGCTGAGCCCGTGCAGTCCGTGGGGGACGACAACGGTGCCAGGCATGACGTCTTCGTGGGCGGCGACGGGCATCGCGAGCGCGCCCACCTCGGTGCGAATCTCGATCGTGTCACCGTCGCCGAGGTCGCGCGTTCGAAGGTCGTCCGGGTGCATCCACGCGACGGCTTCGGCCCGCCCGTCTCGACGACCGCCGTGTAGCCAGCTGTTGTGTCCAAGTCGGCGACGCCGGCTCATGAGGCGAAGCCCGTCGTCGTTGGGGGCAGGGCGTTGGGCCAGTCGTTCGAGCTCGGCGGCGATCTCACCAGTCCACATGCGCACGCGATTGCGTCGCAAGTAGCGGCCGGGCTTGGGCGCGAGACCGCGTACGCCGTACGTCGGGGAGGGAAGCCACCGTCCGGGGTTGCGCCGCATCAGGCTCCAGAACGCACCGCCGAGGCCGAGGCGCTTGGCGAGTTCCGCGACGATGTCCGCTTCGTGCCGCGCGTCGCCCGGCAGCGGCATCATCGGCCCGGTGACTTGCGTGAGTGTGCCGGTCTGAAAGGGGACCGAGGGCAGGGCAACGTCCCAGCGTTCGAGCCAGCTGCTGCCTGGCATCAGTACGTCGGCGTGCTCGGCGGTGCGACTGCGGAACATGTCGACGCACGCCAGTAGGTCGAGACGCTTCAGCGCCTGCTCGATGCGGCCGCCACCGGGGATGGAGCGGACGGGGTCGCCGGCGATGACGAGCAGCGCCCGGATGCGTTCGGGTCCGTCGGTGAGGACCTCGTCGGCCATGATGCCCGCTGGCAAGGAGCGAACCGTGGAACGGAAGCCGCCGACGCGGCTGTGTGCTTCGGCGGTGAGTCCCACGCGCCGTGCGATCCAACTGATCGGGTCCGTGCCCGCGACGAACATCGACCCTCCTCGGGCGTCGAGGTTGCCCGTCGCATAGGCGATGGCCTGCATCAACACGTAGGCCAGCGTTCCAAACCCACCCATGTTCACGCCCACGCTCATGTGCAGGGCGGCCGAGCGCGCTCGCGCCAGCTCACCGGCGAGCGCGACGATGTCGGCGCGGGGGATGCCCGTGTGGTCACTACACGTCTGGAGGTCGACGGACCGCGCTGCGCGATGCAGCACGTCGAAGCCTTCGACCCGGTCCCGACGATCCGTGGGCGCGTCGAGCTGCCGGAGCAGGCCTAGCAGCAACCATGCATCGGTCCCGGGTCGGATCGGCTGGTGTCGGCCCCAGCGCTTGGCACTCTCGGTTCGGCGCGGATCGACGAAGACGACCTGGCCGCCGCGCTCTTGGATGCCGTCGAACGCCCCGACGCTGCCGCCGGGCAGGTGTACGAAGCTGGACTGACTCACGTACGGGTTCGAGCCGAAGACGAGCGCAAAATCGGTGTGTTCGAAGTCCGGAACCGGGTGCACGAACGGGCTGCCATGCACGATGCGCGAGGCCGCGAACTTGTTGTTGCAGTCCTGGCTTCCGGAAAAGAAGACGTTGCGCGAGCCGAGCTGTTCGACGAAGCGAATGATCGAGGCCACGCCCAGGGCGTTGAACGCCATCGGGTTGCCGAAGTAGATGCCGACCGCGTGGGGGCCGTGTTCGTCAACGACGCGGCGCAAGCCGTCGCCGACGCGGTCGAGCGCAACGTCCCAT
This sequence comes from uncultured Nannocystaceae bacterium, assembly GCA_964432695.1. Taxonomy (GTDB): domain Bacteria; phylum Myxococcota_A; class Polyangia; order Nannocystales; family Nannocystaceae; genus CAJXVA01. The sequence goes on from CAYSPB010000100.1 coordinate 13,569, forward strand.
GAGGCGGGCGCACCGTCGACGATGGGGGCGAGCAGGCGGTCGGGGTGTTGAGCGACTTCGAGAAAGCGGGTGCCTTTGGCACAGGCGAAGCCGCTGCTGTTGGGGTGACTTCGGTCGGGGCGGAGTCCTACGAGCGTGCCGTGGTCGTCGCGCTTGGCCTGAAGCCCACAGGCCGCTTCGCAGATTCGACAGTACGTATGCGTTCGGCCAGCCACAAAGTCAGGGTACCGCAGCGCTGGCGTCCCTCGCGGCGATGACCGGCATCGAGGTGACGGCAAGCACGAGTGGGTTGCCGCGTTCGGTTCTCGATTCGCCGTCGAGGGGGGTGATGGCCACCGTCTGTGGCGTGAATGGAATGCGAACGTCGGCCTGCGTTGCGCCGTCGTGGGCGTCCGCCACCGCCATATCCATCGTGTAGGGCGGTGGGCGATCGTCGACGATGAGCACATTGAAGGGGCCCAGTCCTCGAGGACCGCGTCCACGACGGCCTGCCACTTGGCGTCGTCTCCATAAGGCGGGAACGTTCGAGGGGAGCTCGCTGATCTTCGTTGCATCGGGCGTCGAAAAACCGCGGATCTGCGCGCTCGGTGAGCCAGGCTGCGAAGTTGGAGTACATCGACCCACCCGCGGCCGCGATTTCGCGCCGCTGCGTTGCAGAACCGCCTCGCGACGCGCAGGCTGGCCATCGATGCGTCGCACGTTCGTCCTCGCGCTGTTCGTCGTGGTCGGGTGTGGCTCGTCGGCGCCGTCGTCCGACGCCGCGGACCTTGGCGAGACGACCGGGTGTACCGACGCATCGTGCGAAAGCGGGCTGCGAATCGTGCTCGCAGCTAGCGGCACCTTCACACCCGGAGCATACGGCGTTTCGACCCTCGCCGATGGCGTCGTCGATAGCTGCGGCTTCTCGATCGGCGGGGCCGAGTCGTGTGGCGCCGATGCACCCTGCCTGCTCGACGATGACTGCGAGGTCGAGCCCAACCTCATCATTGCGCCGCACAGCGTCGCGGTTCGCGTGGGGCCGGGCGCGCCCGAGCGCGTCGCCGTGACCGTCACCCGTGGTGGGGCCGAAATCGCGTTCAACGACTTCGCGCCTGCTTACGACGAGTTCACCCCGGCCGGTCCCGACTGCGAGCCCGTCTGCCTGGTTGCCTCCGCATTGCTCGACATCCCGTAGCGGCACGAGGTGCATGGCGCCGATGCGCCCGCGGAGACTCACCGTGGGCCGCGTGGCGGCCTCGAGAGGACCGTTTCGCACGCCCACCTTGCGCCCGGCCTCCGTTCATGGTCCGGTCGTCGTTGGCGGGTACGAACCATGGAACACGACAACATCGACGTTGAGAACCTCGAAGTCACCGGAAAGAAGCCCGAAGGCGCCAGCGCCGACGCGGTCAAGTTCGAGGACGACGTCACGATCGTGGTTTCGCAAGCATTCGGCCCCACGGGCGAGAACCTCGTCGGCGTTTCCGACGTAAAATTCGACGGCTTCCCGGCGCTCACGCTGCTCGTTCGGGTCGAGGGTCGCGAAGAGCAAGTCCATCTGAGTCCGATTCACGGCGACCGTCGCAAGCAGGGCCTCGACGGCATTGCCGAAGGCGCCAAGTGCGAGCTGTTGTGCCCGGTCACCAAGAAGCCGCTCGACCGCATCGGCAAGGTCGTGAACCAGGGCGACGCCGAGTACTTCGCCATCTACCTCACGCCCAAGCTCGACCGCGGCTCCACCATCTACGTCAGCGATGTCTGGGGACACCACCACTCTCGCATCGTCGACAACAACGAGCTCATCTCGTTCTGGGCCGCCGCCGAGTCGCAGGCCTGAGCTCGCGCTGCGCTGGGCCCTCGCGCTCGCGTACACGACTGCGTTGCTCGTCGCCGTGTGGGGTCCTCCGCCTACGCGGCCACCGCTGTTCCCTCACGAAGACAAGGTCGCGCACCTGATCGGTTTTGCGGGCTTGGCGGGTGCGTGGTGGTGCGTCTTCGGTCGCAAGCCGTGGGCCGCCGCGCTGGGTCTGGTGTTCGCGGTGGTGACCGAGGTCGGTCAGGGGTACCTGCCGTATCCTCGCTCGCCCGAGGTCGGCGACGTGGTCGCCGATGCCCTCGGCGTTGCGCTGGGTCTCTCGCTCGCGCCGTGGATCATCGGGCGGCTACCGGGGCCGCTTCCTCGCTGGCTCGGACCCCACACGTGAGCGCAGGGCCTCGAAGCGGTCGGGCTACTCGATCTCCTGTACGCCCATCACCAGGTCGTTCCAGTTGCGCTGGTTTTCGAGGTCGTGCTCGAGGCCCTTGTCGTCGGCGATTTGGAACCGCTTCACGGCCGGAGTCTTGCTGGTGGCCTGGTAGAGCCAGTAGGCCTCGGCCTTGAGGGCCTCGGCAATAGGCTGGTCGATCGACTCGTAGACCATCTGCTTGCACGCGTTGATCGACTCGGCCGGGAACTTGGCGATGCGTCGGGCGAGGGTGTCGACGTACTCGCCGATCGCGTCGGGCTCCAGCACCTTGTTCACCGTGCCGTACGCCTCGGCCTCTTCGGCCGAGAAGTCGCGTGCGCTGAGTACGATCTCGAGAGCGCGACCGAGTCCAACCTGTCGAGCCATGCGAGACGCGCCACCGCCGCAAGGCAGGATGCCCATGCCCACTTCCATCTGCATGAACTTGAACTTCCCTCGGGCCGCGAATCGCATGTCGAGGGCGAGCGCGAGTTCATGCCCTCCGCCGCGCGCAAAGCCTTCCAGCTTTGCGATCGTGGCCTGCGGCAGCTTGCTGATGCGCTCGCAGACCGACTGCAGGTCGAGCAGCTGGGCCTCCTCCCGAGAGACCGCTTCGGTCGACATGTCCTTGAGCAGATTCGTGTCGTAGTGGCAGACCCAAATCTCCGGGTTGGCCGACTGGAACACCACCACCTTGATGTCTCGGTCGCGTTCGAGGCGGAGTGCCAGGCTGTTGAGGTCAGCCAGCATCTCCTGGCCCTGAACGTTGACCGGGGGAAAATCGAAAGTCAGCCACATGACCGAATCTTCGATGTGCGTCTTGAACGTCGTGAACTTGTCGTAGCTCATGGGAGGGCTTTCTGGAGTGCATCCGGAGCGCGGTTGGCTCGCGGTGATTGCCAAGCACCCTATGCTCCGAGTTGTTTTTGACAAGTACCCACAATTTTGTAAGTAAGAGAGTCCGCAAAGGCATGATCCCAATGGCCCGCAAGTACAATTGGAAGACCGGGTGTGACGTGGAAGCAACGTTGAGCGTGATGGGGGGCCGGTGGAAAGCCGTGCTGCTGTGCCATCTGCTCGGGGGTCGCAAGCGCTTCGGGGAACTGCGCCGCCTGACTCCCAATGCCACCGAGCGGATGATTACGTTGCAGCTCCGCGAACTCGAGGCGGACGGTGTCATCGCGCGCCACGCCTACGCCGAAGTACCACCGCGGGTGGAGTACGAACTCACCGCGTTCGGCCGGTCGCTCAGCGGGATCCTCGAGGAGATGGAGCGGTGGGGCCGCCGCTTCAAGAAGCGGGAGCGAGCTCGAGACGCGGCGCCTGACTGAGTCGCCTTGGGCGCTATCGCTCCCCTGTCGACTTGGCGTGTGGGGCTACGACAATGGCGTGTCGAACGAGTGGCAGGTCAGGAGCGGACACCTAGGTTCGGGTTCGAGGACTTTCACGATGACCAACGCCGACCCGCATGCACGCATCGACCCCGCTTCCCGACCCGCCTTGGAGCAGTTCTTGGCCGCACTGCCTGGCGGGCTGCAGGCCCTCCCCATTCCTCAGCGCCGAGAGACGCTGACCGCGATGCTCCAGCAGGCTGCTGCTGCGATGCCCGCGCCCGAGGGGGTGCAGACCGAGGACCGCACCATTCCCGGGCCCGACGGTGCGCCAGAAGTCCCGGTTCGCATTTATCGCGCGGCCGCGGCCGAGGGCGCACGTCCCGGCGTGCTGTACATTCACGGCGGCGGTATGGTCGTCGGCGGCCTCGACTCGGGCGACTACGAGTGCAAGGTCTTGTGTGCGCAGCTCGGTGCCGTCGTGGTCAACGTCGACTACCGCCTGGCGCCCGAGCATCCCCATCCCGCTCCGGTCGAGGACTGTTACGCCTCGCTCCAGTGGTTCGCGGCCCAGGCGGAGGCGCTCGGCGTCGACGACGACCGCATTGCGATCTATGGGCCGAGCGCGGGTGGTGGACTCACCGTCGCGACCACCCTGGTGGCGCTGGACCGCAAGGGTCCGAAGATTCGCTTCGTCATGGCACTGTACCCCATGCTCGACGATCGCAACGTGACGCCGTCGAGCCATCAGATCACGTCCATTGGTGTCTGGGACCGTCACGCGAACCTCGAGGCATGGCAGGCGTACCTCGGCGGCGGCGAGGCGGACCACTACGCCGCACCCGCTCGGCGTGAGGACGTGACCGGCTTTCCGCCCGCCTTCATCGACGTGGGCACCGAAGACGCATTCCGGGATGAGGACATCGCCTTCGCGAACAAGCTGCTGGCAGCCGGCGTGGCGACCGAGCTCCACGTGCTACCGGGCGCCTACCACGGGTCCGAGCTGATGGCCCCGACCGCGCCGCTGAGCCAGCGCATCCTGACGCGGCGCTTCGAAGCGCTTGCGGAGCACCTGAGCTGAGCCCACGGTGGGGATCACGCTACATTCGAGTGCCGGCGGCGCGCTTGGGGTCTACGCTCGTCCCAGGTGGAGCTGGTGAGCGCGTCGGGCAAAGGGAGCTTCGCGGTTGGACCGGGATGGAAAGCGATCCTCGCGCAGGTCGGCGTGGACGCGGTCGACGTGCTTCGGCGGGCGCGGCTGCCCGAAGACCTTCTCAACGGCGGAGACGTCCGGTTGGATGCGGACGACTTCTTGCGGTTGCACGAAGCAATCGACGCCAGCGTCCAGGACCCGGGGTTCTGGGTTCGACTGACGGAGAGCCTTAGCGCGGAGTGGTTCTCGGCCCCACTCTTTGCCGCCTTGTGCAGTCCGGACCTCGCGACGGCCGCAGCGCGGTTCTCGAGGTTCAAACCGCTGCTCGGCCCCGTCTCGCTCGAGGTGCACGATGTCGCCGACGGTCTCCACCTCACCTATCGATGGGAGCCCGCGAACGTTCCGCTGCCGACGCACGTGCACGTGGTCGAGGCCATGTTCATCACCCAGCTCGCCCGCCTGGGTACCCGGGAGCACGTGCAGCCCGTCGAGGTCGTGGTGCCCGAGCTCCCTGCCGTCGCCGAGCCGTACGAAGCCTTCCTCGGCGTCGAAATTCACCGGGGGGACGAACTCGTGGTCCGCTTCGATCCTGAGGAGGCTCACCGTGCGTTCCTCAGCTCAAACCCCGCCATGTGGGACATCTTCGAGCCGCAGCTGAGCAAGCGCCTTGCGGACCTCGAAGAAGAAGCCTCGTTCACCCGCAGAGCGCAGGCCGTCTTGCTCGAAGGGCTGCCCAGTGGGCGATTCTCGATGGACGACGTCGCGCGCCGTCTGGGCGTGAGCACGCGGACCCTGCAGCGCCGGCTGCAGGACGAGGGGACGCGATTCAAAGCGCTGGTCGGCGATACGCGTCGTCAGCTCGCCTGCCACTACCTGCGCGAGACACACGTGTCCCTCACCGAGATCGCGTTCCTGCTCGGCTTCGAAGAGCCAACCTCGTTTTTTCGCGCCTTTCAACGCTGGGCTGGAACGACCCCGGAGCAGTTCAGGGCCTCGCAAGATCGGCCTGCATCTCGCGAAGAACACTGACACGCGGCGCGTGGTCGGTCCGAGCAAAGCCCAACGAGCGCGCGCGTGCCGTGTAGGACGACGCTGCGGAGGCCCAACCGCCCCGCAAGCACGCCTTTTCTTCCGGAAAAGCCGAATACCGTGGACAGCCCCCAGCGGTCAGATCGCGATTTCGAGCGCCAGCACGCCGTCGAACTCCGCTGCCCTCAGCTCTTCGGCGCCGGTGTCAATGTGTGCGGCCCCGGTGGCCGGATTGCCGGCGTCGAGTGCCAGCGTCGGCGCCGAAGTGCTGCCGTGACGTGCCGCCGCACGCCTGCCTACCCATAATGCGCGTGAAGCACTACGAGCGCCAACCCTTTGTCTTTGGCGGCCGCGAAGGTCGCCGTGTATCGCTGTGTCGACTGCGGCCGCGTCGGACGCACGGCGCATCCGGTCCTGAACAGGAATGCCTTCACTAAGCGCGCTCGCGCCAATCCGTGCGGGGTTGGAAGACTGGGCGAAGATGCGGGCACTCTTCTGGTGGTTCTGGCGAGCCTCACAGCGTACCAGGCGCCAGGGCCCGTGTTCACCTAGCAGGCTGTGGTGAAAGCCACCGCGCAGCGGCGTAGGCCCAGGCTGCGCG
>CAYSPB010000101.1:0-8519 GCA_964432695.1 uncultured Nannocystaceae bacterium
GAGCAGTGCTCAATCTCGTGGTCAACGCAGTTCGACATGCTCAGGCATCGCGCGCTCGAGATACGCCTGAAGGTCCGCCGCGGCACGAGCCGCCAGGGGATGCGGGCGTCCCTGCTTGAACGGCGTCGGTAGCTCGTCGGGTACGGCGACGTCGCCGGGATCGAACGGATGCACCGCGGCTAAGAATCGTCGAACTGAGGCAGCGGCGCCAGTACGGTGTGCCCGGTGCGGACCGGTTGCGGCGCAACGACGGTTTCGCCGGTGATGATCGCCGGCAGCGGAGGCCGCTGGGCAGCTGGCGGGATCGCAGAGACCTGCGTGTTGCCCTCGGGCTTTTGCACGATCCGTTCGGTCGTGCGGCGGGGAGGCTTGGGCGCCTGTTCGCTCCGGGTGATGTAGTCCGACTCGCTGTGCTGGAACTCGCCTGCAGCACGGAAGAGGCCGCGCGCATCGACGGCGTTGGAGTTCTCGAGGGCCCGCGACAGCGCACCCATGAAGTGGGCGCCCGAGTTGTAGCGGCGGTGCACGTCGATCTCGAGCGCGCGATGGAAGACCAGTTCGACTTCATCGGAGACGTCGAGGCCGAAGGTGCGCGGCGTGGGGCGCTTCTCTTCGTCGAGACATGCGTCGCGCAGCGCGTCGAAGTCGTCGCCGGGCATGACCTGGTGTCCGCCGAGCATCATCTCGGTGAGAACCAGCGCCACCGAGAAGACATCGGTCCACGGGCCCACGAGGTGCTCGTAGCCCATGAACTGCTCGGGAGCGGCGTACTCGGGAGTGAGGAAGGTGATCGCGTCTTCGAATGGCTCACCTTCGAGTCGCGCGAGCGCGTAGTCGGTGATTCGCACACGGACACCAGGCGCGAGCGCTTCGCCTTCGACCAAGAAGTTGGCGGGCTTGATGTTGCGGTGGGTGAGCCCGTACGCGTGCGCAGCGGCCAACGCCTTCATCGAGTCCCGCATGATCGTGAAGACCTCGGTGGCGGACCGCCGTTGCCCGCCCACCCGACGCTCGACGTCGAGGATGGAGTCCATCGGCACGCCGTCGACCCAGTCGAGCAGCATGCAGGGGATCTCTTTGTCGCCGATGGCCATCCATCCCTGGCCGAGCACGCGCGTCATGCTGGCCTGGTCGTTCGAAAGGGCGCCGAGCAGCGAAGTGATGCGACGAAACCGGTCGCGGAACGAGGAAAGGCTGTCGGGAGAGAGGTCGCGCAGGCCGAAGAAGCACTTCAGAGCCGCCCGCGCCCCGCTTTGGGCATTCTCGGCCTTGTAGACGATGCTCAGGCCATCGCTCGAAACGAGCTCCTCAACCAAAAACCCGCCGTGGATCTCGGTCCCGAGCAGACCGAGCACGTCGATCGAACCGACCTCGATCTCGGTCGTGTGCTCGGGCTTCGTAGACGACGAGACCGGCGTCGGCACGGCGCCATAGACGTCTGTCTTGGAATCGGGCTCGCTCACGACAGCTCCTGCGAATGGTCTCCCGAGGCCAGCCGCGCAGTCTCAAATGTAGCGAGCCCGACTACATCTGTCCACCTTCGACACCGGAGGAACTGCGCTTTGAGCGGTGTTCTAGCCAGAATGCGCGACATCGCTCAGTTCCCCAGCTTCACGCGAGGCGCGCCCGCGGCGGTGAGCCATGCAGCGACGCGATTGTGATCGCGCGTGCCGAGGATCAGGAGATCGTCGTCGACGCGGCCGCTGCAGCCGAGCTCTCGCTTGAGCTTCGGCAGGAGGGCTTTGGCGGTGGCGACGGGCAGGCCTTCGACGCACGCAACCGTCTTGCCGCCCTGCCCTTTCTTCTGCCGGCGAACGATGGCGCGTGGTCCGAAGCTGAGCGCACCGTCTCTGGTGGTGACCGGTTCGGGATCGGGTTCGGGTTCGGGGGCGTCCGAGGACGGGGGAACCAAGCCACCGAACGCCGCGGCGAACGGGTTGTCGGTCAACGCCGCACCGTCGGTTTGAAGCTTCGCGCGCTTGGGCTTCGCCACCGGGTCTGAGAGTAACGCCTTCGCGCGGTTCAGGACACGGCGCCCCGCAGGCTTTCCCAATCGGCGTCGCTTCGCTCGACGGGGAGCGCGGGGTCGAGCAGATAGCCGTCGTCTTGGCTCAGAAGGTGGCCTCGCAGACCAAGCTTTCGCAGGGTCGTCAGTGCGACATACACCCGATTGGCACCAGCAGTGGGGACGACGCGCTCGCCCGGCCAGCCGGCGGCGAGCAGCCCTTCGAGCGAGATGCCTGCGCCGGGCATCTCGCGGTGCCGTTGGGTCAGCGCGACGAGGATCAGCCGGAGGCTGCGGCGACGTCGGAAGTCCTGCGGATCCTTGCCCGGCGGGCGCATCCACTTCCCCTCGGGTCCCACGACGAGGGCTGGACGGGTGGCGGCCGCAGTCGCATCGTCGGCTGCGTCGCTTCGCGCGAGTTCAGCCTCGAGCGTGCGGACGGCCGTGCGGATGTCGTCGGAGATCGCCACCCAGGGCAGGGCGTCGTCGCGCGGTTCGGTCGCAGCGTGGATGCGAGCCTGCACCCGCGCGGTGGCTGTCTGAACTGCCGCATCGTCGTTGCAGGCCCGACCCTGTCGCAGGTCGGCGACGTCGAGAAAGCCGCGGTCCACTTCGATCGCAGCGCGGACGAGCGGGTCGGGGTAACGCCCGAGCAGTCGGTCTGCGGCTTGAAGGCAGCCGCGCGCGTCGTCCAGCCATGCGAGTGAGGCGTTGGTTCGCGCGAGCCGACCCAAGCACAGCGCCTCCGAGCGGCGGTCTCCCGTCTCGCGCAGCAATGCCAGCGCGCGCTCGTGGCACGTGCGGGCCTCGGTGGCGTTTCCGTGCTCGTGCTCGAGGTTGCCGACGTTGCCTTCGACGATCGCGAGCAGGCGCCGATCGTCGATGGCTTCGAGCAGCTCACGCGCGGCTGAGAAGTGAGCGCGGGCTTGGGGAAGCTGACCGAGCTCTTGCTCGAGAATGCCGAGGTTGGCGACGTGAATCGCTTCGAGTCTCTGGTCGCCCGCCGTTTGCAGCAGGCCGAGCGCGTCCTGGTAGTGCGAGGCGGCTTCTTCGAAGCGGCGGCTGTCGTGATGCAGTGCTCCGAGGTTGCCCAGCACACGGCCCTCGAGCGCGGTGGCTTCCGCAGCGCGAGCTTGCGACAGGGCACGTTCGTAGAGCACGCGCGCGGTGGACAGTTCGCGCCGATGGTGGTGGTACAGCGCCAGCTCGACCAGCACTTCAGACTGCGCGCGGGGGTCGTCGCCGCGCTCGGCGACTTGCAGCGCAGCATCGAGGTCTCGCAGCGCGGTCGTGGACTGACCGTGCCGGAAGCGAAGCCGCCCGCGAGCTCGAAGTGCACGCACGCGCAGCGCATCGCCGAGACCATCGAGGTCGATCGCCGCGAGGCTGTCTTCAACGAGCGCTCGGTGTTCGCGCGCGGTGCCGCGAACCGAGGCGAGGGCATCGAGGCACAGCGTCAGGCGGGTCACTGTCGGGCCCCAGTCCGGGTCGTCGTTGAGCCGAGTGCGGGCGTGTTCCAGTGCGGCGCGGAGATTTTCGGCGTCGTGTTGGAGCTTGGCGAGGGATGCGACGGATTCGCGTCCTCCGATTGCTTCGGCCCACGGCTCGGCCATCGTCAGCATGGCGTGCGCGTGTCGATCGGAAACGGCGGTCGCGTCGTCGCAGCGCGAGGCCGCGTACGCCGCCACGCTGTGCAGCAGGCGGAACCGAGGCGGCGCGGTGCCCTTGCGGTCCTCGCGGTGCAGAAGCGACTTTTCCCGCAGCGACTGCAGACGATCGAGCACCGGACCGTCGACGTCCAGGACTTGCGCGGCCGCCTGTGCCGTGAAGCCGCCGCGGAAGACCGAGCACTGCGCTAGCGCGGCGCGTTCGGGCCCGTCGAGCAGGTCCCACGACCATTCGATGGCGGCGGCCAGCGTTGCGTGCCGGGCATCTCCGTCGCGTCCGGTTCGCGCCAGTACGTCGAGTCGTCCGTCGAGGTTGGCGAGCAGCGCATCCAGTCCGAGCACGTCCACCCGCGAGGCGGCGAGCTCGATGGCGAGTGGGATGCCGTCGAGCTTGCGGACCAGCGCTGCGATCGTTTGAGCGTTGTCGGCGTGAACCGCAAACCCTGGGTCGACGCGTGCCACGCTCGAGACGAACAGCTGTACGGCGTCGGACTCGGCGATCGCCGACGTGCCCTCGGCGGGGAGCGTCAGGGGGTCGAGTGGAAAGCGCGTCTCGGCGTCGATTCGTAGGGCTTCACGCGACGTCACCACCAACCGAAGGTCGGGCGCGAGGGCAAGCAGCGTGGCGACGTCTCGTGCCGCTGCGTCGACCAGCTGCTCGAAGTTGTCGAGCAGCAAGAGGATGGGGCCGCGCGCCGCGATGGCTGCGCCGAGCCGGGCCACCGATTCGGCCGGGTCCGCCGTCGGTCCGGGCGGGATGTCGAGAGTGCGCTCGATCGCGCCAATGGCGCTATCGAAGGTGCGCGCCGATGCGAGCGGTACGAACCAGACACCACCGCCGCCAGGTCCATCGAAGGACGGCATGGCGCGCATTCCGAAGGCTTGCGCCACTCGTGTCTTCCCAGTGCCTGCTGGACCACACACGGTGATCAGCCGGGTTCCGTCCCGAAGCAGCTCGGTCAGCGTTGCCAGTTCGCGCGCGCGACCGATGAGGGCACGGCTGCGAAGGTTGGTTTTCGCGGCACGGCGCATGAACCGACGGGGATCATGCCATATGATGGGGGCATGCCTTTGCGCGGTCGTCCGTCGTCGAAAGAACTGCTCTATACCGTGGCGCCGCTCGCCATCGCGGCCGGCTTTGCATTTGCCGCCCACGGGGGCTGGCTCTGCAACGGCGGCCGAACCACGAAAGTGAAGGTCGTGGCCAAGGCAAACCCCGGCACCTCCGTGTCCGTCTATCACGACGGTGTCGAGGTGAAGGCGAAGCGCCGCCGCGCACGCAAGCGTCGCAACGGCGTCGATCCGCAGAAGCTGGGCGCGAAAATTTACCGCGCCACCGAGACCCACTGGGTGCCGCGCTCCGTCGTGCAGAAGCTCGACGCCGACCCAGGGCTTCTATACGTCTATGGCGACCTCGTTCCGGTGAGCAAGTGCGCCGGCTTCAGCGGTATCCTCGGCTACCGGGTTGAAAACACCACCAAGAAGGGGCTTTTCCGGAAGCTCGGCTTCCGCGACGGCGACCTTATCACTCAGGTCGACGGTGAGCGCATCAACGACGTCGACGACCTCGGCGAGTACGTGCTCGGCGCGGACCAGGTCACGGTCACGGTCGTCCGGGGTGAGCACACCCTTCAGAAGACCTTCCTTCTCGAGTAAGGCGGCTTCTACGGGCGGACGGCCAGCGTCTGCCCGGCGCCCACGTTTCGGACGAGCGTCTGCTCTCCGGTCGGCCAGAGCACGCCGACCCACGTGGCGCCGCGGAACTGGCCTAGGCCGAAGCGGGCGCTCAAGTCGTTCTGAGACGCTCGGCTGCTTCCGCCGGTGACGTCGCGGAACTGCAGAAGGCCGTCGTCGGGATCTCCGGTTCGCACGGCGACGCGTGCACCGATCCCGCGGGCCTCAACGCCTGCCGGCGCGTCGATGCGGATCCGGAGCCAGCCCGCCGAGCCGACGTCGGTTTCGTTGCGGTAGAGCGTGAGTCGGCCTCCATCGGTTCGTGCCGTGAGCACGTCGACGCGGCCGTCTTGGTCGTAGTCGGCGAAGGCGGCAGCGACGTTGTGCGCGGCGACTTCGTCGAGCACGGGACGATGGGGCACGTCGATGCGCCGGAACGTGGGTGGCGAGGTCCCGGCGTTCTCGAAGACGAGATTGGGTCGGTCATCCTCTTGGGCCACGAAGATGTCGGGCCAGCCGTCGAGGTTGAAGTCTTCGAACGCGAGACCCCACCCATACTGTCCGCCCGTACCCGCGCGGTTTGTGATGTCGACGAAGGTTCCGTCGCCGTTGTTGCGCAGCAGCGGGTTGCTGCCGATGTTCGACACGTAGACGTCGAGGTCACCGTCTCGGTCGATGTCCGCGGCGTCGATGCCCATGGGGTTTACGATCTGAACCGCGTCGAGTCCCGCCGCCGTGGTGATGTCGGTGAAGTGACCCGTACCGTCGTTGGCGAGCAGGACCTTGCCTCCGCGGTCGTTCCAGATCCATAGGTCGCGGTCGGCGTCGGTGTCGAAGTCGTTGAACATCACGGCACAGGGATTGCCCGTGGGGTCGATCGCTGCGCCAGCGTCGTCGGTGACGTCGTCGAAGGTGCCGTTGCCACGGTTGTGAAGCACGTAGAGCCCAGGGAAGGGCAGGGTGCTCGAGGCGGTGACGATGTCGAGCCAGCCGTCGTTGTCGATGTCGCCCAGGGATACGACCTTGCTCTTTCCGTTGCCGACCAGGCTGGGGTCCGACGGGGGACCGCCGGCGTTGGACGAGCGGGTCGCATCGATGAACCTCCCAGTGCCGTCGTTGAGGAGCAGGACGTCGGTGGGTTGGGCGCCGACGTAGAGGTCGACATCGCCATCGTGGTCGACGTCTCCGGCCGCCACCGAGTAGCCATCGCGTCCGAGGAGCAGGTCCAGCAGACCCGACTCGTCGCTGCGGTTGGCGAACGTTCCATCGCCGAGGTTGACCAAGAAGCGTGGCTGCGTCCAGAGGCCGGACACGTTGCTCAGCCCTGAGATGACCACGATGTCCGGGAGGTCGTCTCCCGTGAGGTCGGTGAACGCCAAGCCCACGCCGTGCGTGTTGCCGCCGGCCCCAATCGTCTCGAGCCCCGCGGCAGCCGTGACGTCGGTGAGGAGGATGGGCCCCGGACCCTGCCGTTCCCCGCTGGGGACCGCGTCCGAGGGTTCACCGAGGTCGTCGCCGGGTTGCTCGAGAGGCGCCCACAGGGGGTCTCCGCCAAAGTCCGGGGGCAGGATTTCGGGCCCACAGGCACCGCACAAGGGCATCAGGGCTGCCAACGCCGGCAACCGCATCGAGCGAGCGCGAGCGGGCGAAGCCTCGGCGGGTCGGGGACGCGTGGGCACCGATACGATCGTAGCAGGCCCTTTCGAAGCCCGAGCGCAGCTCGGCGCCGTCGGCGTTGAGTCGAGGCGAGACGCGTCGTAAAAGGACCGGACTCCTGGGTCTTCATGCATCGCGCGTTCGTCCATCTCGAGCTCAATACCGACGACATTCAGGACGCACGGGCGTTCTACGAGCAGGTGCTCGGCTGGGACTTCGAAGACGTGCCGATCGGGGACGCGAACTACACCCAGATCAACACGCCGAACGCGCCGGGTGGCGGCATTCAGCTGAAGGCGCATGCGGGGCTGCCGGCCCACTGGATGCCGTATGTGGCGGTGACCGACGTTGCCGACACGGTGGCGAAGGCGCGTGAGGCTGGCGCGGAGATTCTCGTCGAGCCGGTGGACATCGAAGGTGCGAGTCCTGTCGCGGTGATCTCGGATCCGTCTGGAGCGATCTTCGGGATCTGGCAGGTTCTCGAGGAGGAGGCGCCGGTCGAGGAGGACGCCGCAGTCGAAGACGAAGCGATGGACGATCACGAGGACGCAGGGATCGACGACGAAGACGAAGCCCCGGTCGAGGCGGAAGCGCCTGCCGAAGCGGAGCCGGTGGTCGAAGAGGACGCGCCCAAGCCGAAGAAAACGCGCGGGAAGCAAAAGGCGTCCAAGAAGGCCGCGTCCGCCTCCGAGCCCGAGCCGAAGGACGTGCCGGCCAAGCCTGCGAAGAAGAAGAGAGCCAAGAAGTCTGCGGCTGCGGAGAAGAACGCCGTCACGAGGACCACCGAGACGGCACCCGCGGCCGAGCCGGCCAACGCGGAGGCGCCTGCGGCCGACGCTCCGGCGAAGAAGCCCAAGACCGCTGCGAAGAAGGCTGCAGCGGTGGACGTGTCCGAAGAAGGCTCGTCCGTCGAGGCGACCGCACCTGCGAAGAAGAAGGCGGCGAAGAAGAAGGCAGCCGCGAAGAAGGTCGCCAAGAAGGCCAGTAAGTCCGCGCAAGCTACGGATGCGGTCGAGGCCCCCGCGAAGAAGGTCAGCAAGAAGGCACCGAAGTCGGACGAAGGCACGAAGGCGGTCGCGAAGACTGCCTCTGCGGAGACCGATCAGGCTGAAGACACGGCTGAGGCACCGTCGGAGGCCGCTGCCGCCAAAGCGATGAGCAAGAAGGCGCCTGAAAAGAAGGCCGCGGCGAAGAAGTCCGGACCCTCGAAAAAGGCGGAGGCCAAGACGGTGGACGAGGCTGTGCCGAAGAAGGCTGCGCCAGCGGAAAAGGCGTCAGCAAGGAAAACGTCGAAGGCGGCTCCGGCGAAGAAGACGCCAGCGAAGAAGGTGAGCGAGGCGGCTCCGGCGAAGAAGACGTCGAAGAAAGCGCCAGCGAAGAAGACGTCGAAGAAAGCGCCCTCGAAGAAGGTGAGCAAGGCGGCTCCGGCGAAGAAGACGTCGAAGAAGGCACCAGCGAAGAAGACGTCGAAGAAAGCGCCCTCGAAGAAGGTGAGCAAGGCGGCTCCGGCGAAGAAG
>CAYSPB010000101.1:8619-19800 GCA_964432695.1 uncultured Nannocystaceae bacterium
CCGGCGAAGAAAACGTCGAAGAAGGCGCCAGCGAAGAAAATGTCGAAGAAAGGGCCGGCGAAGAAAGCGTCGAAGAAGGCGCCGGCGAAGAAAACGTCGAAGAAGGCGCCAGCGAAGAAAATGTCGAAGAAAGGGCCGGCGAAAGAGACGTCGAAGAAAGCGCCGACGAAGAAGGTGAGCAAGAAAGCGCCCTCGAAGAAGACGTCGAAGAAAGCGCCCTCGAAGAAGACGTCGAAGAAAGCGCCCTCGAAGAAGGTGAGCAAGGCAGCACCAGCGAAGAAGGCGTCGAAGAAAGGGCCGGCGAAGAAGGTGAGCAAGGCCGCGCCAGCGAAGAAGACGTCGAAGAGAGTGCCCTCGAAGAAGGTGAGCAAGGCAGCACCAGCGAAGAAGGCATCGAAGAAAGCGCCCTCGAAGAAGGTGAGCAAGGCAGCACCAGCGAAGAAGGCGTCGAAGAAAGCGCCCTCGAAGAAGGTGAGCAAGAAGACGTCGAAGAAGGCTCCCGCGAAGAAGGTGAGCAAGAAGGCTTCGGCGAAGAAGACGACGCGTAGGCGGCGGTGATGCGAGGAGTGGCGGTGACGGGATGGACGCTCGGCTCCCGATGGGGGCCGAATCCGCGGTCCGTCGTGTCACCGATTCGCTCCGCAGCCGCACCCGCACCTTCGTTCGATGACGCGTCGTCGACCGCGGCCGAGCGGTGGGGGCGACTTCGCGTGGGACATGTCGACGCTGCCCCGTCGTGGCGCCGTCGCGACTCGGAGACGCTGGGTCCGTATCTGGGCTTCGCGGGTCCAGATGCGGATGCTCGGGCACTGCTGGCCGCCCGCGACCTTCTCGAGCATGGCCTGGCCGACGCGGTGGTGCTGTGCAGCGGCCGAGAGGGCGCAGCGGCACGACTCCTGCTCGAACGCACGGCCCATGCGGCGGTTCATCTCGTCGATGTGCCGCAGCGCGCGGACGGAGTGCTTCAGTGTCCGGGAGAGACGATCGCGCATGCCGTTGCGCTACCGTCCGACTTCGAGGGGTGGATGGTGGGGGCTGTGGTCGTCGGTGTAGATGTAGTCGCCGAGGGAGGCGTTCTTCCAGGCGGCTCGATCGAGCCGGAGCGGCTCTCCGTGCATGGCTGCGGTATCGCGGTTGGATTGGAGCTCCATGAATGAAGCTCGTCGACGCCGTCACCTGGGTGCCGGAGGACGGAGCGCTGTCGGTCGGCGACGGCCTTGCGACGCTGCCGCGTTTCACCCGAACGGCCGCCGCGGTCGTCGACCGCCTGGCGGCGCCGATGCGGCACCCCGTCGTGCTCGCGACGTCCTCCGAAGCGCCGGAGCCCGCGATCATCCATGCCGCGCTTTCAAAGCGCTACCCGGAAGTGCCGACGTGGTCATTCGTACGCGCCGATGCGGAGACGCTTGCCGCCTCGCTCCTGCAGGCCCAGTTTCTGTGTGCCCGAGCGGGGGCGGCGGTCTGGGTGCTGGTCGATCTCAAGCCCGCGGCCGAACTTGCCGCGGCTGCATACGTTCGCAGCGATACGCAGGGACGGCAGCTTCAGCTCTTGCGAACAGCCGACCCGGCGGATCCGAGTTTGCCGCACCTGAACTCCTGCGCGGGTGTCCTGACCTTGCTGGACGATTCGAGCGCCGATTGTGTATCGATTCGAGTCGGTCGTTGGGCAATCACGGTCAGGTCACGGAGCGTCTGAGCCACTTTGGCTTCGCTTTTGCTCCTCGTGGCCGATGATGCGGCCAGCGATGAGTCTGCCCAGCTTGCGACTGTTCGTGTTCAAGGAGGGTCTCCTGTCGAGGCTCGGTCATGACCTCCGCCTTTCGGTGGAGTGCTTCGAGATGACCCTCGAGACCGGCAACCTCGTGGGTCGCTTCGACACCCGCACGATTCGGGTCGACGGCGCGATGAAGAAGGGCAGCCTCGATCCCGGTGGTCTGTCTTCGCGGGACAAGGCAAAGGTCGAGAAGACCGTTCACAAGGAGATCCTGCAGGTCGACCGGTATCCAGAGGTCGTGCTCGAAGCAAGCATGGATCCCCGTGGTGACTGTGCGGAGGTGCGTGGGTCGCTGACCATCCTCGGCCGTCGTCGTGCGCTGAACCCCGCACGCGTCATCCCGATGGGAGAGCAGCTCGTCGCCGCGGTGAGCATCACGCCAACGCGCTGGGGCATCGAGCCGTATCGCGGTCTCGCGGGCGCGCTGAAGATTCAGGACCGCATCGACGTGGAGCTGGCGATCCCGGCGGACCTCGACATGGACTCGATCGAGGCTCGTCGCTGGGCGCGTCAACCGTAGGGATTGCGCAGGTCGGGGTGCAGCTCGTCCTCGGGCTTGGGCGCCCGCTTGGCGGGCGCAGGCTGAGGCTCCGCGACGGTTGGTTTCGCCGCCGGCTCGACGCTGGACTTGCGGGGCTTTCGGGGCCGCCGGGGTTTTCGAGTCGCGGGCTTGATCGGTGCCGGCGCCTCGGCCTCGGTCGGCTTCGGCGTGGCGACGACGACTTCGGGCTCAGCAGATCGTGTGGCCTCGGGTGTGGGGTCCGCGGTCTGCTCGGGCTCGGCCTCCGGCGTGGGGTCGGGTTTCGGTCGGTCGACGGCCGGCGCAGGCGTGGTGGGCTCGATGACGTCGGCGGGGGTTTCGGCCGCCTCGGGTTCGAGCACGAAGTGAACGATGCCGAAAGCGATGGCGAGCCCGAGGCACACGCCCGCGATCAACAGCGCCGGAAGCAGGCCGCGGTTGGTCGGGTGTGTCTGGGCGGTCGCGGGCTGGGCGACGGCCGTGCGCCGCGGCGACGTCGGAGCACCGACCACGGTGGACGGCGTCATGGTCAGTCCTGCCGCCGGCATCGCGCCGGGGACGACCGTCGCCCCCACGCTCGAGGTCGACGCGCGGCCACTCGTGCCGCTGCCCAGCGCTTCGGTGCGCCGGACTGGCGCCGCAACGACGGAGTCCTCGATCGCGTCGGCAGGAGGCGAGGACCATCCGGGGGGTTGGGCCGGTGCGGCGCCGGGGCTGACCACGACCGGTGCATTCGGGGCGTAGTCGAGAGTGCGGGCGTGGTCGAGGACCTCTGCCAGCTCGTTCATCGACTGGTAGCGGTCTTCGGGTGCCTTCTCGAGACACCGCATCACGATCGTCTCGGCCGAGGGCGGGATGTCGGGGTTCAACTCGCGGGGCGGCTTCGGCCGCTCCTGCACGTGTTGCTCGAGCACCATGTAGGGGTTGGTCCCCTTGAAAGGTACGCGCCCGGTGAGAACCTGGTACGCCATCACGCCGACGGCATAGATGTCGGTGCGAGCGTCGATGGTGCCGCCACGCGCCTGCTCGGGCGCCATGTAAGCGACCGTGCCGAGCAGGCCGTTGGTCATCGTGTGCCCTTGGGTGAGGCCACCGAGTGTCTCTTCGACGACCTTGGCGATGCCGAAGTCGAGGACCTTCACGAAGTCCTCTCCGTTGGCGCGGCGAACGAGGAAGATGTTCGCCGGCTTCACGTCGCGGTGGACGATCGCTTTGTCGTGGGCAGCCGCGAGCGCGCTGACGAGCTGCTGCAGGATCGGCCTCGCACGCGACCAGGGCATCGGGCCGTTCTTCTTGATTTCCTTGCGAAGGTCGTGGCCTTCGAGGAATTCCATGACGAAGTAGACCGGGAGAGACTCGGTCGAGCCGAAGTCGACGATGTCGACGATGTTCTCGTGCTCGATGACCGACGATGCACGCGCTTCTCGCAAGAAGCGCTTGACGTTGGTGGGGTCCTCGCAGAGCTCCGAGCGTAGGACCTTGATCGCGACTCGGTTGCGCAATCCGACGCGGCGCCCCTCGTACACGGACGCCATGCCACCGACACCGAGCTTTCCCAGCACCTCGTAGCGGCCACCGAGCACCGCGCCCGTGAGGTCGTGTGCCCGCGCGATTGCGGCGTCGTCCATGCGTCGACCGGTATCCTAGCCCCGGAGCGTACTTAACGCGCCTGAAAACCGGGCTGCCCACGGTCCACGCCCTGCGCGCAGCCCCGGAAACGGTCGCGAACGACCTACCGCTTCGGATTTGCAGGGTTCTGCGGCAAGCCTTCGATGCCCATCGGCTTGGCTTTGCCACCCGCACGCTGTTGCTGCTTGGCCATGGCTTGCACCACGTCGCTCTGCAACGCGGTCAGCTTCGGCAGCAGCGCTCGGTTCGTGTCGTTGAGCCGCTTGAGGAACGCGCCCGCGACGGGTCGGCGCTCCCGGACCACGGTGTATAGCTCGTCGAAGGTCTCGGCGAGTTCGCCGGGCACGCTGTCGGAGGTGAGCGCGCCGGCTGCTCGGTCTTGAGTACGGTTGTCGGGTTTGACCGCCGCCACCGCGGCCTCGATGTTCGCGTCCGGGACCTCCATGCGGCCGAGGACCTCGGGGATCACCCGTTGGGGCTCGGCCAGAACCTCATCGTACGTCTGCAGCTGGTACGCGTAGCCGCGCAAGCTGATGTCCCGCATCAATGCGAAGTTCTCCATCCACCATTCGTAGGCGGGCGGGAAGTGCAGCGGTGCCTCGGCGCCGGGGTTCTTCTTCTCGCGGTCGGCCTGCTCGAGCGCGTAGAGACGGTTGATCGAAGCCTCGTACTCTCGCCATTCGCGGACGTTGGCGACGACCAGGTCGATATAGGCTCGCTCGGTCCGGACGACGCCAGGGATGAATACCTTGACCGAATAGCCCGCCACGTCATCCGGCATGAAGTACGCCCCGGTCGTGGGATGCGGGTTGGTCCGAAAGTAGATGCCCTGGCGCAGGATGCTCTCGTAGAAGCCGTCGGGATTGGCGTCCTTCAGGGAGCTCTCGCCCCAGTTCCGAGGAAAGGCGGACCCGAGCACGGGGACGCCGGCGCTGCGCAGGACCTGCATCCACATCGAGGTGCCGCTGCGTTTGGTTCCGGAGACGAGGAACATCCGCCCCAGACTAGAGCGCATCTCGAGAACCTGCCACGAGTCAACGCGCCGGGTTTTCGCAGATGCGCTCTGGGGCGGTTTAGGTCACCGGGGCCGGGTGGGGTCGGAGGCCCAGACGCGCCGGAGGCTGAGTACGCCCAGCAGCGGACCGATCGCGAGCGTTGCGAGCAGCCACGTACCAGGGACACGCCCTTGAAGCGAGCTGAGCAGCGCGATGCTCGGGATCGTCAGCGCAAAGCCGATCATGTTCATGAGCGTGAGGCCAGTTCCCACGCGTTCGGGCGGCGCACTGCGTGCCGCGATGGCCGAGAACTGGGGGGAATCTCCCACGGCGAGTGCACCCCAGAGCATCAAGAAGCCCACGGTCAGCACCGGGACTCCGGCGAGAAAGACGAGGGGGCTGACCACCGCGCAGGCGCCTGAGCCCACCAGCTGAACGCCGGCCACCACCGCGCTGCCGCGACGAATCGAAACGAGCCCGCCCACGGCACACGCGAGCGAGCCGATAGCGATCACCGCGAACGAGCCCAACGCAACGTCGGAGGCAGCGGCTTCGGGACCGAGGCCGAGTTGCACGGCGAACGGCACGAACGCCCAGAACGCGTAGAGCTCCCACATGTGCCCGAAGTAGCCCAGCGCAGCTGCACGGAAGTCCGGCTCAGCGAAGACCGAGAAGGCCTCGACCATGCGGGTGCGTGGCGCAACGCGAACGGCGGGGCCCTCGGGCACCGTAAAGACGATTGCAAGCCCACCCACCACGGCAAGGCCCGATGCCGACAGAATCAGGGCCGTAGCATCGAGCCGCAGCGTTCCGAGCAGATGAGGGAATGCCGTGCCGAGCACCAGCGCTCCCACCAAGAAGCCGATCGCTGCGCCCAAGCCTTTGCGAAACCACGATGCGGCGAGCTTCATCCCGACCGGGTAGATCCCCGCAAGGCAGATGCCCGTGAGCACCCGCGTGGCGACGAAGGCAGGGAACGAAGCGGGGGCGATGAGACTTGCGGCGTTGAAGACAGCGCCCGCGACGGCCGAGATGAAAAACAGCCGGTGGCTCGGAATCCGGTCGGCGATGCCGAAGACGGCGAAGGCGAGCGTGCCGACGATGAAGCCGAGCTGAACCGCAGAGGTGAGCCACCCGACCGCGCCTTCGACTGTGGGCCACAGGTGCGCGAGGTCGCCGAGCGCCGCGTTGCCCACGAACCACAGCGATGTGCCGGCAAACTGGGCGGCGACGATCGTCGGGAGCGTGTGGCGGGGTACGGTCACGGGCCGGTGGGAGACGCGGCAGGGTACCCGACCGTTACGTCATCCTGTCCGGCGAGGAACGGATTCTTGAGCCCACCCATTTTCTGAATGGGGTGTATGGACTGCGTGCTGACGGCGGGCACGGACTCGATCGCCTCCGAAGACGCGGCGGCCGCGAACGTTTGCGGCGGGTGAAACGTCGTCGTGGGCGTTGCAGATCTCCGACGTACGCGACGCGGCTTTGCGGGGACGGGTTCGATGGGCCGCTCGACGGCGCGTCGCTCCGCGACTTCAAAGGTCGGCAGCTCGGCATCGAGTGCGCTCAGGGACGCCGCCGGGACCTGCAGGCTCGGCATGTCGACGTGAACCGGCGCGAAGGCCTGGGGTGCCTCCGGTCGTGCCGCAAAGCCGATCGCAACGGCGGCGGCGATGAGACCTGCGATCCAAGGCCAACGCGCGCGACGGCGAGGCGGGTAGAGCAGGGCGGAGCGTAGGGCGGCGGCGGACCCGGGCCGATCCTCGGGGTCCTTCGCGAGGCACTGCAGGACGACCGCCCCGACATGTGGCGGAACGTCATCGCCGAGCTCGGGGCGCGGGGGCTCGGCGTCGAGATGCTGCGCGAGTCGTTCGTGGGTCGTGCCTCGGAATGGGGGGGCACCCGTGAGCATCTCGAACACGATGCAGCCGAGGCTATACAGGTCGCTGCGCGCGTCTACGGAGCCGCCGCGAATCTGCTCGGGACTCATGTACGAGGGCGTGCCGACGGTGTCGGTGTCTCCGTCGAAATCGCGCTCGGTCGCGAGACCGAAGTCGATGAGCTTGACCGTGTCGTCGCGCTGCAGGAAGAGGTTGGTGGGCGTGATGTCGCGGTGGACGATGCCGGCTTCATGTGCTGCCTCGAGCCCATCGAGCGCCTGCAGCACCCAGCGCAGCGCGGTGCCCCATGGCAGCGGTTCGCCGAGCGCGTGACGCAGCGGGTGACCGTCGAGCAGCTCCATCACTGCGTACGGGTGGCCGGGCGAGAGGTAGCCGAAGTCGATCACGTCGACGACGTTGGGGTGGTCGAGCGCGGAGAGCGTGCGAGCTTCGGCGAGCAGAGCCTCGGCCGTGTGTTCACAGGTCTCGCACGCGTCGACGAGCATCTTGATCGCGAACCGGCGTCCGATCGTCGTATGTCGGGCCTTCCAGACCAGGCCGGATCCGCCGCGGCCGATCCGCTCTTCGAGCTCGTACCGCCCGCCGAGCCGCACGCCCGCGCGGGGAACGACCGCAGCACCCTCGGCCGTTGCGCGCCCGTTCACGCCGGGCAGGGTCGCAATCCCGCTCGGTGGAACGCTGGGTTCCGCCGCCGTGGCGGGGGACCCGAGGTGCTGCGTGACGGCCACGTCTCCCCGTACCCCCGTCACCGGCCCGTGGTTACGTACAAATACGTCGAACTGACGACATGACGCAGCGCCCGCACCGCACGCGTGCTCGGGGCTGTTACGGTCGGCCCGCGATGGCGCGCGTCTGTGTTCTTCACGTCGGTGGAACGATTGGCATGGCGGAGTCGCCGGATGGGCTCGTGCCGCAGCGCGACGTGCTCGATCGCTATCTGGCCGCGATGCCCGAGCTCGGGCGGGAGGACGTGCCGCGGCACCACGTCGAGGTGCTCGAGCCGCTGCTCGACAGCGCCGACATGGCGCCTCGGGATTGGCTGCGGATCGCAAAGGCCATCGTCGCGCGGGATGCCGAGTTCGACGGATTCGTCGTGCTGCACGGCACCGACACGATGACGCACACCGCCTCTGCGCTGAGCTTTCTGCTTCAAGGGCTGCGCAAGCCGGTGATCCTCACCGGGGCGCAGCTCAGCCTCGAGCACGTCCGCACAGACGGTCGAGAGCACATCATCACGTCGATCATCCTGGCGAGTCACAAGATTCCCGAAGTGTGTATTTATTTCGGCAGTCGTCTCCTTCGAGGCAACCGCGCGCAAAAAGTGCACTCGGCGGATTTCTACGCGTTCGACTCAGGCAACTTGCCGCCCTTGGCGACCGTGGGGGCGCGGATCGGTGTCGCAGAGCATCTCGTGCGACCGCCTGGCGCTGGCCTGCCAGTGTCGCTGCAGTTCGAGCGAGAGCCGAACGTGGTCGCGTTGCGGGTGTTCCCGGGCATGAGCCGCGCGCTGCTGGAGTCGGTGCTCGAAGGAGCGGACGGCGTCGTTCTCGAAACGTACGGGGCGGGCACCTTCCCGCATCGTGAGCCGGGCCTGCTCGAGGCGATTCGGAGCGCGACGACCGCAGCCCAGCCGACGGTGGTGGTGAACGTGAGCCAGTGCCACGGTGGGGTGGTCAATCAGGCCACGTACAGCAGCTCGCGCTCGCTCGCCGACGTCGGCGTGATCAGCGGCGTCGACATGACGCCTGAGGCGGCCATGAGCAAGCTGTACTGCCTGTTCGCCGCCGGACGCTCTCCTGCGGACGTTCGCAGCCTGGTCGGGCAGAACCTCGCGGGTGAGCTTGACCCGAACGCGGTCGCAGACGTTTAACCGGCGTGATGGCTCGCTTCATCGCGTTCTTGGCCCTGGCCGCCCTGTGCGGCGCCTGCGATGGCAACGCCGAGGCTGCCCCGGCATCTCAGCCCGCAGCGAAAGCGCCCGCCAAAGTCGGCTACGACCTGCGTCGACTGCGGCCGCGCGACGGGGAGACGCTCGACGCCATGTTCGCCCGGATGACGAAGGCGGCGCACGAAGACGGCAAGAACGTTGCGGTGCTCTTCTCCGCCGACTGGTGCGAGCCCTGCCGCCGCCTCGAGCTCGAGCTCGGCAACGAGCACGAGCGAGAGCGCATCGGTGGCTTTCGGATCCTCGAACTCAAGGAAGAGGACTGGATGGCCGCGACGCGGATGAACGAGTTCAACGCGCTGCGCAAGCGCTGGTACGCCAAGCTCGACAGCTACCCGGTGTTTCTGCTGCTCGACGAAAACGACGCGAAGGTCGAGGAAATGAAGGAGGCGATCGATCGCCTCAACGCCGAAGGCGTCGAGCCCACCGTCGACAACTGGTTCGCCAACGTCTCGGCGGGCAAGGGTCCGTCCGCTTCGGGCTGAGCGCGTCGAAAATTCGCGTTGCTGCGACGACTCCGGTAACGGGGTCAGTCATGCGGCACGCGTCGGTTCCTGTCCTCGCCGTCCTCCTGCTCTTGGGAGGGTGCGATCGGCATGGCCAGGCGGATGCGCCGACGACCGGCATGCCGCAACCCGAGGATGGGACGCAGGTCGTTCGCGAGCCGATCCCGTCCTCCGCGGGCACCGAGGCCGCGCGCGTTGCCGTGGCGCCCAGGCCGGTAAGGGCACCCGAGCCCATTGCGGAGCCCGAACCCCGCATCCAGCTCACGCCCGAAGAACCTGAACACCTGCCTGCGCCACCGCCGGGCTACGGCGACATCGAGCCCAGCGGCGGCGTGCCAGATCCCGACACGCTCACCGTCCACGCGATCGCTGGCTACGAAGTCGTCACCGTCTACGACAAGCCGGACACCGACTCGAAGAGCCTCGGCTATCTGCGCATCGGCACCCGCATGATGGTGACGCCGAAGGTGTCGGGCCGAGGCTGCCGCGTCTCGTGGCATCAGCTCCCCGAAGGAGGGTACGCGTGCGTCGGTCGTGGACTCGTCGTCGACGCCAAGCGCCCCCCGATCAGCCGCACGCCGTCCTCCCCCCCGGATACCGACCAGCCTCTGCCGTACACGTACGCGTTTGTGAAGCGGTGGAACAGCCCGATGTACTGGCGTCCGCCGAGCGAGACCGAGCGCGCCGAAGCGGCGAAGCAGCGAGACGCGCGCGAGTCGGCCCGCAAGAATCCGCCGACGACCGAGCCGCCCGAGCCCGCGGCGGAACCCCAGGCGAAGCCCGCCGAGGACCCGGCGCTTGCTGCATTGCCGACGCCCGACGGCACGACGCCCGAGGCTACAGTGGCGGCGGCCGCCCCGACGCCCGTCGAGCCACCGCCGCCACTGAAGCCCGCGATCAAGCTACCTCTGAACCCCGAGACTCCGTGGCTCGAGCGGGGCTTCTTCCTCGCCGTAGGCGAGAAGATCGAAGCCGAGGGCCACAAGTACTGGAAGACCGGGCGTGGGGGCTTCGTCGACGCCGATGCGGCCTACGCCTACGACGCCAAGGGCTTCGAAGGCGCGGTCCTGCCCGATGGCGTCACGTTCCCCATGGGGTTCGTGATGACGCCCAAGGGGGCGAAGCGGTTCGAGTTCAACGACGAAGGCAAGCTCGTCGCGACCGACACGATCGCCAACAAGACGTTCGTCGATCTCCAAGAGGAGATCGAGTACGGCGGCAAGGCATACATGATGACGACGGACGGCGGACTCATCCGCAAGGGCGTCATTCGGTTTGCACAGTCTCAGCCGATGCCCGAAGGGCTCGAGCCGTACGATCATTGGATCGACGTCAGCCTCGACAAGCAGATCCTCATCGCCTACGAGGGCATCGAGCCGCGGTTCATCACCCTCGTTTCGACGGGCAAGAAGGGCACCAAAGAGGAATCGTTCGAGACGCCGACCGGACGCTGGCGCATTCGCAGTAAGCACGTGTCGACGACGATGGACGGCCAGTCGGACACCGACGGCAACTACTCGATTCAGGATGTGCCCTGGACGATGTACTTCAATGACAGCATCGCCCTACATGGCGCGTTCTGGCACGACGGCTTCGGTCGGGTGCGCAGCCATGGCTGCGTGAACTTGGGCCCGGCGGATGCCAAGTGGTTGTTCGAGTGGACCACGCCCGGGCTTCCCGAGTCGTGGCACGGCGTTCACGCCCACGATGGAAGCCCCGGCACGACGGTCGTCGTCCGCCGCTGAGTCGCGCCGCGCTACGAACCAAAGAAAACGCCCCGTGCGCATGCGCAGCGGGGCGTCGCTCGTCGAGGAGCTCGACTACTCGCCGGTGGTCGGGGTGTCGCCAGTGGTGGGCGCGTCGGTGTCGCCTTCGGTGTCACCCTCGGTGTCGCCGTGTAGGGAAAGAGTA
>CAYSPB010000102.1:0-19791 GCA_964432695.1 uncultured Nannocystaceae bacterium
ATCGTGGTGCTCGACAAAGGCACCATTGCCGAGATGGGCTCCCACGACGAGCTAATGGCCAAGGAAGGCCTCTACGCCGAGCTCTACACGATGGGCTTCGCCGAAGAAGACGCGGAGACGGAAGGCGCCCCCAGCCCCTCGGAATCCGTGCCGGCGCCGGCGTGATCCGTGCAGATGGCCGCAAGAGACACATGCGGCACGGAATGACCGGTTCCAGATCGCGGTTGCCCCGTCGTGATCGAACATCGTCGTTTGCTTCTCGCCGTCGTCGCGGCCCTGGGATTGTTGGCCATCGCGGCGTGCGACCCGGCTTCCCGCGCGCCGCGGTGGACCTGCCAGACAGACGCCGCCGTCGCGTCGAAGTTCCACAAGGAGCGCAAGTGCTACCGAATCGCGGAGTTCTGCGAGGGTGGCTGCGAGCCCGTGCGGACCGCCCAGTGCTTTGAAACCAGCATCTCCGTCGGTGGTCTCGGCGCGACCGACTTTCCAGATCGCATGTGCTACGCGACGACCGAGGGCTGTGCCAGCGCTCGGCAGCGTCGGCTCGACAACCGCCAACGCGTAGAGTCCGGGTGCCACCCAGCTTCGAGCTAGACCCAGCGACGCCTGGCCCTCGGCAAGCGACGTCTTCCTCGGCCTGGCGCGACGTGTACTGATTCGGGCCGGCGGCGTGCAGTTCGGCCGGGCGAGGCGCGACTGCGCACCACGTCGTGCAATGAACGGAGGCGTTCGGACTCCAAGTTGGCCTCATCGCTTGCGTCCGATCCGATGGTGGCCGCATGATTCGCGGCCATGCACCTTGGATTGACGACGTCGAGCTCGACGTGTGCGGGCCTGGTCTTCGGTCTGCTCACGGGCTGTTTCGCATCGCCGCCCACCGCGTCCGAGGACGGTGCGACCTCCACCTCCGGCGCAACCACGTCGCCCGATGCGACGACGGGTGAGGACGACTCGAGCTCGACGGGTTCCGGCTCGACGGGCCTCGACACGACGGGCACCACCGGTACGGGAAGTACGTCGACGGGTACGGACACGACGGACGGCGACGATTCGAACGGTACACCCGGTGACTGCATGCCCATCCCCGACATGGCCTGCATCCCTTCGGGGTCGTTCACACGCGGCACGCTGCCGGATGGGATGGCGCCGGTCGATGAATCGCCGCAAGAAGAGGTCCTGCTCAGCGCCTTCAACATCGACCGCTACGAGGTCACGGTCGCCGAATACGCGGCCTGCGAAGCCGACGGGCCCTGCACCGTTCGTGGTGCCACGGTCGGCGAGGACCCCTGCGCGACGCAAGACGACCATCCGGCCAACTGCGTGACGTGGGAACAAGCCGCCACGTACTGCACGTGGGCCGGCAAGCAGCTCCCCACCGAGGCACAGTGGGAACGCGCGGCGCGGGGTCGCTCGGGCGGCACGTTCCCCTGGGGCACGGACGAGCCCGCATGCAACCTCGCGGTCTTCCTCGGCTGTACATCGACCTCTCCGACTGCGCCGGTCGGCTCGAGGTCACCCATGGGGGACTCGCCCGACGGCCTTGCCGACGTGGCTGGCAACGTCTTCGAGTGGACGGCGGATTGGTACGCCCCGAACGCCTACGAGGTCGATCCAAACGAAGACCCGGTCGGACCTCCAACAGGCACC
Organism: uncultured Nannocystaceae bacterium; assembly: GCA_964432695.1. Taxonomy (GTDB): domain Bacteria; phylum Myxococcota_A; class Polyangia; order Nannocystales; family Nannocystaceae; genus CAJXVA01. The sequence continues at coordinate 1,648 of CAYSPB010000102.1, forward strand.
GAGCGCGTCGTACGAGGAGGGTTCTACGGCTCGAGCGCGGTCGAGCTGAGAGCGGCGCGGCGCCAGCCGTTTGGGCCGATGAACGCGAGCTCGGGCATCGGCTTTCGATGCGCGGCGCCAGCTCCCTCGGCCCCGTAGCTCAGCGAGAGCCGGCGACGCGCGTGGTCTCGTGCTTGGCCATGCGGCTCGCAATGCGGGCCTGCGTGGCGGCGCCTCGATGGTCGCCTCGCTCGGCGAGCAGCTCGGAGAGCTTCGAACGCGTCGACGCGCTGCTGCCCAGGTCCTGCTCCAGAAGTTCGACCAGCGTCGTGAGATGCATGGCTCCGATCTAAGCGGTCGCCCCCCGATCGATCCATCTGCTGCGCAGATGAACCGATCCGCGAAAACGTTGTGCTTTTCCGGATCAGGGAGATCGCTTCGCGCAGAAAGATCGTGGATCAGATCTCGGGATCGTGCCGATCTCGACGAGATCCCGAGATCTCTCGCGTGCCGCGGAGATCTCTTCGCGACATGCCCTGAAGAGACAGGTTCATCCGCCGAACTTCCATGTCACCGTAGGAGCGTCGTCGGCCTGTAGAAGCGAGTCGAACAGTGGATGGTCAGCCGGCACGGTCATGACGAGCGTGCTGCCCTCCGCCCGAAACGCGACGGCGTCCCCGGGCTCGAATGCCACCGCGTCGGTCTGCTCGGGGTCCAGGTCGTGCACCAACAAGTGACGGCCGAACGGAAGCCGCGCCTTCACCATCGAGTGAATCTGACGTGCGTGGGCACCACCGGGCACCTGGACGTGCAGCGCTTCGTGCTCGTCCTGCCCCCATGCGACGCCGGGAACCGCAACGTAGGAGACTTGGCTGCCCTCCCGGCGCGAGCCTTCCCGAATCGTTGCGACGAACTGGGGATCTTCGGTGAACGGCGTGCGGTCCAGGATGGTGGCGAGGTTCGGGTCGCGCGTCGCCGCGGTGCCCAGGAAGCCCTGTGCCGACCACAGGTCGAGCAGCTGTCGCTCGACCTCGTACAGCCCCACCACGCGCCGGACCTCGACCGTGCCGCGCGGCGTCTCGATCGCGGGCAGCCGAGGATCCACCGCGAAGATCGCAGCGTTCAAGCCTGTCCGCGGATAGTTCTCGCGCTCGGGCGGCGGCGCAAAGAATCGAGTGATCGCATCGGGGAACGGCATCGACTGACCAGGCTCGAGCGGTCGACGACTACCGAGCATGTAGCGGCACAACGAGCGCAGCAGCAAAGGTGCCCACATGGTCGGTTCACCGGGGACGAGAATCGAAAGCTCGAAGTCCGCGCCGACCCGGCCGGGGTCGACGGCCTCACTGAAACCGTATGTCAGGTAGAGCACGCCGCCGTCGGTCGGTACCGTCGCAACGCTCCACACCGGAGGGCCGCCGGCTTCGAAGGACTGCAGGCGCTGCGGATCGATGAAGTGATTGACCTCGCCCGTCCCCGCGCCCGCCAAGGCCGCATCGAAGGCCTCGACCGCATCGTCGTTCACTTCGCGCAGATCATCGGGGCCGATCGAGAAGCTGATGGAGTGCGAGGTTCCTTCGTCGTCGCTGGCCACACGACACGGTACCAGCCGCATGCGGCCTACGACGGTCCGAAGACTGCCGGAGCGATTGGACTCAGATCGGCTGGATTGCAGGCTCGCCGGGCTCGACGTTTGCTGCGTCGTCAGCGGGCGCTTCGCTGCCGGCAGCGTCGGGGTCGGCCGCACCATCGTCGACCGAGGGTGGAGCCGACTCCTCCGGCAACGGCTCGCGGGCCTCGGGCTTCTCCATCGGCTGGAGCGTCAGCTCGATCTCGACGACGGCATCGAAGCCTTTGACCTGCCACGAACCGGTACGGATCGCGTCGACGGGAATACCGACGAACGACGTCGTCCCGACGATCTCCGGCTTGCCGACGTCCATGTCTTCGACGACGAACTGAACGCGCTCGCTGTATTCCTTGCGCTCGATCACCGCGCACGACGTCTCGGAGGCGCCAAACGGTGCGATCGCGGTGTCTTTGACCATGTCGGTGCGAATGATGAACTCGCGGCCAAGCTGCATTTGCACGCGGAGGTCCGGCGGCCCCTTCACCTTGTTGAAAACCGTGGTCCCGACCGAGCCAGCGGCCGCCAGCGCCGCCGTGTAGCCGCCCCCCTTCGCCGCCGCGATCATGTCGGGCAGCATCTTGCGAGACTTGCGGTTGATCCGACCGATGCCGTCCCACGCCTTGCCGTCGACCTTCGCCGGCAGCACGATCGCCGACGACACGCACACCTCGACGAAGTCTGGGAGCGGTGGCAGGTCGGGCTGCACGGGCACCGTCCCCTTACGGCCCCGGCCGCCGAAGGAGCAAGCAGCAACGAGGATGGAACAGAGCAATACAGGAGCAAGTCGTCGCATGTCGGCGGCGAGACGCTACCAGACCCCCAACCGTCGCACGATGCTCCGCGTTTGTTCCTAGTTTCGTAAGACCGGGGTCACCGTCGGAGAAGGAGCGCCGTCCACGAGACGGCACCACGATGCTACTCCGCCGTCCGCGTGCTGAAGTGCGGTGCTGCAGCGAGCTGAGCGACGAACTCCACCATGCTGATCTCGCCCTCGGCGAGCGCGGTGCGAGCCTCCTCGGCCAAGCACGACTGACCACCTGCGCCTCCGAAGACGTATGCAGCCGTCAGCCCACTCACGCAGTCGGTGACCTCGGGCAGCTCTGCCAGTGTTTGACTCAGGTCGGTGATGCCATTGAAGTCGGCCTGGGCGGGCAGAACCCCCGCAGGAATGTTGCCGCTCGCGTCGATCATCAGCCCTCCCTCGTCGGGACGGTATCGACCCGCCGCATCGAAGTGCTCGAACGCGAAGCCGATCGGATCGAAGAAGGCGTGACACGCTCGGCAACCGTCGTTGGCCATGTGCTGCACCTCGTACCGCTCACGCGTGGTCGAGATCCCCGGCTCAGCCGGTTCGATCGGCGGAATGTCCTCGGGTACCGGAGGACGCTCTCGGCACAGAAGACGCTCGTACACCAGCAGGCCTCGCTGCGTTGGCGAGGATGCATCGATCTGCGCGTTGGCTGCGAGCAGCGAGCCCTGCGCGAGCAGGCCGACGCCCCACGACTCCGGCCGCGGCACGATGCTCTCCCCTGACTGTACACCGCCGTAGCCGTAGTACTGCGACAAGGCGGGGTCCAGGCTCGTGAAGTCCGAAAGCAGCAGCGACTGTACGTCGCCTTCGTCGTCGAGAATGACGGTCTCGATGTAGCGCCGGGTCTCGGCCGCCATCGCGTTGCGAACGGTCTCGAACTCGGGGACGTCGGCGCGAGTCTTCAGCGCAACCTCGGGATAGTCGAGCCAATCCTCGAAGTAGCGACTGACGAGCTCTCGACCGGCATCCGAAGCGAGCAGCGCACGCGCCTGCTCGACACGCGCCTCTGCATCGGCCAGGCCCCCTTGCTCTCCGAGGGTCCGCAGCGCGTCCGAAGGAGGCTGGCCCGAAAAGTCGTATGCAACGGCGGTCGCGAGTTCCCAGCCGCGCAGCGATCGAGTCCCGTCGCCCGCGTCTTCTCCGAGCTCGAAGCGGTAGACGAGGTTTGGAGACTGGAACATCGACACCAGCATCCACTTGAGACCCGTGGAGAAGTCCGAGCGGGTCGCGACCGAACCGTACAGGGCGGCGTACTCGTCGAGTTCGGCCTGCGTCAGGTCGCGCCGGAACATGCGCGCGCCATATTCCTCGGCGAACGTACGGGCACAGCCCTCGTCTGGCGTCTGCTCTGCACACGGTATGACCGCGCCGAGGGTGCCGGGGGCCGTGACCAAGTCCGCGACGTCTTCCGCCGTCGCGAGGATCTCCGCCGCGGTCTGCTCGTTGACGAGCAGAACCGAAGCGTCATTTCGAAATCCGAGCGCGCTCGTGGTGTCGGCTCCCACGCGGACGCCTTCGAATGACCCGGCGATCTGTGGAAACACGGCGCGCACGGTGGCGTCGAACTCCGACTGCGTCAGTCGGCGAAGCATCGGCGGCCCGATCTTCGAGTCCTCGCAGCGCGCCTGCGGCTCGCCGCCTTCGCCAGGCTCCGCGGTGTCGCCATCACTCGCCGAGTCGCCTTCGGTGTCGAAGTCGATGTCGTCGGTGTCGACACCAACGCTCCCCACGTTGCGGCAGCCCGCAAGGCACAACAGCGCCACCGCGCTCGAGGTCAGCATGCGAACGTTCATGCCAACACCTCGGCGATTGTCGCGGGCGACATGCCTGCGATCGGAGCCCCACCAGCGCCCATCGCCTCGGCGAGCGTTGCGAGCATCTCGAGGTTGTTGCGACCTTCGATGTCGATCGTCTGGCCGGTCTTGATGCAGCCTGCCCCGCCGCCGATCAAGACCGTGGGCAGATAGCTTGCCCGGGCCGCACCGTCGATCCACACGTCGGACGCGTCCGAGTTGTGGTTGGCGCCGTCGCTCACCTCGGAACAGCAATAGATGATCGTGTTGTCGAGAACGCTGCGGTTGGGATCGTTGTCCGAGGGGTCGGGCGTATCGGCGAGCTGCCGCACGAGCTTCTCGGTGAGACGCTCGTAGAACCATCGCTGGCAGGTCGCGAACTCGGCCCGCCCTGCTGTGTCGAAGGAGTGGGAAATGGGGTCATGGTGGCCCTTCGCGATGCCTGGACCGCCCGTGAAGTCGAACGGGACCTGACCATTGACCCACATGTTCTGCAGCGTGACGACCTGCGCCGTGCCGCAGATGAGCGACGCCGCAATCACCTCGAGCTGCGCATCGAGGACGCGGCCGAAGTTCGCCGGGTCCAGGGGATCGAGACCGGCCATCGCATCGACCGCCGGGAGCGTGGGGCGATCGTCACAGGTGGCGAGATTGGGGCCACCACCACCGGCCTTGAGGGAACGAACGGCCTCCAGGTGCACGCTGAGCTTGGTTTCTTCGGCGGTCAAGTCGCTAACCGCCGCGTGCAGCGTCTCGAGTTCGCGCTCGGTCAACGCGAGCGCTTCACGGCGGAAATCCGCGTCGCTGACGTCGTCGGGCCCCTCGGGCATCGAGCCCGTGCCGAGGTCGCCGAGCAGGGCATCGGCGGCGTCGGCCGGATTCTCGGTCGGGCGCACCCAAGCGCCACCGTGCTTGATGAGGAAGGAGTCGGAGCCAAAGCCGGCGAAGTTCGCGTACGGCACCGTCCCCAGTACGTGCGCTTGCACGCCGAGCGCGTCCGCGATGACCCGGTCGATGGAGTCTCCCGAGCCGCCCTCGGAAAATCCGGTGAGCGTGGCTCGAATCGCGGCGTGGTTATTGGCCCCGTCGTTCATCGACAAGCCGCGTACGATCGAGACCCGATCTTGAAAGTCCAAGAGCGGGGACAGCACCGTGCTGTCCCCAAAGAAGCCGCTGCCCGTACCGCCGGGGTCGACGTGCTCGATTGGCCACCCGTGCGGTACGAAAAAGATCATCAGGCGGGCGGGTCGGTCGCCGGGCGCCGCATCGGCCAGCCACGCCATCTTGGCGGCCAGCGGGGCGGCAATGCCCAGACCGAGCGCTCGCACGAAGGTGCGGCGTCGGAGTCGTCGTTCGCTGCTCATCGCGTAGCTCCTCCGAGTGGCTGTGGGGTCGACGGGTCAAAACCAATGAGAAAAAATGAAGGGGTGCGGTACGCTGGCGGTCCGTGCTCGCGCTCGCGCTCCTGCTCGCGCCCGAGGCCTCGACCGCCCCGAATCCGGCGGCTCCGACCTCTGCCCCGGTCTCCGAGACCGAAGCCCCGCAGACGCACGGACCCACGGTCCGTGTCCGCGCGGATCCGAGCGTGCTTCCCGTGAGTGAGGCAACGGTGCGACGGGCACTGGACGGACACCTGGCCGACCTCGGCGTCGCCCTCACCGTCGATCTCGCGCCAACGCCCGAGGACCCTGGGTCCGACATGGGCGTCGACCTCGACGTCGAGGTCCGAACAGCGCCGGAGGACGGGTTGCTGCTGCGGATTCGTCGAGCCGGCGAAGAGCCCTGGGTCCGAACCCTGCCCGCCGAGGCCGAACCGGGCCTCCTCCTCGAGTCGCTGGGTGTCGTCCTTCGAGGGATCGTGGTCGACCTTCCGACGGAGGACGTCGAACCGGCAAACGAGCCTGCAGCCGGTCCCGAATCCGCCGCCGTGGACCGTGTGCCAGCACCGAAGCCAGGGTCCGACCTGGCGCTGAGTCTCGGGGCACGGGGGGACACCGTCTCACCGGGACATCCTTGGCACACCGGAGTCGCCGCAGACCTCGGCTGGCGAGCGCCAACGGCCCTGAGTCTGAACGCCACGGTGGCCTGGGTCCCTCGGCACCGCGGTGCCGGACTTCATCTGACGCGGTGGGTCGCAAGCGGCTTCTTCGGCGCTTCTTTTCGGCGGACCGCCCGTGTGCAGCCGGGCGTTTGGACCTTGGGCGCGATCGAGGCCATCGGTTGGAGCGCCGCGCCGAGGGGTGCGCAAGCACGACCCGGCTGGGCCGTTCGGGGCGCTTTGGGCGTCGCGGCCGACCTCCGCGTGACCCTGGGTCCGGCTTGGATGCTCACGGCGCGACTCTCCGCACTCGCGTGGGTTCGACGCCTCGAACTCGTCGAGGCCTCGTCCCAAGGCCCGCGCACGTTGACTCGAACGGCGCCCCTGAGCGGCACCGCTCTGCTGACGGTCGGCTACCGCTGGACCCTGGGTCCGACGCGCTGAGCGCCGCTGGACCGATGGCCCGGGCTCCAGCGACACGAACCCACCGACCGCATGGATCCGACCCGGGGTCCGCACTCCCTCGGCCGCGTGGACCCTGGGTCAGCGTCCGGCACGTCAATGACGGACCCTGGGTCCGAGCGCCTCAGCTCCACGTCGGACCCAGGGTCCGCCCCTCCTCGGACCCTGGGTCCGTTGGCTCGGGGAGCGCGAAAAAGCGCAGGGCAATCATTTTCTCATCCGTTTCCCGACCTCGACCGGCACTACCCTGGGGACCGCGTGCCTCGCTCGTCCCGATCCGCGTCGGGCTCGGACCCCTCCGACCGCGACGCCCACCTAGGCTTGTGCCGCAAGGTCGCTGCGGGCGACCGCGCAGCCGCCGAAGAACTCGCCCGTGTCATCATGCCCACCGTTCGCCATGCGGCCCTCCGCCTCACGCGTACGACCACCGACGCCCAAGACGCGGCGCAGGTGGCAACGCTGGAGGTGTTGCGTTCGGCCAAACGCTTCCAGGCGCGCGGGACCCTGAAGGGATGGGCCGGGCGCATTGCGATTCGCTCCGTGCTCCGCTGGCAAGGGCGCCACGGCACCGCCGCGTCGGTCGAGCACGACCCTGACACTGAGCCTGCACCGCAGGGCCCACCCCCTGGATTTGAGATGCTGCCGCGCCCGCTGGAGCACTACCTCAACGCGTTGTCTGAACCGCAGCGCAACGCGCTCGTCCTGCGTCATTCGTTCGGCTACACCCTGCCCGAGATTGCGACGCTCACCGACGCGCCCCTTCCCACGGTCCGTTCGAGGGTCAGTGCCGCGATGGAGCGCGTTCGCAAAGCGATTCGACGAGACGTGCGCCTAGGCGGACGAGGAGTTGCGTCATGACGCTGCATTTGCACGATGCCCGATGGCGTGCCGCCGTCGACGCGTCACTGCTCGACGAAGCCACCGACGAGCAGATCGACCTGCTCTCGACCACCACGCCGCGCGGCGATGCACATCGCGCGGAAGCCGAGTTTCTCGCTGCGCTCGCGGCGGAGCCACTGCCAGCCACCGCCGACGAAGCACCGCTGTGGCTCGACAATGCCGTCGACGCGTTTGCGAACGAGACGCCCGTTGTCCCCACCCCCCGCGCGCGCTGGCCCTGGCTCGCCGCAGCCGCCGCGGTGCTGCTCACCACGGGGACCGTCGCCTGGCTGATGCGAACGCCCGACGCCGAGTCGCTCGTCGAGCCCATCGCCACGGGACCCGGTGAACTCAGGACCTCTCCGTGGACCATCGAATCGGGCCAGGCGACCGTCGTCCCCGCGGAGACGAACGCCAACGACCCCCTTCCGATCGGCCAGCGCCTCGAAGTCGAGTCGGAGCTATGCGCATCGCGGCCAAACCATACGGTCTGCGCCGCGACTGGCTCGAAGGTGACCGCCCGCGCATCTGGAGCGCTCGCACTGCACGAAGGCACGGCCACGGTACGCAGCCGAGGTGCCGCGACCGACGTCGTGGTCGAACTCGACGACAGCCTTTTCGTCGAGGCGTCGGCCCATAGCGTAATCGTGGTCGAGCGACGAACGTCTGGTTGGTCGGTGACGGTCGATGAGGGCACCGCCACCGTCGTCGAACTCGGATCTCGCCGCGCGGTTCAGGCTGGCGAGACACTCCGCCGCGATGCCGAGCAGCACGCGCCCGAGCCCCAGGTCGACGCCAAGCCTGCACCCCGCACGCGTCGACCCGTCGCGAAGGCGACCACGATGCTCGCCCAGGCCCGAGCACATCGACGCGACGGCAACCTCGACGCGGCGATGCGGACCTACGCACGACTCATCGCCCGGCACGGACACAGCCCAGCCGCCCAAACCGCCCGCGTCAGCCTTGGACAGCTCCAGCTCTCCCGGGGACGAGCCAAAGCCGCGCTACGGAACTTCCGCGCATACCTCTCCGGAGGAGGCGCTCTGGCCGAGGACGCCGCCTACGGCGAGGTCCGAGCGCTTCGCGCCCTGGGTCGCACGTCCGAGGCGGACCGCGCCGCGGCTAGATTCGAGAAGGCATATCCGCAAAGCCGCTACGGTGCGAAGCTAAAGCGGTGAGCCTTCGGCTGAGCGCGGCACTGATCCTGTGCGGCTGCACCAGTACCCATGTCGCCGCCGTCGCGGACGAAGCCTCCGACACGACGACGAGCCAAGACGACGGGTCGACGACCGAGGGCGCCTGCGCCCCGCCGGTACACCTCGAGGACTGCGACGCAGCCGCCGACCCCCTCCGCGCGCCGGAGTTCGCCTGCTACGACGGCGTGTCACGTGCCTCGTTCGAAAGCCTCGACACCAACGCGTGGCGGCGCACACGAGAGTTCGGCAATGCGTTCTGGGTCTCACAGAACACCGAAACGGTGCTCGCCCTGAGCACCGGCCGACTGCCCGCGGCTGGGGACGCGGGAGAGGTCGCGCTCTCGCCCGGCGCGGCGGAAGACGCCCCGGCGGACAACGACAACCCCGACGACGCCTCACTGCCCGACCCGATCGGCCTCGACATCGAGGCCGACGACCTGATTTGGCTGCGTTTCGATGCGGACGTTCCCCCCGGCGTCCGCGGCTACACGGCACGCGTCGGCTTGCTGAGCACGGAGTATCCCGAGGGCATCGGCGAGGACGGCGACCGCCTGGTCTGGTGGTCGCAGAGCACGCGCTTCACGGGCGACCTCGCCACCTGGAACGGGGTCCCTGCCACCACCACCGGTCTTGCCACACGCATGCACGAGTTCCGCGGCGGACACCCCATGCTCGCGCGAACCGGCTTTGATGGCACCACCGGGCAGCCCTGCACCATCGACGGAACGCGTCTGCCCGACTGCCCCGTCGGCGCGTCCACGGGGTGGATGGAGCTTCGCGGGCCCGCCGCGCCCGGTGAGCGCCTACGCATCGCGGTCGCGCTGTTTGACGCGGGGACCCTCGACCGAGACACCGTGGTCTTGCTCGACGCCTTCACCTGGACGTGTGAGGGCTGCGAGCCGGGCGTCGACTGCGGCCTGCAGTGACCGCCCTTGAAGCGGCGGCCGAAGTGCGCGAGCGTCGGCCTTCGTTCATGGACGCGCCCGCGAACCTGTTCGACGCGCAAGCCCTCGAGGCCCTGCGCAAGTCGACCCGTACCGACCCCGAGCGGGTCCGGCAGCTTCGCAACGGCTTGCTCAAGGAGTTCGTCGCCGACGACGTCGGGCTGGCACGTGCCCCTGCCCTTCGGCCGCTCGCCGTGCACAGCCTCGCGCTCGACCAGCGCCACGACTCCTCGCTCGACGGCGCCACCAAGCTGCTGTTCCGGACCGATGCAGGTCTACTCACCGAGGCGGTCATTCTCCGCATTGCAACCGGACGGACCACCCTTTGCGTGAGCAGCCAAATCGGGTGCGCCGCAGCGTGCCGCTTCTGCGCAACGGGCACGATGGGCATCGCCCGCAGCCTGACGCCAGCGCAGATCCTCGACCAGGTCCTTCACGCGGGTCAGCTTCTCGCCGCAGAGGGCCGACGCCCCCGCAACGTCGTGTTCATGGGCATGGGCGAGCCGTTCCACAACGAAGACGCACTCATCGAAGTGATCGAGCGACTCGTCGACCCAGCGTGGTTCAACCTCTCGCCGAAGAAGATCCTCGTCTCCACGGTTGGCGTCATCGACGGCATGCTCCGATTTGCGGAGCGGTTTCCGAACGTCGGTCTTGCGCTGAGCCTGCACGCTGCCCGCCCCGACGCCCGCGCCTCGATCATCCCCACCGCGAAGAAGTATCCCCTGCACGAGCTGCGACGGGCGCTGCTCGAGGTCAACGCGATGCAAGAACGGCCCGTGATGATCGAGTACCTGATGCTCGAGGGGATCAACGACACCGACGCCGACGTCGACGCGCTCGTCCAGTGGACCGAAGGGCTCGACGTGCACCTGAACCTCATCCCCTTCAATCCGGTCGAGGGCACCGGCCTGCGGGGCACGTCGAAGGCGAAGTGCATGGCGTTCGGCGACCGACTCAAGGCGGCCGGGCGCGTGACCACCCTGCGCCACAGCCTCGGACGCGACATCGAGGCGGCGTGCGGCCAGCTCGTCAAACGCGAGAACCTGGCGCGGTCCCGCGCGCTTCGCGACTAAGCACGCGCAAGATTGGCACCCATTTTGACTTTGACGACATCTGTCGTTCGGACCATACCGAACGTACGGAATGAACCAGCGAGACCAGCTCGAGCGTGATGCACGCGACGCAATGGTGGAGGTGTGTCGGCTGTACGGCATCCCCACGAGTCTCGGCGCCGCGTGGGGCGTGCTCTTTGCCAGCCCAACGCCGATGAGCCTCAGCGAGGTCGCGGCGTCCATGGGCGTAGCCAAGAGCACGGCCAGCACTACGCTCAAGCGACTGGAGCACCTACGAATGGTGCGTCGTCGCAGCCACGCCGGAGACCGGAGCGACTACTTCGAGGCGCTCACCGATCCCCAGCAGATGTTGCGCGACTGGCTGGAGCGCTTCGTGAAACCGGAGCTCGGCTTGGCCGACGGCATGCACGATCGCATGGCGGCCAGTCTGCAGCAGGCTTCGGCGGCCGGCGACCTCGACGAGGCCGAGACCGCAGTGCTGCACGAGAGACTCGCTCACCTCGAGTCCGCGACGGCGCAGGTGCGCGCGCTCGTCGATGCCTTCTTGGCGCGCTGAATCAACCATGCACGACTATCAACGGCTCGACACCAGCATGACGCTGGCCGAGGGCCTCCAGGAATACTACGCGGTCCACGACAACGTGACGCCACCCGCGGAACATCGACCGGAAGCGGCGGCCCTGTTCGCGAACCATGACGTCGGCCACGTCGTGTTCGGGACCACCACCAACCTGCTCGACGAGGCCCGCACCGACACCTGGATCTTGTTCGGCTGCGACGTGGGCTTTCGCGGCTACGCAGGCTACTTCGAGCTGCCCGAAGCCAAGGAGGCGTTCGCAACCGTGGGCTGGGGCGGTGTTTTGGCGTCGGCGTGGCCCATCACCCGGGCGATGTGGGACGTTTGGCGACGTACGCGTCGCATGCACAAGAAGTGGCCCTGGGTCGCGGACGAGGCATTGCGACAGCGCTCGCTTCCGTCATTGCGCGCGGAGTGGGGCATCGAGGTCGTGACCGGTACGGCGTGAGCGCGACTGCACGATCGGCAGGCCCATCGCGGTCCTCCCCGATGCAGTGTCCCGGCCTTCCTCGTGCATACTCGGAGGATGGAGCAGAGCGCCGTTCAAGTTCGCAGCAGCCTGATGCGCGACCAACTTGCTGCGCTCCGCAAGTTGCCCGAGGCGGACCTGTTGATGTCGCGCATCCGCCCCGAGGTCATCGAGATCATCGAACGCGCGATGCGGGTGGCGTGGATCGACGGCGAGGCGAACTACCACGTCACCGAAGTCGTCTGTGACACGCTCGGCATCGAACGAGGCGGTCGCTTCTATCGCGACACCTTTCGGGCGTCCTACGACAGCCCCCTGTTCCGCACCGTCGTTGCGGGGGCACTGCGACTCGCCGGTTCCGACCCGGGCGCAATCTACAAAATCGTCCCCAAGGGGACATCGTTGGTGTTCCGCGGCTTCGGCACGTTCGGCACGCGAGACCGTGAGACCAACGCGATTACGCTCGAGATCACCGAGGCGCCGGCCCGCAGCTTCGACCACGACGCTGTCTGGATGGAATACGCGGCACACGCCAACCTCGCGGTGCTCGACATCCTCGGCCTCGACGGGTCGGTCGACGTCGATGTGCAGCCAGCCGCCCGCCGAGCTGCATTCCGCTACCGCTGGTAGGGGTTTGACGAAGCGCTGGCGCGACGGCCGAGATCAGTGATATCGACGGATCGCGGTGCGGAAGGACGCAGAGCTCCTCCAGGCTTGGAAAGATGGCGACAACGCAGCTGGCAACGAGCTGTTCGACCGCCATTTCGACTCATTGCGTCGATTCTTCCGCAACAAGGTCGACATCACGGAGGTCGAGGACCTCATGCAGCGCACGCTTCTGGCCTGCCTCGAAGTCGTTCCCAAGTTCCGCGGCGAAGCCTCGTTCCGGACGTATCTGTTCGTGATCGCGCGGCGCCAGCTCGTCGACTACATCCGCCGCAAGACGCGGAAGGAAAATCGCGAAGCACCCGACCTGGGCGTGTCTTCGATCGCGGACTTCGGCATCACGCCCAGCCGCGCGGCGTTCGAGCAGGAGGTGCAAGCGCTCCTGGCTCAGGCGATGCAGTCGATCCCGGTCGACTTCCAGATCACGCTCGAGATGTACTACTGGGAGCAGCTCAAAGGCCCCGAGCTCGCCGAGGTGCTGGGCATTTCGCCGACCACGGTTCGAACCCGACTGCACCGCGCTCGTGAAGCGCTGCGAAAGCAGCTCGCGCAGCTGCACTCCTCGGTTGCCGAAGCAGATGACGATACCCTCGCCGCTCGCCTCGCCGAACTCGCGTCCTACCGCTGAGACTCCCCAAAAACGACAAGAGGCGCCCATCGGGCGCCCCAGAGCCTTCGAAGGTCTCGGTCAGATCGCCCGGAGCTGGTCGATGAGCGCTTGCGACATCGACATCTCGTATTCCTTCTTGCCGCGCTTGTTGATGCCGCCGGTCCAGATCACGTCGTCGAGCGCTCCACCCACCTTCGGCATGTCGCTCAAGTCTCCATCCACGTCGAGGGTCCGAATCCAGTCCAGCATGCCTTTGACGTCGAGCATGAACAGCGCGTTGTGGTCGCCCTGCTTGCGAATGCGCTTCTTGGCTTCTCCGAACTTGCCGAGGCTGCCCTTGCCGGACGTTGCGTTCATCATTCGGCCCAGCGCTTTGCGCCCGCCAGTGGTCGTGAAGACCATGTAGTACGTGTCGCCTTTTTGGGCGAACGCCATCACGAACTGGACCTTGCCCATCACCTTGACGAGGTCGGCATACTCGCCAGAAGACTTCATCTCTTTGACCGCCTTCGCCGTCGGGGTGAACGTATACGTGTCGCCTTTGACGCCGTTCACGGTGAACGCGTTTCTCTTGTACTTGGCGTCGACGAACTCACCGAACTGCGGCATCCAGTCCTCGGGCTTGAACTCCTCGCGAAACGACCGAATGATCGACATCGCATCCGCACCCGGCTTGAGCTTGTACGTGCCCGCAACGACGCCCATGCTGCCCTTTTGCGGGAAAGCGGCGAAGCCTACCGGCCCAGCCGCGACGTCCTTGAACGACGTCATCATGCGCGTCATCAACTCGCCCATGTCCTTGCCCGTCGGCGACTTGAGCCCTTTGAACGCCGTCATGTAGCCGGCGAGCATCGGGTCCTTTTCGAGGTTCTCGAAGTCGAAGCTCATGCCCCCGACGAAGAACGCCTCGTCGGGCATGCCCTCGAGCATGCCGAGGTCGACCTTGGGCATCTTGGCTTCGCGCGCATACTGCTCGGCAGTGGCCGTGCCGTCGTTGGCGGTGGCGCGGTAGATCATCTTGGAGCGCTTCTTGCCGATTCGGAAGACGCCCTCCATCGTGGCCAAGTCGGCGAAGCTCTCGTACATCGCACGCGTGGCCTTGCCCGATGCGGCCATGTAGTCGCCCGAGACCCCCGCGGTCGGAGCCTGTTCCATCGTCTCCTCCATCTCGGCGAAGAACTCCTCGATCTCGGGCCGCGCATCGCGGAACACCACCGCGGGCATCGCTTTCCCGTACACGTCGCGGTCGGCCTGGCCCGTGGCGACGAGTTCACGGTTGATGTAGTCCTCGGAGGCCGCGAGCAGCGTCGGCTCACTCGCAAAACCGACGTGGTCCCCGTACGCGCGGAAGTACATCGTGCTGCCGCCCAGCTCGTACGCCGCGTAGCCGTCTCCACCCGAAATGTAGCCCTCCGTACCGAGGTCTTCGATCAACTGGGTGAGTCCACCTTCGTACCCGACGGCGCAGACCACCGGCTCGTCGTACTGCTTGGGGTTGGCAACGAGGCACCCCGCCGGCTTGGTCAGGTCGATGTGTTGAACGACACCCGAGCGCCCTTCGAACTGCATCGAAAGCGCCGACTTGAGCTGCGATGCGCTGACCATCGGCGCCAGCATCGGCGGTGCGAGCTTCTTGGCGACCTTGCCGACCGTCTTTTCGGGGTTCGGCATCATCACGTGCCCCCAAACGGAAGCCGCCGTAGGCTTCTTGCTTCCGGGATTGGTGCGCTTGCCCGAAGGCGAAGCATCATCGTTGCCATCGTCTGCAGCCATCGGCGCCTTGGGGTCCGAGCCGGTCGCAGGCGCGGTGGGCTTTCCAACGGTCACGCGGCAGCTGGACCCGCCCAACACGGTCAATCCCAGGACGATCGAAGAGGAGACGAGGGTGCGGCGCATCGAGGTGGATGTACCACGGAGAAAAGTCTGACCCGGTCGGAATAGGGGCCACACACGGGCGGTAGCGGTCGCATCTCATGACCGCGCCCACCGTGAAACGAGTCCCTCTCGCGGCCATCGCGCTCACCGCAGCCATGCTCGCATCCGGCTGCGGATCCGAGGCCGAAGCGAGTCCGACCGCCCCCGCAACGGAGGTCGCCGAACCCACCGAGGTCTCGGACGACCCCTCCCCCTCAGGATTGCACTACGACCCCCGGCAGAGCCTCGCGCCGCTGGTGCAGTCGGTGGCGCCTTCGGTCGTGAGCATCCACGCCTACGGCAAGAACAGCGGGTTCTTCTCCTCGGGCACGCAGGGCTCAGGAAGCGGCTTCGTGTATGCCTCCGATGGTGTCATCGTGACGAACCACCACGTCGTCGAAGGTGCCAAGAGGCTCGAGGTCCGTCTGCAGGACGGCTCGCGATACGCCGCGGAACTACTCGGCTCGGATGCGGCTACCGATATCGCGGTCCTTCGACTCGAAGACGCTCGCGACTTGCCTACACTGTCCCTCGGAGACAGCACTGCACTCGAGGTGGGCGACTGGGTCGTAGCGATCGGAAATCCGATGGGTCTTGACCACTCCGCGAGCGTCGGTATTCTGTCCGGGCGGGGACGCGGCAGTCTCGGTCTGTACGCGGATAGCTACATCGACTTTCTCCAGACCGATGCCGACATCGCCCCCGGCAGCAGCGGCGGTCCACTCTTCGATCTTCAAGGCAACGTCGTCGGCATCACGACCGCCGTCGGCGCCAACAGCCGCCCGGGATTTGCAATCCCGGCATCGCAGGCTCGCGACGTCATTCCCCAGCTGCTTTCCACCGGGCGCGTGAGCCGAGGATGGCTCGGCGCTGGCAGTCAGCGTGACGCCCAGGAAGGGCGCGGC
This sequence comes from uncultured Nannocystaceae bacterium, assembly GCA_964432695.1. Classification (GTDB taxonomy): domain Bacteria; phylum Myxococcota_A; class Polyangia; order Nannocystales; family Nannocystaceae; genus CAJXVA01. Next base: position 17,597 of record CAYSPB010000102.1, read on the forward strand.
GCCGTCATCGGTGAAGTGTATGCGGGAACCCCCGCTGCCGATGCGGGCCTTCGCGCCGGCGACGTGGTCCGCAAGGTCGATCGCCAGGCCGTCGACGACTTCGACGGCCTTCGCGGAGTCATCGGCACGCTCACGCCTGGTCACACCGTGCTGATGGAAGTCGAGCGCGACGGCAACGTCGTCGAACTGACCGCGGTCCTCGGTGCACGTCCGACCGCCCGCGATCTTCGAGACCTTCGGCGCGCTCCACCGGCCGCCGTGGTGCCGCCTCCGGTATCGGCGCCTACGACCGGATTTGGCCAACGGCTAGGTATCGGCGCCCGCAGCCACGACGACGGCCTCGAAGTCGTTCGCGTCGAGCCCGGCAGCCTCGCAGAAGACCTCGACCTTCAGGTGGGCGACGTCGTCACGATGCTCAATGGGGTCTCGGTCTCCGGCCCGAAAGACGTCGCCGACGCGCTCAGCCGCAGCCGCGGTCGCGTCGAGCTCGAGCTTCTTCGCGACGGTGTGAAACACGACGTCACGCTCGAGCGTTCCTGAAGACAGTCCATTCTCCACATCCGACCGGCACGTCGGTGTCCGGCTGCGAGCTCCTCTCGCGCTCATGCCCTCGAGCGCGAACCCGTCCAATCCATCGGAGCTCGCGGCCGGTTTTTTGTTGGTTCCGCGTCAGGCGGATGACAATAGTCACGAGTTCGTTGCGTAACCGCATCGCGTCACGGTCCACGTACCTGTTGGGCGGCCGGCCCATTGAAACGACCGAGAGACGGAATACGTAAAATGAAACTCCTACAACGCCGACTGATCCTTACATCGACGCTGCTCGTCGCTTGCACGGCTGAGCCGGCTGCCTCAGGGCTTACGGGTGTCGGGCCACAGACGACCGGCGAAGGGTCCTCGGGCGGCGCCACACCAACGACGACGACGGGCAACGACGGCAGTACCACCGATGGAGTGGAGCCGGGCAGCACCAGCACCGGAGCCGCAACGGAGGACACGGGAAGCAGCACCGGAACCGATGGTGCCGGAGACTCCTCCTCGACCGGCTCGAGCATCGACCCGGGATCGACGACCGACGTCGACCCCAGCTCGACGAGCACCGGTGAGGACCCGACCACCTCGGGCGCCGAAAGCTCCAGCAGCACCAGCGATTCGGGCATGAACGAGAGCGACAGCGACTCCGACAGCGATGGACCGCCGGACTCGTGCGCAGGTGAGCTGGTCATCACCGTGCGCGACTTCTCCGAAGCGCACCCGGACTTCGGCTGCTCCATGAACGGAAACATGGAGTACCCGGGCCTGCTCATGGACGAGCTGACCCCGGCGAAGAAGCCGGTCTACAACCCCACCCCGCCCCCACCACCGGTCGGGTACATCGGGTCTTCGCCGCAGATCACCGACGAGGTCAGCTTCTCCCAGTGGTACGAAGACGTGCCGGGGACGAACAGCACCACCGAAGAGATCATCGAGCTGACAGAGCTGCCCGGCGGGCTCTTCGAGTTCGACTCGGATGACTTCTTGCCCGGACCCACGGCGATGGGTACGAACCCCGGCGAGAACGCCGGGTCGTTCACGACCGAGCTCCACCTGTTCTTCCAGTATCAGACGGGCCAGACGTTCTCGTTCCGCGGTGACGACGACGTTTGGGTGTTCATCAACAACGAGCTCGTGGTGGACCTCGGCGGCCTGCACGGGCCCGTGGAGGGTGAGATCGACCTCGACTCGCTAGGCCTGGGTGAAGGCTTCTTCTACTCGCTCGACGTCTTCCACGCGGAGCGCTGCTACGGAGGCCCAGGCAACTCCAATTTCCGCCTGACGACCTCCATCGACTGCTTCACCCCGCAATAGTGAGGCCTCCCGACGGGGCGCTCGTAACGTCACGAGCGCCCTCGTCGTTGGCCCGGGTTCGCCGTTTTTCGGCGGTCTACACGGTAATTTTGATGCCTTGCGGGGCCTCGAGGGCGTGCTTATGCTCCGGCGCACATGAGCGACGTTCGGCACTGCAAAGTCATGATTCTCGGCGCGGGTCCGGCGGGATACACCGCCGCGCTGTACACCGCGCGGGCCGAGCTGAAGCCCGTGATGCTGGCGGGTCCCGAACCCGGCGGCCAGCTCACGACGACGACCGACGTCGAGAACTTCCCCGGCTACCCCAAGGGTATCTCGGGCCCCGAGATGATGGAGGAGTTCCGCGA
>CAYSPB010000103.1:0-11575 GCA_964432695.1 uncultured Nannocystaceae bacterium
TCCGTGTCACCCGAGGACACTGACGTCGTGCAGAGCCTCGAGAGCATGGTGCACGTGTTGCGACCCATGCTCGCCTGCGTATCGGTCTCGACGGCGGGCTACCGAAGGCGGGCGAGTACGGAGGAGTTTCCTCCGCAGGAGCCGGCCGTCGCTGGCGGGACGATTGGGCCCAGGAAGCCTCGGCTCAGGGACATCCACTGGCTCACGCATCTCTCCGCGCCCTATCGCCGCTACATCCCGGACGCGGCGGTTTCCGAGCTCACCGAGCGGTTCGGATTCGCGTCGTACGAAGACGGGTCGTTTCAGCTTCGGCTCTTGCCCGACCCGATTCACGCGATGCAGCATCCCGATGAGCTCGAAGCGGCGCGAACCCGAGTCCTGGAGTTGATTGGCCCCTCGGTGCTCGAGGAGGTGCCGCCGGAGGTGATGGCGGTGATGGACGGGATTCGGCAGCGCTGGAAGGAGCGCTGGGCGAAGGCTCGGCGGAGGCAGTAGCACCGATTCCGCGCGCAGCGGATCTTCGCGGTTTCTCCGCGCTGCTTTTTTCGGTCACACCCCTGGGGACGCGTCTCTATCGTCTCGATGGCGGCACAAACGCGCGTTCCCTACGTCGACTACCACCCCGGCCCTGGCGATGCGACGGCGCACTACGCCGAAGAAGCGATGCGACGGGCTGCGAACTCGCCCGAGGCCGCGCACGGCGACCGGGTCACGGCCACGGTGAGCTCCATTGAGTCCCCCAGCGTCCAGATCGCGTGGCGACTCCGCATGGCGGAGATCGGCATCGAGCTTCCGTTCGCGCCGTTCTACGAGACCGTGCAGCAGCCCGATCCTCGCGTCCCCAAGGGCCAGGTCGAGTTTTCGTTGTGGGCCTACCAAGGGACGCACGCCCACCCGAGCATCGGCGCGCCGGATCCCCGAGCAGGGGAGGCGGTGGGCAGGCTCGCGGGAACCCGCTACCACCTGCCGGCGTGGAGCGAGGCGGCCCACGCCGTGGCCGGGCGGCTCGGGCCAGGATGGATGCAGCAGCTGCTGGCAACCATGGTTCATCCGCCGCCGGCACCCGAGCACGTCCACCCCTTGGAATGGGTGCCCCGCGTTCAGCTCGCCGCTGCTCTGATCGTCTCGTGGTTCGACACCGGCTTCACCACGCTGCGAACCGTGGCGTTGGGTCCGGTGGACTGGGTCGTTGACGCAGCCGTGGTGGCCCTCGGAGATCTCGCCATACGTACCCCGGCGCTGTGCCGCGAGGTCGTGTCGCTGTTCGAGTTCTTGCGCCGCCAGGTGCCGGCTGAGGGCTTTACCTGTTTCGCATACCCGCTGGTCAACACGTGGATGCGGTTGGTACCTGCAAGCGACCCCCGGCATGCCGAGCTGCAGCAGTGGCGCACGCAGATCCTCGCCAACGACGTCGGCGTGACGACCAGCAGCGGCGTGATCGGACTGATCGATGGACTCAACCTGGAGGACTACGCCGAGTTCTGCGTGCGTCAAGAGATGGTGCAGGCTGGACACGGCGGGACGGTGGCCGCCCTCGCGGCCGAGTACGGCTTGCCCCTGCTGGGTCCGGCCCACACCTACAGCGAGGACTGGGCCGAGGCGATCGACGCCGACCCGCGTCTGCAGCTTGCCTTCGAGCAGACGAAGGGCCGCTTCCGACTTTCCGTGCAAGGCATCGACCCCGACAGCGACGAAGCCCGGTTCAGCCACAACATCATGCAGGGCAAGGGTCTCGACCACGCCGAGGAGATGCGCAAGGCCCAAGCTGCGCAGGCCCGGCTGGGCGGCGATGGGGATCCCGATCCCGTCGTCTTCCCCGGTCAACCCGTCGCGCGTCTCTCCGACTACGTGGGCATGATGAAGCGCATGCAAAGCGGCGACTTCAACGGGACGCTCGCGGCGTCCGGACTCAGCATGGTCGCCTATGGCCAGGTCACCCAGGCTTGGGGTGCAAAGCTCGGTACGGACCCCGCGCTCAACGCGAAGATGGCGGCGATGCTGGGCACATGATGCGCAGGCCGTCGGGTGCCCGGGTACAGCACCAGCCACGAGGACGTGATGAGGCTCGTGGTCCGGTGGCGTTCGGCGCTGCATCTTTCCCGTCGAGATTGGTAGGGCTCCTTGGTGCCCGACCCGACGCTCGAGAGACTCGCCGCTGCGGCGGAGGCGTCGGACGTGCCGGACCATGCGCTCCAGCGCGAACGGTTGGCGCAACAGATGTTCGGCCTCGATCCGGAGCCGGTCCGGTTTGGCCGGTTCGTTCTCCTGGAGAAGCTTGGGCAAGGAGGCGAGGGCGCGGTCTACAGCGCCTACGACCCACAGCTTCAGCGTCGCGTTGCGCTGAAGCTGCTCCGCCCAGGGCGGGCCGACACCGCGCACGCCCGCGCTCGCATGCTGCGGGAGGCCCAAGCCCTGGCCCGGCTGACCCACCCCAACGTGGTCACGGTGCACGACGCGGGGCTGCTCGAGGATCGGGTCTTCATCGTGATGGAGTACGTCGTCGGACACGACCTCCGGCGGTGGGTGTCTGTACAATCGCGGACGTGGCGAGCCGTGGTCTCCGTGTATCTCGAAGCGGCCCGCGGCCTCGCGGCTGCCCACGCGATCGGGCTCGTGCACCGCGACTTCAAGCCCGACAACGCCGTGCTGGGTGAAGACGGCCGCCTACGCGTGCTCGACTTCGGCCTTGCGCGTGGGGTGGAGACCGAGGCGGGGTCGCAGACGGACCCGTTGGAGGGGGAGCGCGATGCCTTGGTCTCGTTGACGGCGACCGGCGCACTGCTGGGGACGCCGGCCTACATGGCGCCGGAGCAGTTCTCCGGCGGGCACGCTGGACCACAGGCGGATCAGTATGCGTTTTGCGTCTCGCTCTACGAAGCCCTCTACGGGGCTCGTCCGTTTTCCGCCGACTCCATCGAAGGGCTGCGTCACGCCGTGCTGTGCGGCGAGCTCCCTTCGGCACCGCGCGGCGCCGTTCCGCGGTGGCTGCACGAAAGCCTCGTGCGAGGGCTGGCGCGCGAGCCAGCCGATCGGCATCCATCGATGGATTCGCTCGTGCAGGTGCTCGGCCGCAGCCGGCAGAAGGTGCGTCGACGCGTGCTGACGGCGGCCGGGCTCTCCTGCGTGGCGGCGGTGTCGGCGGCCGGCGCTTGGCAGGCGCGCGGAGATGCCGTGGTCCCGTGCGAGGGCGCGCAGGAGGCCTACAGGAGCGGGTGGGGGGACCGGCGTTCGGCTCTCGAACAGCGCTTGTCATCGCTGGCCGGGCCCTACGCGCAAGAGGTTGGCGACCTCGTGCAGGCACGGCTGGAGGACTACGAAGCAGCGTGGACCGCCGGCTACACGGACGCGTGCGTTCGTCATATCCAGGGCGCGCTGTCCGACGGAGCGTTCGAGCGTCGAATGCTGTGTCTCGATGAGCGGCGCCTCGCGGTCATCGGCGCGGCAGACGTCGTCGCGCAAACCGACGCTGCGTCCCTGCCCGGCGCGGCGGATGTCGTCGCTCGCCTGCCGTCTTTGCGTCGATGCGAGCAGGACGGCGCATTGGCCGAGGCGATTCAACCGCCAGCCGACGCTGCCCTTGCGGCCGAAGTCGACGCGCTGCGTGCAGCGATGATCCGAACGCGTGCGCTCGAGCATGCCGGGCGGCTCGACGAAGCGCTCGAGGCCGCAACCGCGATCGAGGCGGATGCACAGGCGGTGCTCTACCCGCCGAGCGTGGTCGAAGCGTCCCTGCTGCGCGGCCGAATCTTGCTGCTGCGGCATGAGTACGCCGATGCGATGGAACCCCTGCGGCGCGCCATGCTGCTGGGGCTCGAGACCGGCATGCACGCCGCGGCCCTCGAGGCGCTCGCACGGCACGTGTACGTCGAAGGACTGGAGCGACCGGGGTCTGCATCGACGCTGCGCGAAGTGGAGATGGGCGAGGCGCTCGCCAAGGGCGCGTCCGAGGCGGGATTCGAGCACGCGCTGCTGCTGAACAACGCGGGCGTCGTCCATATGGCACGGGGCGAGCGGGACGAGGCGCTTTCGCTCTTTTCCCGCGCCGCAGCGGCGGTCGACGAGGCGGGCATCGTGTCGGTCGAGCTGGACGCAATCGACTCCAACCTCGCGATGCTCACCCCGGACGCCAAGCTGCGGGAGACGCTTTCACGCCGCGCCGTGGACCGGGCGACGCGGGCACTGGGTCCATCCCACCCCGAAACGCTCAACGCCAAGCTCCTGTACACCTACTACGTGCGCGGACTCGACGAGGCGCTTCGCGTGCGGACGCGAACGTGCGCACGGATCCTCGAGCTCGCCGAAGCGCGGCAGGGGCAGCCCGAAGCCCGCGACTGCTACTACCACCTGGGCATGCTGGCGGCGGTCGCCGGGCAGCATGCCCAGGCGGTGGAGGCGTTCGCTGTGCTGCAAGGCGGTGCGCCAGGCGGCACCGATGCGGCCGCCGTCGAAGCGATCGTCGCGGGTCTACGGCATCTGTACGCCCACGAGGCCCTGCCGGCGATCGAAGCGCTGCGCGGCGCGGTGACCGTGTTGTCGGCTGACGATGCGCCGTGGTGGACCGCGGAGTCCCGAGCGTTCGCGCGGTGGTTGCTCGCGGACGCCTACCGGCACCACGGCGACCGACAGGCCGAGGTCGAGCAGCTCCGTGCCGCGCTCGAGGACTGCGACCGCGCGATGCAAATGAACTTCAACGCCGACCCTCGGCGGCTTCAGGCCCGTACGGCGGCGGCCTTGGCCCACGCGGTGGGACGCACCGACGAAGGCATCGTGCACATGCGCCAGGCCGCGGCGTGGTACGCCGAGACCGCCAACGCGCAGGGGCTGGCGGAGGCTGAAGCCTGGCTTACCGAGACCGCTACAGCGGACCCGTGAACGCCTCGGGGATGGGCCAGTTCTCTTCGGTCGAGGTCTCGCCGACGGTGTAGGACACCAGCGGATATTCGGTGGGGTCGATGCCGGCACACGGGGGGATGTAGCCACATTCGTCGAAGACCAGCTGCGGGTCGACCAAACGCGGCTCGTTGAGGCAAACGGCGCCGTTGGGGGACCAGATCGCTTCGACCTGCAGTCCACTCGGTGGCTCGAACCATCCCTGCTGGTTCTCCCAGAACAGCGGCGTGCCGGTCATGGTGAAGTGCGAGCCTTCCCGGCAGTACTGCGCGGTCAGCATGCGCATCATCGCTTCGTTCTCTCCAACGGAGGTCGCGGCTTCGTGGGTTCGCGGCAGCGTCGGGTCGTAGCCGAGCAGGACCTTCTTGGCGTAGGCTCCCCCCGCGCAGCCGATGGTGAACCATGCGTCGCCTTCACCGTCGGGAACGTGTGGCGGAATGAGGGGGTCGCCATCCCACGCGTATCCCTCGCGGGGGATGACCAGCGCATCGCGGGAGCCGAGGCCTGCGGTGGAGCCATGGTCGTTCCACGGCGTTTGCTCGCACAGCGGACGCGGTGGGCTGCCGTCGACCGTCATCGAGAATCGATACGTGCGGTACTGCAGGCCCGCGATCTTGAGCGACGGAACGCCCGCGCCGTGAAGTCCGTCGAGATGCAGATGGACTTCTTCCCCGGCATCGCCGAGCAGCACGAAGCGAAGACCGACGAGCTGCGGCCCGCGAAGCTCGACATCGTCGCCCGTGACCAGCGTGAGCTCGTCGCCGCGGAAGACCACGTCCGCAGGTTGTCCTTCGGGCGTCATCGCGCCGATGAAACGGTAGCCGTTGATCGAATCGCTGCTGAGATGGTTGATCGAGATGGCGCCGGCAACGTGCGCGTTGCGGCCGCAGTTTTGTTGACCACAATGGGTGAACGAGAGGGAGCGAAGGGTCGGGACGGACCCTTCTTCAGGGGGGTCGCAGGCCGTGAGGGCAAGCGTGGACAGGGCGAGAACGGCGGAGGAGAGGGGGCGCATGAGAGAGCTCGTCGATTGGGGGACACCTCAGGGGAGTCGCGTCGGTCCGTTGCGTTCCCGATTTTGTGCACGCGTCGGGTCACATCGATGCGGAGGCCGACTGGGCCCCGGGAAGGTCACGGGCCCAGCGTTCGAGCGCGGCCTCGTCGAGGCCTTCGGTGATGCGCCCTTCGAATGCGTCCATCTGGGTGCGGAGCCGCTTTCGGGCCCGGAACAGTCGCGTTCGAATCGTGGCAGGAGCCACCCCGAACATGGGCGCGAGTCCATCGGTCGTGATGCCTTCCCAGTAGTGCAGCTCGATGAGGACCTGCTGGTCCAGCGGAAGGCTGCGCAGCGCTTCGAGCAGGACCTGCTTCTCGCGTGCCCGCACCATCTTCGAACCCGCGGTCGTTTGGAGGTCGCACAGCGAGGTGACGGCAAAGTCGACGTCGGCGTTCTTGTAGCGGCGACGCAGCGTCCGATACAGCTCGTTCTTCGCGACCGTGAAGAGGTACGCGCGGAAGCTCGATGCCCCGGCCAGCTGTTCACGGTAGCGCACCAGCGCGAAGAAGGTGGACTGGATCAGCTCGTCCGCGTCGTCGTGGGCCTTGCCCTCGAAGAAGCGTCGCAAGCGGTCGTAGTGGCGGCGGAAGAGGTCGTTACCTGCGAGGCGGTCACCCTCACTCCAGCGCGCGAGCAGGTCTTCGTCGGTCGGCACGTCGGCACCGTAGCGCCAGCGTTCCCTTCACGCCGACTCACGCCGATTTCGCGCTTTCGGCCGTCCGGATACCGGTCGCCGGGACTTCAACCAACGACGAAGGGGGTGCCGCAGTCCTGCAGCACCCCCGCCTTGCCGTTTGCGCGGGTCGGTCAGTCGAGCGTGTAGAACTCGTGCTGGAACCAGAACCCGGTCACTTCGCCACCGGAGAACTCGAGAGTGAACGCGTCACCGCCCGACACGGTGTAGTAGGGGCAGTCGGGACCCGTGAACAGCTTGCCTTCGTCGAAGTCCGGCGTGAGGACCCAGGAGACCCCGGCGTTGTTGGTCCAGCGAAGGTTGCCGTCGCCGATTTCGGTGATCGTCCCGGTGTGCCAGTTGTTGGCGACCGGAAGCCGGTCGTAGGTGCCCAAGAGGTCGTCGGTCGTGGCGATGGGGTCCACGTCGCCGAAGTTGACGTAGAGGTTGAGCGACTTGCTGACGAACTTGTCGTAGTGGCTCTTGCTGCAGTTGGGCCAGCCACCGGCGGTCAGCTTGCGCATCGTCACGAGCATGTACATGCGCATGCCGACGGTGCCGTCGTACGTATCCAGTGCGCGGTAGACCGCCTCCGACTTCGGAGCAAGCGTGGACTTGGCCACCGAAGGGATGCCTTTGACGCGGCAGCGTTGAAAGACTGGGTACTCGTACATGTCGTTCCAAGCCTGCGTGAGTCCAAAGTCCCACTTTACGTGCTTGCCGACCGTGCTGTTGACGACCGAAAAGTCCGAGAGCGTGGTGCTTTCCTGGTCCGCTTGGCTGTAGGTCACCGACGGATCGGTCCCTTTGTAGCCGACGCTCCAGCCGGTGCTGGAGGTGTATGTCGTCGTGCTCGAGGGAGTTTCCGGAGCGTGGGCGTACAGCTCGATGTTTCCACCATTGGAGAAGGGGAAGAACTCCAGGCGAAGGTTGGCGAGGAAGTGGCCCCGGTTGTACTTGCTGTCCGAGGACAGGCTGCCCACGTTCACCCCCGGGCCGACCGGCTTGACCTGCAACACCTTGCGGTTGGTGGTGACGTCGAGCGCGAGCTCGGCCTCGAAGTCGACGTCGGAGGTCACGATTTGGGAGCCGTCCATCGAGGACTGCGATGTCACCATGTTCACCAGGTAGTACCGGTAGCCCTCGATCGAGCCGCTGCGGAAGCCCGGGTTCTCGATGTGCAGCGCGTCGCCGAGCTCGTCGAGGAAGTCCTCGGCGGTGGGCGGAATCAGCTCGGCCAGGTCGATTTCCTCGTCCGAGGGAGCGGCGGAGAGGTCGAGCTGCGGGTCGACGAAGTTCGACGCTTCGTCGGGCAGCACGGTCAGGCGGATGTTGCCGGTCGGTGCTTGGGTCACGGCGACGGCGGTTGCGTCGAGGCCGAACCCGATGGCTTCGGCCATTTGCTCTCCGGTGGCGCCCTCGAGGACGATGTTCATCTTGCGGTCCATGGCGGCCTTGGCGAGCTTCGTCCACCCGGCCACCTGCTCGTCGTCGGCTTCGGCAAGGCTGATCGCGAGGACCTGAACGCCGTCGAGGATGGACTCGTCGAGGTCGGCGTCGACCTCCTCGAACACGTCGAACTCACCTTCGAGCAGTGCAAGGGGGCCGTCGAGGTCGATGGCACCCAGGCGAAGCATGGCTTGGTCGCCGATCGGCTCGATGTCGGAGTCGGCGTAGCCCTCGTCGGGTCCAGCGTCGCATCCAGGTGCGAGGGTGGTGCCCAGGCTGAGAAGGGCGAGTGCGGCGAGAATGCGGGGGGATTGCGTCTTCATGGCGTCGTGTCTTTCTTTGGGGCAGGAGCTCGAACTCCGTGCTCACCCCTGCAGAGACGCGACCGCGAAAACTGTTCCCTGTTTTTTTTCGGATTCGTCGGGCTACGGGAAGTCGAACGAAACCGTGTCCCGGGCCGCCTGGAGTTCGGCGCGTGCTTGGGCAACGCGCAGGGCCGCAGCGTCTCCCTGGGCCTCGGCCGTTTTTTTCCGTCGGCTGCGCGGCGCCTGCAGGCCGGCCATCGCTTCGGCGAGGTCGTCGGCGCGGAGTCGGAAGACGTCGAACCAGAAAATGCCGACCACGTCGGCGCGGTGCGCCTCGCGGTAACCTTCGAGGCCTTCACGCGCGCTGGCGAAGCGCTCGGCAGCGCTGGTGCATTCTGTAGGCAGCGGCACGGTGGCGGTGATGCAGCCCAGCGTGGCGCGGCCGGCCTTGGCGGTCTGTACGACGTGCCACGGCGCCGAGTCGGTCTTGCCTGCGTCCTTCAGCGCTTTGAGCCATGCCTCGTCGGTGGCATCGAGCGCTATGGCCAGCGTCCTCGCAAACGTGTCCGCGGCGGCATAGGCCTCATCGTGTGCGGTCGCGAGCTCGGGCAGCGCGCGCCTCATCGTCTCCCAGTCGTCGGAGACGTAGGCCTCGGTGTCGAAGTACTCCTGCAGTTCGGCGGCTCGGTTCCCATAGCCGCGTGCGGCGAGCACGAAGGCGCGACCTTGTTTCGGTACGGCAGCATCGATCCCCGCGGGCACGTCGTCACCGAGTGGGCAGCTGCGCAGGAGGGCGGGCTCGACCGCATCGAACCACGGCTGCACGCCCTTGGTCCGGACGCGCTGTTTGTCGAGATCGATGTCGCGTTCGAGACGAGCCCACGAACGCGCCAGACGACCGCCGGTTCGGGTGAGGCAGCGGCTCCATTGGGCGAGGTAGTCGCGCCGCGCGGTGGCGGGGTCGACGGGTCCTCGCGCGGGCGCGCTGGACGATGTCTCGACGTCCGGCAGCGTCGCCACGGGGGCCTCGGCCGCGCCGCCGCACCCACCGAGCACCGCCAGGACGCAGGCCATGCGTCTCACACCCACCGCGCGTCCTCGGGCACGATGATGCGCAGGTGGTGGAACAAGTTCTCGATCCGGTAGCGGTCCACCGAGATGAACTCCTCGCCGTCGATCTGCGCGTGCACGTTGTCGAGCCCTTCGGGTCGGTTCATCCGGAGCGTGATGACTTTGCCGACGGGCACGGTGCGGGCGGGGACACCGAGCACTTCGAGGTCGTCGGACGTGACCGGATTCTTCTTGTGCCCACCGATCGCGGCAGCGGCCCAGTCCGCATGGCCACGCAGCACGACGACTTCGAACCGGCCATCATCGGGCTTGGACGCGGGCGCGAAGATCCAATCGCCCGCATAGAGGATGGTGCCCTGCACGAGTACGTCGGTGACCCCCTCGTAGTGCGAGGTGGCCCCGTCGATGTCGAGGTCGATGGAGAAGGTCTTCCGGCTGACGAGGTTGGTGAGCAGTGTGCGGAACGTGGCGCTCGTGTAGACGACCTTGTCTCGGTAGAAGCGCCGCAGGAATGGCACGTGCTCGACCCACTCCCGCTCCCGATTGCGGTGATAGAGGATCTGGGCGCTCAGCCCCATTCCGCAGCTGTCGAACCACAGGTCGCTGCGAACCACGTTGCCCTTGGCGTCCATCGCTTCGATCCGTCCGACGTCGAGCCACTGCTCGATGCCCTCGGCAATGACGTCGACGTTGCGGCGTAGGGACTTGTTCCCGGCGACGATGCCGAACGAGCGGCCCTGGTCGTTGGCGGTGCCCATGGGCAGCATGCCCAGGGGGACGTCGACGCCGCTGCGCTCCCGCGCGAGAATGATGGCCTTGGCGGCCTCGGCAAACGTGCCGTCGCCGCCCATGTAGACGACGCGCGCGGCGTCCTCGCGCTCGAGGCGTTCGGCGAGCGCGGGCACGGTCTTGCCTTCGGGCAGGGTCGGGACGAACTCGGGCGCCAGGCCGGCGTCCGCGAGGGCCGCCATGGCGTCGTCGATGAACTGCTTGGCCTTGCCGCTGCGCGCGGTGGGGTTGGCGACCAACAGGGTGCTGCGAGGGGAGGGCACCGGCCGCTCACGGTAGCAGACCCGCCGTGCGCCGCCGTCTTCCGCGGTTTCACCCGAGATGCAAAAGGATTGTGAGTCTGCGCAACCCGCGATAAACCCCGAAATCTGCTACCTCTGCGGCCATGAGGCGTTTCATCGCGACCGCGCTGGCTCTGCTGCCCGCGGCATGTTCGGTCTCCGCATCCACGTCCACCCAACCTGCCGGATCGCCCGACGCGACCGCGGCGGCGACCGACGAGACCAACGCGTTCTCGTTCGAGAACCCCGGCGGCATGTGGATGCCCGGTCAGATGAGCGCGCACGCGGAAACGCTGCGCCAGCTCGGCGTGGGTTTCGAGCCCGAAGCGCTCGCCGACCCCACCGCGTTCCCGCTCAATGCCGTCGTCAGCCTCGGCGGCTGCTCGGCGTCGTTCGTCTCGGAGCAGGGCCTGGTCATCACCAACCACCACTGCGTGACCCGGGCGCTGCAGCACAACAGCACGCCCGAGAAGAACCTGCTCACCGACGGGTTCCTCGCGCCGGAGCTGAAGGATGAGCCCTCCGCCGGCCCGACGTCGCGCATCTTCGTGACGACCTCGTTCACCGACGTCACCGACAAGGTCCTGCCGGGCCTGGACGAGATCGAAGACCCGACCGAGCGGTTCAAGGAACTCGACAAGCGGGTCACGGAGCTCGACAAAACCTGCGAGGCCAAGAGCGAGGATACGCGCTGCCGCATCGCTTCGTACTTTGAGGGCGCTCAGTTCTTCGAGATCGAGCAGCTCGAGATCAAGGATGTTCGCCTCGTCTACGCCCCTCACGCAGGCGTGGGCGTGTTCGGGGGGGAAGTCGACAACTGGCAGTGGCCCCGCCACACCGGTGACTACTCGTTCCTGCGTGCGTACGTCGGACCCGACGGCAAACCCGCGCCGTACTCCAAGGACAACGTCCCCTACACCCCCAAAGCGCACCTCGAGGTCGCCAGCGCGCCGCTCAAGCCGGGCGACTTCGCGATGGTGGCGGGCTACCCCGGTCGTACGTACCGCCTCAAGACGGCCGACGAGGTCGCCACCGCCACCGACTACTCGTACCCCACTCG
>CAYSPB010000103.1:11675-16108 GCA_964432695.1 uncultured Nannocystaceae bacterium
GCCTCAAGACGGCCGACGAGGTCGCCACCGCCACCGACTACTCGTACCCCACTCGCATCGCACGGAACGAGCAGTACATCGCTGCGCTCGAGTCGTTGACCAAGGACAACCCCGGCCTCGCGATCAAGGCGGCGTCGCGCCTTCGCGGTCTGCACAACTCGTTGACCAACGCCAAAGGCATGCGTGACGGCCTCGGTGCCGGCGGTTTGCTCGATCGCAAGCGCGAGCTCGAAGCGCAGCTCGAGGCCTGGATCGACGCCGACGAGTCGCGCAAGAAGGAATACGGCGACGTGCTCGACCAGCTCTCGGCACTCTCGGCCGAGCGCAGCAAGACGCGCGTCAAGGACGACGCAACCGGAGAGATTCTGCGCGCCAGCATGTTGGTGCGGGTCGCGGGTATGATGTGGCGCGTCGGCAAGCAGCGCACCGACGGCAAGCTCGACGACAAGGCTGTCGTGGGCATGGAGCAGGGTCTTCGCTCGATGTCTCGCGCCTACGCGCCGCAGCTGGACCGGGCGATGCTCGAGCTGGCGCTGATGCGGGCGAGTAAGCTACCCGAAGCCGACCGTCCCGACGCGCTGATCAAGCGCTTCGTGGGGGACAAGGCCGCGATGCCGCTGGACGAGGCCACCGTCAAGAAGGCCGTGGACAAGCTGTACGCGAAGACGAAGCTCGGCGACGCCAAGGCGCGAGAGAAGATGCTGCGCACGGCCACCAAGAAGAACCTCGACCGCAGCAAGGACCCGTTCATCAAGCTGTATGCGGCGCTCGAAGCCGAGACGAAGGAGCTCGAAGCGCGCCAGCAGGTCTACGAGGGCAAGATGGCTACGCTGCGTCCGCGCTACGTCGCAGCGCTGCGTGCCTTCTCCGAGGGCCCGCTCGCGCCGGATGCGAACAGCACCCTGCGCGTCACGTTCGGCACCGTCCGCGGCTACAAGAAAACGCCCGACGCGGAGATGTACACGCCGTTTACGACGATCACCGAGATGGTCGCGAAGCACACCGGCAAAGAGCCGTTCGTGGTGCCGCAGAACGTGCTCGCAGCGGCCAAGACCGCCAAGGAGTCCGGCTATGTCGATGAGGCGATTGGCGACGTTCCGCTCGATTTCCTCGCCGACCTCGACATCACCGGCGGCAACTCGGGCTCGGCCACGCTCAACGCCAAGGGCGAGCTCATCGGCCTGGCCTTCGACGGCAACTACGAGTCGATCGCAAGCGACTGGGTGTTCATGCCCGACGTGACGCGCTCCATCCACGTCGACATCCGCTACGTCCTGTGGCTGATGGACTACGTCGACGGTGCGCACCGCCTCATGAACGAGATGGGCGTGACGCCCGAGTCGAAGAGCAAGCCTGCGTCTGCCAAGGCTGCTGGCTCGATGACGACCAAGGCGCCCAGCAAGTAGGGAGCCGCGCACGAAAAAGAGGGGCTGGCACTGCGCCGGCCCCTCTTTATTTTCGGGTCGAGCTCGTTGCCCCGTCGGGGGGCGTCGTTGGTCACCTGCGTGCGGAGGTCTTCGGCTCAGCCCAGCTGGTCCATCAGCTGCATCGCAAGCTCGCAGTACGGATTGAGCTCGAGGGCCCGGCCCAGCGACTCGCGGGCGCGCGACAGGTCACCCAGTGCGTTGTGAATCGAACCGCGGTAGGCGTGCACCAGGTCGAGGCTCGGGTCCATCGACTCGGCGTAGTCGAGCAGTTCGAAGGCATGCTGGGCGGTTTCGAAGTCCTGGCCAGCGGCCATGAACCGCGAATAGGCGAGCATGGCGTGCAGCTCCGCGACGTCGAAGCCGTTCTCGTACGCGCTCTCGAGCAGCGCCACCGCCTCGGGGAACTGCTGCTGGTTGAGGGCGGTCTCGGCTTCGTTGAAGCGCATCGCCCCAACCATTTCGGGGTCCTGGTTTTCTTGAAAGGTCGCCTCCGGGCCCGAGTACGACGCGTTGCCCTCGTCGTCGCCGAGGTCGATTTCGTCGAGTTCATCGAGGTCGACCAGCTCGTCGTTCGCACCGTCATTTTCAACTTGCTCGAGCGGTGCGTCCGGCTCGAGCGCGAGGTCATCGTCGAGGGCGAGGTCGTCGCCGAGTGCGAGGTCCGCGTCCGGCTCGAGCGCATCGTCGGCCAGATCGAGACCGTCGAGGTCGTCGAGAGGCATCAGGTCGTCGCTGCCGTCCAGCATCAGGTCGTCGTCGGCCGCAACATCGTCGAGTTGTCCGTCGGCGCTCAGGTCCGGAAAGGTCGGTGGCTCGGGTGCGTCGACGATGACCATCTCCGGTCGGGTCACGCCAGGGTCATTGCCTGCGTCCAGGTTTGCGTCGGCGGACAGCGGCGGCAGGCCGTCGGCTCGCGTGGCGCCCGGGTCGAGTTCTTCCGGCTCGACCGGCTCGGGCTCGAGTTCCTCGATGTCTTCGACCTCCTCGACGTCTTCGATCTCCTCGACGTCGTCGAGTTCTTCGATCTCCTCCGCGTCCGCGTCCGCGTCCGCATCCGCTTCGATGGGTTCCGGACCCACCGCTTCGGGTTCGACGGGTGCAGGCGCGACGTCGACCGGCGGCGCGGGGGGGACCTCTTCGAGGTGTTTTTCACCCGAGGGCTCTTCGGAGAGCTCGATGTCGTCGAAGGTCTCCTCGACCTGGTTGGGTTCCTGGTCCGGTTCGGCCGCCACAAGCTCCTCGGAGACCTGGGGGGGAACGGGGGCTGGCGTGGCCGGGCTGGCCGAAGGCTCCACGGGCACGGGCGAAATGCCGGTGCCTGTCTCGAGCGCTTCGACGTCCGCGAAGTCGTCCTCGTGATCGCCCAGCAGGCCGCGAACCTTGGGCAGCTCGCCGGGTAGCGGCGTGTCCTCGTACTCCGTGACGACGTCCTGCGCCTCGAAGCTCGGTGAGAGCGCGTCGTCGCCCGGTCGCGACTCGAAGTCGGGCTGGGGCGGGCGGGCGCGGGGTTCGAGGGCGACTTCGGACAGCTCGACCACGCCGGCCTGCAGCAGGCCGAAGACCAGCGCTCGCGGCGTGGGGACGAGCTCGCCCAGCTCGTCGGCAATGCAGTCGGCGACCGTACGGGCGCCGTCGATGCACTCGACGAAGTAGCGCTCCTCGGGGAGCAGGTCGAGTTCCTCGAGGTCCAGGGGGGCGTCCTGGCTGAACACGAGGTACTTGCCGAATGACGGCTCGAGCTCTTTTTCGGCTCGCTCTTCGGAGTAGCGGTCTTGGATCGCGCCGATGATGACGCCTTCGGGCCGCAGGTCCAGACGCACGCCGAACTGGTTGTTCGGGGTATCGGCCTTGAACTGGTAGCGCCCGTCGTCCCAGGCGAAGATGTCGTAGAGCTTGGTGCGCAGCTGCGCGGCGAGCCCATAGCGAAGGTTGCCCTCGGAGAGAATGCCCATCTCCACCAGCAGTTCGCCTTGCTTCTTGCCGGTGCGGCGAATCGCCTCGAGCGTCTGCTCGCACTGCTCCTGGGTGATCAGGCCCTCGGTCGAGAGCACCTGACCGAGACATTCGGCGAGCACGTTGCTCCGCACGAAGACCGGCTGACCCTCTTCGAAGAAGACGACCTTCTTCGTCTGCCCGTTGAGCAGGTAGAGGCTGCCGGTCACCTTGCCGCGGGCGATCTCCCGAACGAGTCGGGGGAAGGCGAAGCGCCGGAGGGCGCCCTTCTGAGGAAAGCCGAGTGCGGGTTCGCTTGTTGCCTGGGCGGTGGCCATGAAAACGTCCGGTTACCCCTCGAGGTGCTCGTCGAGTGCGGTTCTCACCGCCCGCGTACTGGCCTCGAACCGCTCGAGGAGGTCGCTTCGACTCGCGAGCCCCATCCTACGCGCAAGCGTGCGTAGGCGGGGAGAGTTTTGCGCGAATCGGTCCGGGTCGGAGCCGCCCGTAGGGGGGTTCATGCGAAGCCGGTTGAGGAACCTCCGCTGAAAGCGGTAGGCCGCGCGCAGTGCACTGGCCTGATCGGATGGAAGCCTTCCGTGGGCCTCCAGCCGGTCTAGCTGGTCGAGCACGCCACGAGGCGGCGGATCGTCGGTTTGGGCGGCCATCTCCAGGCTCAGGGCGGCGACGAGCAGCTCCAGCTCGAGGCTCGCGCCGGCGCCGGTCTTGGCGTTCCGGATCGACCCGTCGGGGTGTTCGCGGGCGATCTCGGCCTCGATCCGGCGCTTGAGGTCCAGCACCGCCGGTCCCATCGGGTGGGTGGGAGCGCGGGTGAGACTTCCGGTGACGACCGCCTCGACCGAGGCACACAGGGGGCCCGGCATGGCGGCCGCGCTCGCGTCGCCCGCGGCATCCGGCGGCGCGAGGGGAGCGACGTGGCGCGCCTCGATCTGCACCTCGCCGATCGGGCGCATCCGCACCAGCGCGAGGCTCTCCCACACCGGCAACGACTTCGCGTGGTAGCGCGCAAAGCCCTCGAGCGAAGAGACGAGCAGGCCTTGGCGCCCCGAGTGC
>CAYSPB010000103.1:16118-19752 GCA_964432695.1 uncultured Nannocystaceae bacterium
AGGCGCATGTCCACTTCGTAGAGCCGGACCCCGAAGCGGCGCTCGCTGAGGCGGGTCAGCAGGCGTTGCCCCACGCGGATGGCCTCGCGCTGCGAGGGCACGCCGTCGTACACGAAGATCAGGTCGAGGTCGGACCCGTAGTCCATCGCCTCCATGCCGTATTTGCCCGCGGCGAACACCCCCAAGCGCAGCCCCAACGAGGCGGGACGTTCAACAGCCATCTGCGCCGCCACGTCGCGCAGCACCTGGCGGACGCAGAAGTCGGCAAGTTCGGACAGCGCACGACCGACCTCGAGCGCGTCGGGACCCTGGCCCAGGTCGAACAGCGCGATCGAGACCAGCTGCTGCTCCTTGAACTTCCGAATCGTCGCGTCGAACCCTCGCGGGTCGAGGCGCAGGCGTTGGGCGTCGGATGCGATCGACGTGGCATCGGGCAGCTTGGCCAGCGACGCCCCCATCAGCAGGCCGATGCTGTCGTCTTGCGCGTCGTCGGAGGTCTGAGCGAGCCCGACGAGCCCGCGGGACAGGGCGGCCGAGGTTCCGAAGAGCTCGGCCGTCAGTCGCACGACGTCGCGGCCCTGGTCGCCGGGCTGCGAGAGGAAGCGCCATACGGCGTAGTGCGCAGGGCGACGCGCGGCGAATTCGACCAGGCGGGCCACGGCGCCGTCGGGGTCGGCCGACTCGAGACACGCGAGCAGCAGGGCTTCGAGGCCCTCTCGCGCGGCGCCTCGGCTGACCCACGCGCCATCGTCCCGCGAGGCGAGGTGCTGCAACAGGGCTTCGACCTCGCCCGGATCGCGCACGCCGAGGCGCGACAGCGCAGCCGTCCGCAGCTGGGTCGGCGCACCGAGGTCCAGGGCGACGTCGCGGTCGGGTGCACGTGCATCGGTACCCTCGGGCGCGAGCGGAGCGGCGATGCTCGACGCGACGGCCGACGCGATTTCACGGGCGACGGCGAGGTCATCGAGAAAGCCCGCGGCGTCGGGCGGGTAGGGGCCCTCGGGCGCTGCCAAGCGGCGTGCAAGCATCGTCAGCGCTTCATTCCCCTCGGGCAGCGCATGGGTGTGGGCGCCGTCGGTGAGCTGAAGCCGGTGTTCGACCCGGCGCAGCCGGCGATACGCCCGGGCGAGCTCGCGATGCTCGCGGTCGCTGAGCAGGCCCGCCGCAAACAGGGCGTCGAGCGCTCGCAAGGTGTTGGTGCCGCGCAAAGACGGATCGCGCCCGCCGTGCAGCAGCTGCAGCGCCTGCACGGAGAACTCCACGGTTCGGATGCCACCTTCGTCGAGCTTGATGTCGGTCGCGCGACCGCTGCTCTCCCGCCGCGCACGCTGCATCATCTCGGCGATTTCCTCGAAGATCGCCGGCGTTACCGATCGGCGAAACACGAACGGACGCAAGAACGAGAGGATTCGCTGCGACAGCGCCGGGTTGCCGCCGACGTGGCGGGCGCGCAGCCACACCTGTCGCTCCCAAGCCCGGCCGTGCTTCTCGTAGTAGGCTTCCGTTGCGGAAACCGAGAGGGACAGCGCACCGCGAGCGCCGAATGGCCGCAGGCGCAGGTCGACGCGGAACACCGGTCGATACGCGCCCGCGCCCTCGAGCAGTCGCACGACCTTGCGTAGCTTGTCGTGCAGCGCCACCGTGGCGCGTCGTTCGCCGCCGGCGCCGCCTCGGTCGTCGGCGTGCACGAAGACGAGGTCGATGTCGCTGAGGAAGTTGAGCTCGCGGCCGCCGAGTTTGCCCATGCCGAACACGGCGACGTCGTCGAGCAGGCCATGCTCGGCGAGCGCGGCGTGAACGCAGGCTTCGGCCAGATCGCACAAGGCTTCGCCGACGCGCTCCAGCGGCTCCCGTTCGACCTCGGCGCGACACAGTCGCAGGTACTCGCGCGTGCGGACCCGACCGAGCGCCATGGCCAGGTCATGGCTGCCGCGGGCTGCGTCGATCTGCGCGAGCAGGGCCGCAACGCCGGGGTTGGCTGGTAGGGCATCGCAGAGCACGTCGCAGGCGTCGGGCACCAGCGCTAGCAGGCGAGCGGGGTAGCTGCCTTGGTGCAGCAGTCGCGCCAGCGGAGCGCCGAAGGCCGCGTCGGGCACGGTGTCGGGAAGGCCCAGCGCGCGGGCCATCGCCTCGTCCGGGCACGGTCCCTCGCGCAGCGCGTGCAGACCGGCTGCGATCGCGATCGGGGCGTCGCGAAGGGCGGCCTCGTCGTCTCCGCGCCGGAGCGATTCGACCCGCTCGCGAATCGAAGTGTCCACGTTTGGCCCTTACCATCGCGCGCGTGCGCACGATAGTGTGAGTCGATGGCAGCGCGTATCGCCGTGATCCTGGCCGCCGGCAAGGGCACCCGCATGAAGTCGGACAAGGCCAAAGTCCTGCATTCGTTCTCGGGCCGCCCGTTGGTCGCCTATCCGATCGAAGCAGCGCTCGAGGCCGGTGCCACGCGGGTCGTCGTGGTGACCGGGTATCAGGAACATGAGGTGCAAGACGCCGTTCGAGCGCTGCCGGGCTTGCCGCCTACGTCCGTCGCCTTTGCACACCAAGCCGAGCAAAACGGCACGGGGCACGCAGTGCTGTGCGCGCTGTCCGAGGTGCCCGTCGCGGATGCGCTGGTTTGGGTGCTCAACGGGGATACTCCGCTGGTGCGCGCCTCCACCCTGGGTGGACTTGCCGAAGCGGCCGAGGCGTCGTCGGCCGGGCTGGTGATGACGACCGTCCGTGCGCGCGGACAGACCGGCTACGGTCGCTTGATTCGAGACGATGCAGGCCACCCGAAGTACATCCGTGAGGAGCGCGACTGCAGCCCCGAGGAGTTCGCAGTCGAAGAGTGCAACGCGGGCATGTACTGCGTCCGCGCCGAGCATCTTCACGCGGAGCTCCCCACGCTGGGCAGCGACAACGCGCAGGGCGAGATCTACCTGACCGACCTGGTCGAAGTTCGGGCCAAGCACGGCGCGGTCGCGGCGGTCGAACTCGACCCGCTCGAGGCTGCGGGCATCAACACGCGCGAGCAGCTGCAAGAGCTCGAGGCCGCGGCGGCGTCCCGCTGAACTGGTCTGAGCGCTGGCCTCAGTGCTGGGACGGGGTCAGGCCGGCGATCGCCTCGTCGACCGCGACGCGCAGCTCGCCGATGTCGAACGGCTTCTCGATGAACGCGATGCAGCCTGCGGCCATTGCCTGGTCGCGCTCCTGCTTCATCACGCTCGCACTGATTGCGATCACGGGCAGGGTGGCGTGCGCGCTCGAGGCCTTGATGCGCTTGATCACTTCGAAGCCGTCGATGCCCGGCAGGTCGAGGTCGACGAGCACGAGATCGGGTGGGTCCGCCTCGAGTTTCTCGAGGCCCTCCTCACCATCGACGGCACCCTCGACAGCGTAGCCCACGTGGTTGAGCACTTTGGTGACGAGGGCAAGGTTCGCGGCGTTGTCTTCGACATACAGCACACGTCGCCCCATCGACATCGCATCCAGCATAGTACAAGCGGTCGGCGTTCCCGCCGGTCGTATACACTGCCTGCGCGTGCGAGGCTCCAACCGATGGCGGCGACGGATCGGGGTACCCCGGACCTTCGCCCTCGCGCTCGCCCTCGGCGGGGGCAGCGTCACGGCGGTCGCGTCGGCGGCCCCGCCGGGG
>CAYSPB010000104.1:0-19717 GCA_964432695.1 uncultured Nannocystaceae bacterium
CCCCGCGCCCGACTCCTCGGGTCAACCCCGCCGTGGGCAAGCGCCCCGCAGCCGGAGCCCCGGCCCCCGCGCTTCCGATGCCCGACGTAGGCCTCGAGGAGGCGCGCGAGAACTACGACGACCTCGTCGCCGAGATCGAGCGAGAGATTCAGCGGAACAAGGATACCGGCAAGCCGCTCGCCACCGAGCACTGGGCCGAGTACTACCAGCGCAGCCACGACGTCATGAACCCACTGCGCCGCCTCCTCGGCTTCGACGACGACGACGCCCGCACCGAAGTCGCCGAAAAAGACGAAGCTCTCCGCAACCTCCTCGACGCCCTTCAGGCTGACCCCAAAACCCTCGAAGCCGCCGAGTAGCTCCACCCCCCCCAGCAACCCCCGCGCGAAGCTCAAAGGAAGAGCCGCGAGCAAAGCCCCAATCGCACCGAGGCAGTGCCAAGCCACGAGCAAAGCGAGAGGCGCCCCCCGGTCTCCGTGGGCCGTCCCACCGTCCCCACACTCCACCCAACAACCCCGAGCAAAGCGAGAGGCGGCCCCCGGGTCTCCGTGGGCCGTCCCACCGCCCCCACACACCACCCCAACAACCCCGAGCAAAGCGAGAGGCGCCCCCCGGGCGCCCTTGGAAGGGTGAAGTTTCGGGGGCTACGCCCCCGAAACGAGGGAAACCGAGAGGTTTCCCTCTAAAACCAACGCGAGAACCCGAACGTGAGGCTCGTCGTGATCGTCGTGTCTTGGTAGCGCCACGACGCGGACGCAGCGTCGGGTTCCGTCCCGGCTTCGGCAAGCGGTCGCACTAGGTTCCAGCGCTGGTCGACAGCCGCGAGCGCGTCGAAGGAAATGGCCTCGGTGATGAACACGTGCGCTCCGAATCCGCCGCCCCATCGCGGGTACAGCGTGCGCGGACCGACGGCGCGCAACGTTGATTCTTCGCCCGTTTGGAAGGTGTTCGAGCGACCGAAGCCCGCTCTGACCAACGCAAACGGGCGCACGTGGCGATCGCGTCCGAAGAACACCTGCGCGAAGGGGCTGAAGCCCCCGCGGATGGTGACCTGGTTGGGGCCGGGTTCGACCGCCCAGTCTGCACGAGCGCCGACGGCGATCCACTCGTTGAGCGCGAAGGCAGCGGAGAAGCCTCCGGGGATTCGGCGGTAACCGAACACGCCTGCCTCGTGCTGCCGAAGCCACAGCTCGCCTTCGGCCTCGGGCGTGAGCAGCGTGCCTTGCCAGTACGCCGCTTCGACGTCGAAGGCGATGCGTCCACGCCGGGCGATGTCTCCCGAGCCCGGCATTGCTGCAGGCTTGGCCTCCGCGAGGTTCGGCAGAACGAGAGGCAGGGCGAAGGGCAGCGCGCTCACCAGCCCAGTCCAAGCCCAACGACGCCACCCGCCCATGCGTTCATCATAGCGCGCCCCAGCGTGCGGGGGGCGCGGCGAGGGACGGTTCGCGGAGGACTCCCCGGCTATCTGCCGGAGAAGGAACGCGATATCACTGACGGCAATCATGAGTGAGATCGACGCGTCTTTCTCCGCCGAAACGCTGGACCAGTCCTTCGTCGAAACGCTTCGCCACGCCAAAGCCAACCCTGGCTCGGGGGCCGGAGAGCGTCTTGCCGAGTGCGTGTCCGCGCAGCAGGCCGTGGAGCTGTTCGAAGCCCAGGTGACGAGTCGTCATCTGGACTTTGCCGCGTTGGCGTTGCGCGAACGCGGGCAGGGGTTCTACACGATCGGCTCGTCGGGCCACGAGGGCAACGTCGTCGTCGCCGAGGCGCTGTTGCCGTCGGATCCTGCGCTGCTTCACTACCGCTCGGGCGCGTTCTTTCTCCGTCGGGCGCGGCAAATGCAGTACGCCGATGCCGCGCGAGACGTCTTGCTCGGGGTCGCCGCTGCCCGCGAGGAACCGATCGCCGGTGGACGCCACAAGGTGTTCGGCAGCGCCGACCTCGGCATCCCCCCGCAGACCTCGACCATCGGGTCGCACCTGCCCAAGGCCGTGGGCATGGCGTTCCACCTCAAGCGCGCGGCTCGGCTCGGGCTCAACGAAACCACGCCGTCGAACGCGGTCGTGATGTGTAGCTTTGGAGACGCGTCGGCGAACCACTCCACGGCCACCGGTGCCTTCAACGCGGCCGGCTACATCAGTCACCAGGGCCTCGATCTTCCGCTGCTTTTCGTATGCGAGGACAACCGCATCGGCATCAGCGTTCGCACGGCGCCGGGTTGGATCGCGCGCTCGTTTCAGAACAAGCCCGGCGTGAAGTACTTCGCGGGCGATGGCTGCAACCTGCTCGATGGCCTCGAGGCTGCCCGCGAAGCCGTTCACTACGTCCGCTCCGAACGGAAGCCCGCTTTCTTGCACCTCGACGTCGTGCGCTTGTTCGGTCACGCAGGCTCGGACGTCGCGCTGGCGTATCGCTCGGTCGACGAGCTGCGCGCCGATCTGGCTCGGGATCCGCTCGTGAGCACCGCGCAACTTCTGATGGACGCCAGCATCCTGACGCGTGAGGAGGTGCTCGACCGCTACCAGACCACCCGCCGGGAAATCGCGTCGATGGCGGGTGCAGCCGCCGAGAAGGAAGGCCTTCGCGATGCCGCCGACGTGATGGGCCCGATCAGCCCGCGTTCGCCCGAGAAGGTGCACGTCGAGGTGACGCGAGACTTCGAGCCCGAAGCGCGAACCGAGTTTTGGGGCAAGCGCTTGCCCGAAACCACGGGTCCGATGCCGCTCTCGCAGCACATCAATCGCTGCTTGGGCGACATGCTGGTGAAGTACCCCGAACTCGCCATCTTCGGCGAAGACGTTGCGCGCAAGGGCGGCGTCTACGGGGTGACGCGAAGCCTACTGAAGCGGGCGGGCGGCGTGCGGGTGTACGATACGCTGCTCGACGAACAGACGATTCTCGGTCTTGCGATCGGCGCAGCTCAGGTCGGTTGCATCCCCATCCCGGAGATCCAGTATCTCGCCTACCTCCACACCGCGGAGGACCAGCTGCGCGGGGAAGCTGCGACGCTGCAGTTCTTCTCGCAGGCCCAGTTCCGGAACCCGATGATCGTTCGCATCGCGGCCTACGCCTACCAGGCCGGATTTGGCGGACACTTTCACAACGACAACTCGATCGCGTTGTTCCGCGACATCCCCGGGGTCATCGTGGCGTCTCCCTCGAACGGCCCCGACGCGGCAGGCATGTTGCGAACGTGCGTGGCGGCGGCCCGGGTCGATGGCAGTGTGTCGGTCTACCTTGAGCCGATCGCCCTGTATCACACCAAGGACCTGTACGAGGACGGCGATGGGGAGTACCTCGCGGCGTATGACCCCGAGGGGGAACACATTCCGCTGGGCGTCGGAAAGACCTACGGCGACGGCGAAAACCTCACTCTGGTGAGCTTTGCCAACGGTGTCAGAATGTCCCGAAGGGTCATGCGGCGACTCGAGGCGAAGGGCGTGAAGACCCGCCTTCTCGACCTGCGCTGGATTGCGCCGCTGCCCGAGCAAGACCTACTGCGCGAAGCGATGGCAACGGGCAAGGTGCTCGTCGTCGACGAGACCCGCAGCAGCGGAGGCGTCTCCGAGGGCGTGTTCTCGTCGCTGATCGACATGGGCTTCACGGGTCCGATGGCCCGCGTCTCGGCGCAGGACACCTTCATCCCGCTGGGTCCGGCCGCAGACCACGTACTCGTGACCGAGGCCGACATCGAGGCGGCCGCGCTGGAGTTGGTGGAGCGAGATTGAACACGGTAATTAGCCGTGTATTCACTGCGACAACCGCGGACAGTCCGAAAATACGGTAGGTTTTCGTATTGAAAATATTGCTCGGAGGACCATGTCCGTGGGTTTTCGGCGCCTCTGCGGTTTCGGTTTGCGCTTTTACCCGCGGGAGACCAGCCTTTCGGGGTGGCACGCTCCTTCGGGTCCCACTTCGTCGTCACGGCCAACACCACCGATGCGGGGGTGCCGGTCTACCTTCGGGCTGATCGAAGCTGGTCGAGCACGCTCTCCGACGCGCACGCAACCGCGGACGAGTCCGAGCGCGACGACCTGCTCGCGTTCGCGCGGTCGCAGGAACGAGAGGTCTGCGACCCGTACGCCTTCAAGGTGAACCTCGAAGGAGGTGCTGCTGTGGCCACCACCGCACGCGAACGCATTCGTTCGCAAGGCCCCACCACGCCGCTGCGCCGCCCTGATGCGGCCAGCGTCCAGGGATAGACGCATGTATCGATACGACGCACACGATCAACGCATCGTCGAGGAGCGCGCCGCTCAGTTTCGCGGCCAGGTGGAGCGCCGCCTCGCCGGCGAGATCACCGAAAATGAGTTCAAGCCGCTACGGCTGCAAAACGGGCTGTACATGCAGCTGCACGCGTACATGCTGCGCGTCGCGGTGCCGTATGGCTTGATGAGCTCCGCGCAGCTGCGCGCCATGGCAACCATCGCGCGGGACTACGACAAAGGCTACGCGCACTTCACCACGCGGCAGAACGTTCAGTTCAACTGGCCCGAGCTCGAGAACGTGCCGGCCATCTTGGACCTCCTGGCATCCGTGCAAATGCACGCGATCCAGACCAGCGGCAACTGCATCCGCAACACGACCTCGGATCCGCTTGCCGGCATTGCTGCGGACGAACTCGAGGATCCGCGGCCGTACTGCGAGTTGATCCGGCAGTGGAGCACGTTCCACCCCGAGTTCGCCTTCCTGCCCCGCAAGTTCAAGATCGCCGTCACGGGATCGACCACCGACCGCGCTGCGGTTCGCGTGCACGACATCGGAATTCGCATCGTGGAGAACGCCGCGGGCGAGCGAGGCTTTGAAATCCTCGTCGGTGGTGGCCTCGGCCGAACGCCGCACATCGCGAAGGTGGTGCGCGAGTACCTGCCGTACCCGCACCTGCTCTCGTATCTCGAGGCGATTCTGCGCGTGTACAACCGCTACGGTCGGCGCGACAACAAGTACAAGGCACGCATCAAGATTCAGGTCGCCGAGTGGGGCGTGGAGAAGTTTGCCGCTGCGGTCGAAGAGGAGTGGGTCCAGATCAAGGACTCCTCCACCGAGCTGACCCGCGAGGAGATCGACCGCATCAAGGGGCGCTTCGAGAGCCCCGCGTTCGAGTCGCTTCCCAACGAAGACCTCGACGCGATGGTGCTGACCTCGGACCGCGAGTTTGCTCGGTTCCTCAAGAACAACCTTCGGCCCCACCGGGTCCCCGGCTACACGGCGCTGGTCATCTCGACCAAGCCCAAGGGTCGCCCGCCCGGCGACGTCAGCGACACGCAGCTCGACGCGCTGGCGGATCTGGCCGACCGCTTCTCGATGGGCGAGGTGGTCGTGATGCACGACCAGAACGTCATGATGCCCAGCGTGAAGCAGGCCGACCTCGCCGCGCTGTACGCGGAGCTCGAGGCGTGGGAGCTGCATACGGCGAACGCGGGTCGGGTCACGGACCAGATTTGCTGCCCGGGGCTGGACTTCTGCAACCTCGCCAACGCGCGGTCGATTCCGATCGCGCTGGAGATCGCCGACCGCTTCGACGACCTCGACTATCTCGACGACCTCGGCGACGTCACGGTCAAGATGTCGGGCTGCATCAACGCCTGTGGTCACCACCACGTGGGCAACATCGGCATCCTCGGCATCGACAAGGCCGGGGTCGAGGCCTACCAGCTGATGCTGGGCGGCTCGCCGGGCGACGACGCAAGCCTCGGCAAGATCGTCGGCCGGGCATTCTCCTCGGAGGAGATCGTCGACGCCGTCGGCACCGTGCTCGATACCTACGTGAAGCAGCGCGAGAGCGCCGAAGAAGACTTCCTCACCTACTACCGCCGGGTCGGCATGGGCCCGTTCAAGGAATCCCTTTATGGCACTGATTAAGAACGACGCTGCTGCGGCGCCCGAGTCCTGGACCACCGTCGATGCCGAAACCGTGATTCCGGTAGAGGGCGACGTGCTGGTGCCTGCCGCACGGTGGGTCGCCGAGCGCGAGAGCCTGCGTCAGCGTGCGGACAGAGTCGGCGTGCTGCTCCAGCCGGCCGACGATGCGCTCACGCTCACGGACGCGCTCGACGGCCTTGCTCTCATCGCCGTGGCGTTCCCGAAGTTCACCGACGGCCGAGGCTATTCCTCCGCGCGCCTGCTTCGTGACCGTCTTGGGTACACCGGCGAACTGCGAGCCGTCGGCGACGTGCTGCCCGACCAGGTCTTCTACATGCGCCGCGTCGGGTTCGATGCTTTCGACCTCGCCGAGGGCAAGTCGGTCGAGACGGCACTCGCGCAGCTCAAGACCTTCTCGGTGACGTACCAGGCGGCCGCCGATGACGAGCGCCCGCTGTACCGCCGGATTCAGCGGCCCGCGTAGCGCGCACGCGCGGGCGGGACTTTTTTCTCCCGCTCGCGCGACATTCCGACTTCGACCGCGTCCATGTGTTCATGAAACGCATCGTGTTCGCGCTCGTCGCCTCGTCTTTCGTCGCCGGCTGCGGCGCCTCGCCCTCCGAGCTGTGTGCGCACGTCAAGGAGGTGGCGAAGAAGGAAGCCGGAGACGCGGCCGCGGAGGCGGCAACCGAAGGCTGTGAAAAGCGCTTCGAACGGGCCAAGGAGATGAAGGGGCTCATCAAGTACCGCGAAGTGGCCGGCTGCGTGATGGATGCGCAGACGCTGCAGGCCATCTCCGACTGCTGAGCCTCAGGCTATGCTCGGACTCATGGCGGGGCCGCTGCAGCCGAGAGGAGTTCCCGACGTCGTGACGTCGGCGTCCACTCCCGCAGCGGCACCGACCGGGGTGCGAGCCCTGCTCTCAAAATACGGTCGCCTGCTGTGGTGGCTGCACTCGGCGTACGCCCTTGGGCTGGGCATCACCGTCATCATGTTCGCGCGGAAAGGCTTCGGCCACGCGCGCTGGCTCGCCATTTCACTGGCGATGCTCTGGATCATCCTGCTGGTCTTCTTCCGGGCTTTCGGGGCCGGACGAGCGCAAGCCGTCGAAGGCAAGCACGCGAAGATCAAGTTCTACGTGATGACATACGTCCTGAAGAATCTCTATCAGGGCATGCTGTTTTTCATGCTGCCGTTCTACTGGCGATCGGCGGTGTTGGGGGCACCGAGTCAGTGGTTCGTCGTGATCCTCGGCGTGTGTGCCGTCCTCTCCACGCTCGATGTCGTCTTCGACCACGTGTTGATGCGCTTCAAGGTCGCGGCGTCCGTCTTCTACTTTCTCACCCTGTTCTGCTGCTTGAACCTGGTGATCCCGGCGCTGTTTCCCAACATGCGCAGCGTGGTGACGCTCGTTGCCGCCGCGGTGATTTCTGCGCTGGCGTTCTGGACGATGCACATTCCGGTGCGCTTCTTGGGGCGGCCGCTGGTGGCGACGCTGCTCGTGGTGTGGTCGGCGGGTTCGCTGGTCGGCGCGTACTTCGGGCGAACGTACGTGCCACCGGTGGCGATGTACGTGGCCTCGGGCGCGGTCGGTCCGGAGCTGCTCGAGGACGGGCGCTTGGCGATCGAGGCCTCGCGCATGCACACCTCGCGGGTGGAGGGGGACCTTCATGCGGTGACGGTCGTCTCGGTCCCCGGCGGAAAGGGCGACACACTCGTGCACGTGTGGCGCAAGGACGGTGACGTACTGCAGCGCTCCACGGATGTGGACGTGATGCCCTCGGGCACGGTGGGGGCGGTTCGTCTCTCGTCTTCGCTCGCGCCGGAAAACAACCCTGCAGACCGCGTGGGTGCGTGGTGGGTCGACGTTGAGACCACCGATGGACAGCTCGTGGGGCGCGTCACCTTCGATGTGACGCGCTGAGGGGTGCTCTCGCCATTGTCTCCTCGGCGTGACGCTGAGCGTCTACACTGCGCGCCGATGAGGAACACGCTCGTGTCCGTGGTGCTGCTCGCTGCGTGTGGCGCCCCGCCTCCTGCGACGCCGCTCGTCTCGGCTCCCGTCGACACCGCCGAGGCAGACGCAACGAAGACGACGCAGTCACGGCCCAGACTCGGGCGCGACCAAACGGTTCGGACGGTCACCTTCGGCTCCTGCTTGGACCAGACCAAGCCGCATCCGATCCTCGCGGACATTGTCGCCGCGCGCCCGGATGCGATGGTGATGCTCGGCGACAACGTCTACGCGGACGCATCCTCGGAAGCGGAGCTGCGTCGTGCCTACGAGACTCTGGGGGAAAGCCCGCAGTTCCAGGCGATGGCCGAAGCGATGCCGATCCTCGCGGCCTGGGACGACCACGACTATGGTCGCAACGACGTGGGGAAGGAATACGAACTCAAAGAGGTCAGCAAGACGGTCATGCTCGATTTCTTCGGAGAGCCCGCGGGGTCGCCTCGGCGTACGCGCGAGGGCAACTATGATTCGCTCGTCATCGGGCCGAAGGGACAGCGGGTCCAGTTCCTCCTGCTCGATACGCGGTGGTTCCGTGACGAGCTTCGGGAAGGCAGGGCTGCCTTGGGAAGCTACGTGCCGCATCCCGAGCCGGGTCCGACCGTTCTGGGCGATGCCCAGTGGGCGTGGCTCGAGGCGCGCCTGCAAGAACCGGCCGACGTACGCTTCTTGGTGACGAGCATCCAGTTGTTGCCCAACCAGCACGGCTTCGAAGCGTGGGGCCTGTTTCCTGCGGAGCGTGATCGCCTGCTGGGTCTCATCGGCTCGACGAAGGCCGCGGGGGTCATCGCCGTCAGTGGCGATCGTCATCGCGGCGAGCTGTCGTGTGCCTTTGACCCCCGCATCGACTATCCGCTTGTGGAGTTGACGGCGACCAGCCTCAATCGTGGCAACGCGAACCCCGAGGACAATCGTTTCCGCCGACCGGGCACCGACCCCGTGGGCGACGAGAACTACGGCATTGCGTCGATCGACTGGGATGCGGGCGAGATTGAGCTCGGTCTTCGCGGGCGTGGCAGTGTCGACCGGGTGATGATGCGGGTGTCATTGTCGGCGCTCCAGCCGGGCCAGGGCGTTTCTGGTATTCCAAATTGCGAACCGATCTGAGTTCCGATTTGGCTACGGTTTCTTCGGCGCGAATGGTTGTTTGCGCTTAGGGCGCGGAGTATGGTCCGCGCCACGATGAGGGTGTTCGGGCTACTGACGGGAGCGTTGCTGGTATTCGCGGGCTGTGGCGGGGACGACCCCGCGACCGTTGGTGGTGCAACAGAATCGGGCGGCACCTCGGGCGATGCTCCGGACGACGACGACGACGACGACACCAACCCCGCGACCGGCGAGAGCGCCTCGGCGAGCGCGGGCAGCTTGAGCTCGGGCGCGGTGGATGACGGTGGGAATGCTGACAGCACCGGCGAAGATGACGACGAGCCCGACACCGGCGAGGACCTTCCTCCGCCGCCGGCGACGGGCGTCGAGATCGTGCACGTCACGGCGGACCAAGGCGTGCGGGTTCCGATCGTGCTCGACTCTCAGCTCGTCGATGGAAGCCAGCGCAGCGTGGCGCTCTTCAAGAATCGCGGCACGATGATCCGTGCCTTCTACGAGCTGGACCCCGGCTTCGAGTCCCGCGACATCTACGGGATCCTGTATGTCCAGCAGACCGACGGGACCATCACCGAGCACGGCTCTTTCGTCGACGTGTTCGAGAAGGACTGCACGGGCCAGTCGCAGATCGACTGTCGCTACGGGACCCTGCCCAACAGCTTCTTTTGGGCGGTGCCGCCCGAAGAGGTGCAGCCTGGGATGACGTACCGGATCGAACTCTTCGAAACCGCGCCTGGTCACGAAGACGACGTGTCGGACAAGAGCCCGAACTTCCCAGCCGCCGGCGGTTCGATGGTGGTCGGGGTCGAAGACTCGTACATGAAGATGCGGGTGGTGCTCGTCCCGTTCGATCACGATCTGGGTCCCGAGTGCCCGGAGCCGCCGGAGATCGGTGACCCGCTCGGAGATGACAGCGAGCGCACGGTCTCCGACTTTTTCGCGGAGCGCCTGCTGGCACAGAACCCCGTCGACGAGGTCGAGATCATTCAGCACGAAGTCGTGCGCTACACCGGCAGCCTCCGCAACGCGAACCTGCTCGGCACGCTTCAGCAGCTGCGCTTTCAAGAGGGCGCGCCGCCCGAATACTACTACTACGGCGTGGCTCGCCCCTGCGACGGCGGCCCAGACTTCGCGGGTGTCGCGCAGCTCGGTGGCCCGACCGTGGGGCAGGCCGGACAGCGCGTGGGCTGGGGCGTCTACTACTCGAACGTGGGGACGACCGCAGAGACCTTCGTTCACGAGATCGGTCACGAGCAAGGCCGTTCGCACATCGCCTGCAACGGTGAAGAAGCAGGCGTCGACCCGAGCTACCCCGACCATCCCAACGGGGACCTGCTCAACTACGGCATCGACGTCTTCTCACCGACCAGCTTCGAGGTGCACACGCCCTCGACGCACGACTACATGACGTACTGCTCGGACACGTGGGTCAGCGAGTGGGCCTACAACAAGGTCGTTCCCTGGATCGCCGAAATGAGCAGCTGGGAGCTCTCCGATGCGGTGCAGGAGCCCAAGGTCCCGCTTCTCGTTGGAACGGTGCGCGCCGATGGAACCGAGTCCTGGTACACGACCGTCGGCTTTGCACCGACGGAACGCAGCGAGCGCCACATGATCCGCTTCGACCTCGCCGACGGCACCACGGTCGAGACGCCCGCAATGTGGACAAACTGGGAGCGGAGCGACGACGTCAACGTGATCGTCCCACTGCCCGCCGCCATGCCCTACGTCTCCAGCCTCGCCTGGAGTGCCGACGGCATTGCCCACCCCATCGACCGCAGCACCGTCTCCGCCCTCTCTGTGACGCTCGTCCCCTGACCCGCGTCAGGCGAATCGAAGTCAGGCGAATCGAAGAAGAGGCACGCGCCGATACGCCGTGCCCTGTGGAGCGGAGAAGGCTCCGCCCCCGAAGCGAGGGGGACCGAGAGGTCCCCCTCTACACGAAACGAACCTAAATCCCCGCGAGTGGATCGCGAGAGTCGGACAGGTCGACCTTGCGACCTTCGTCCTTCTTTTTGCGGGGCTTTCGTTTGC
This sequence comes from uncultured Nannocystaceae bacterium, assembly GCA_964432695.1. Lineage (GTDB taxonomy): Bacteria > Myxococcota_A > Polyangia > Nannocystales > Nannocystaceae > CAJXVA01. Next base: position 11,009 of record CAYSPB010000104.1, read on the forward strand.
CGCCGCCGTTGCCTGACGGGCGCTTGCCCGAAGGCTTGGCCGAGGCTGAGCCTTCCTTGTATCGCGCACCTTCGGTGCGGTCGGCGTCAGCGCCCTGTGCTGCCTGTGGCTCCTGCGTGTCCTCGGGAACCGAGCTGGCTGAGATGACCTTCGCTTCTCCGGCAGGTTCGGGCGCAGGCTCGGGCGCCTTCTGCTGATTCATGTACCAGTACCCACCGCCCGCAGCGCCGAGCACGACGACGGCCGCGAGGGCGAGCAGGCCGCCCTTGCCACCGGAGGGCTTGATGTCGTCGTCGTAGTCGTAGTCCGCCATGCCGCCACCGATGGGCGCAGCCGAAGCCGCGGCCGGCGCGGCAGCGGCGGCCGCCGGTGCTGCAAACGGGTCGTCGCTGACTGGAGCCGCAGCAGGTGCGGGCGCAGCAAAGGGGTCATCGCTCGCAGCGGCGGGTGCGGGTGCGGGCGCGGGATCCGGGGCCGCCGCAGCGGGGGCCTCGTCTTCGTCATCGCCTGCCGCCGACTCGAGCGCTTCGTACAGGGTCGCAATCTCTTCAGCCAGCTGAGCGGGCACGTCCTGGCCCGATGCTTCGAGCTCGGCCTTCTGCGCCTCGAGGGTCTCGAGCCGGGCAATAGATTGTTCGATCCACGCCTCGTCCGTCATGTCGTCTCTTTTCCGTCTCCAGGGGGGGCGCGGGAGCAGGTGCAGTCCCGCGGCGGCACTATACCGGACCGGTCCCGGTTCGCGCATCGTGGACATTCGCCTCATTCGCGCGCAGAGCGAGAGCGGGCCTACGCTTGGGGCTTCGCTGGCGGCGCGCTGCTACGGTTGGTATTTCCCGATGCATGGCAGACGACGCCGAGAGCTCCAGCAAGGCGCCCGACGCGGGTGAGACCTCCACGGACGCGGGCTCCGAGAGCGCGGCCGCTTCCTCGGGGGACGCCCCGAAGGAGCGGGGCAGCCGCTGGTGGTACGCCTTGCTGCTGATCCTCGTGGTCGAGTTCTACGTGTACGGGCGACGAGGTGAGATCGAAGTGTGTGTCGGAAAGGCGGGTGTCCATGACTTCGCCCTGCTCGGGGAGAGGCGCGACGACGCCAATCGGTGGAAGTTCCCACGATGCGAGACGCGGGTGAACCTCGGTCTCAAGTCCAACTACGACCTCCTGGTCGAGGATGCGGCAAAGAACGCCTGTCGCGGCCAAACCATGCTGAAGAACCGCGGTGAGGGGCCAGCGTGCGTGAAGCAGGAAAGCGAGTGGCAGCATCAGATCCGCACGTCGTTCATTCCGCCGTGGGACAACCGCTACTACGAGCACCTGCTGTGGTTCGCGTTCTAGACGGACCCGATGCGGCGCTGCGCATCGAGTTCGCTGCTGACTACGATCCCATCGAGTCCGTTCGCTTTCAGCGACTCGGACCACGAGACCCCACGCTTGCCCTGACGCGAGACTCCGCGTGGCGCACCTCGAACACGCCGGAGGGTCCAGCGACAGTTCGGGTGCGTTGGAACGGGCGTCGCATCGTGGCGGACGCGTGGGGGGAGGGCGCACGGTGGGCACTGGAACGAACGCCCCGTATGTGTGGCTCCGATGACCGTGATCGTGGCTTCGTTGGACGCGAGCCGTGGCTGCGGGAGATGCAGCGTCGGCACGAATCGATCCGGCTGGGGTGCGGACTGCGGGCCGCCGAGGTGCTGCCGGCGGTGATTCTCCAGCAGCGGGTCCGGTTTGCGCAGGCTGCCGAAAGCTGGCGCTTGCTGCTTTGGAAGCGCGGCGAGGTCGCGCCCGGACCTCGACGGATGTGTTTGCCGCTGCGCGATCGGGCGTGGCGCGATCTCACCGTCGCCGAGTTCGGCGCGTTCGGGATCGACGCAAAGCGGGCCCGCACGCTTCGCGAGTGCGCGCTGCACATGCCGAAGATCGATCGCGTGGACCAGCATGGTGCACTCGACGACGCGCGGACGCTGCTGCCGAAACTGCGCGGAGTGGGCCCCTGGACATCACAACTCCTGCTCGGTGTCGCGTTCGGTGATCCGGACGCCGTGCCCGTCGGCGACTACCATCTGCCCGGCTACGTCGCCTATGCGTTCCAACGCCGGACGCGTGCGACCGACGACGAGATGTTGACGCTGCTCGAACCCTATCGGCCGCATCGATACCGCGTGATCCGCCTGCTGATGGCTGCCGGCGTGAAGAAGCCTCGGCGCGGCCCGCGGTTCACCGGGACGCCGATGTAGTACGCGATGACATCGCCGCGTCAGGGCGCGCGCTCGACGGCGCAGATCGCCGGTGGCATGATCCAGATCGCCTCCGGTGCGTGACCCGTCTCAGGTTCCCCCGCACCCCCTTCCGGGGGTCGTGACGGCCTCGGTGCCGAGCCATCGCTTCCGGCCGGGCGAGAAGATCGGGCGCTACGTGCTGCTCGAGCAGGTGGGTCAGGGCGGAATGGGCGTGGTGTTTGCTGCGTTCGACCCGCAGCTCAACCGCAAGATCGCGCTGAAAATCCTGGAGGGGAAGGAATCCGAGGCGAAGCCCGGCGAGGCTCGAGAGCTCCGCACGCGGTTGTTTCGCGAGGCGCAAGCGATCGCACAGCTCTCGCACCCAAACGTGATCACGGTGTTCGACGTCGGGACCGTCGGATCCTCCGTGTTCGTCGCGATGGAGTTCGTCGAGGGCATGACGCTGACCGCCTGGCTCGAAGGTGACCGGCCGCTCCGCGCCATCGCGCAGATGTTCGTACAGGCGGGGCGAGGCCTCAGCGCTGCGCACCAAGCCGGACTCGTGCACCGCGACTTCAAGCCCGACAACGTGCTCGTCGGCTTCGACGGGACGGCGCGCGTGTCGGACTTCGGACTCGCACGATCCGACCCGAGTCTCGTGGTCGACGAGGATGAAGATGAGCCCGGTGCCGTATTCGAGCCAATGACGGAGGCTGAGGACGCGAACCTGCTGTCGTCGCCGATGACGCAGACCGGCGCGGTCGTCGGGACGCCGCGGTTCATGGCACCCGAGCAGCACGCGGGGGCTCCGGCCGACCCACGCGGCGACCAGTTCGCGTTTTGCGTTGCGCTGTATCAGGCGCTGTATGGCCAGGAGCCGTACGTTGCGCACTCGATGGAACGGCTCGTTCAAGCCAAGCAGAACGGTCGCATCCAGGAGCCGCCGCCCGACGTACGGGTCCCGGGGCGCTTGGAGCAGCTGGTCTGGCGCGGCCTCTCCCCGGATCCCAATCGCCGGTACCCAACGATGCAGGCGTTGTTGGTCGACCTCGTCGAAGAGGACGTCGATCGCGGTCGCCCGATGCTTCGGTGGGCCGTGGCCCTTGGACTGTCCGGCACGGTACTCGGCGTGGCTGCCATGCAGACGGCGGATGCCGAGGAGGCCCCCGCCTGTAAAGACGGCCCGCAGGCGTGGTCGCAGCTGTGGTCGAACGGGCGCCGACAGGCCGTCCGTGGTGCGTTCGAAGCGGAGGCTCCGGCGACTGCGACTGGCGCCTGGACGGAGCTGCAGACCGGGCTCGATGGCTACCGCGAGGCATGGATCGTCCAGTACCGGGATGCCTGTGCCGCGAGGCGTGGGCGTACGCGAGCATCCGATGACCGGGTCTTCGAGTTGCGCACGGCATGTCTCGACGACCGCCGCGCTGCGGTTGCCGCCATGTTGGACCTCTACGAGGCGCCCGATGAGGCGCTCGTTCGAGCCGTGTCCCCGGCGGTCCGCGAACTTCCCGACGTCGCGCTTTGCGGCGACATCCCCGTGCTGCTCGCGCGTGGGATGGCGCCGGTGGAGGCGGGCGAACGAGAGGCGGCGGGATCGCTTCGTGGCTCGCTGATGAAGGCGCAGGTCCTTTTGGTCGCGGGCAAGGTCGAGGCGGCGATCGACGTGGCTCGACGCGCGGTGGCCGACGCCGACGCCTTGGCCTCGGCCGAACTCGGGGCCGAGGCGCGCCTGGTCCTCGGGCGGGCGATGGAACGCGCCGGCCGTTATGTCCAGGCTGAAGCCCAGCTTCGCGATGCCGTGTGGGCTGGTACTCGCGCGCGGCGCGATGACGTGGCCGCACGCGGGACTCAACTGCTGGTGAGCGTGGTGGGCGACCGGCTCGGCCGACACGACGAAGGGCGTCGCTGGGAAGAGCACGCGCGAGCGCTGCTCGACCGCATGGGCAACCAGGGCATGCTACGGGCTCAGCTCGAGAACAATGCCGGCAGCCTCGACTATCGAAGTGGCGGATACGATGCCGCCCGCGAGCACTATGAACAGGCGCTCTCGCTTCGCGAGGCTGCGCTCGACGACCCGGTCGGACAAGCGCGCTGGATGGTCAACCTGGGGAACGTCGCGCTTGCGCAGCGTCGACTCGCCGACGCGGTGTCCGTGCTGGAGGAGGCGCTCGCCATGGCTGAGTCGGCGGCGCCCGGTGCTGCGTCCACGCGGGCGACGATCCTCGCCACGCTCGGCATCGTGCACATCGAAAAAGAGGAGTTCGCCGCCGCACGCGAAGCGCTGGTCGAGGCGGAGCATGGACTGGTCGCATCGCTCGGCACGGAGCACCCCTTCGTTTCGACGGCTCGGTTGAACCTCGCGGTGGCCGACGAGTTCCTCGGCCGTGGGGCCGAGGCGAAGGCAGGCTTCGACCGCGTGGCGGCGGCGTTGCAGGGCGTGGTTGGCGAACAGCATCCCGCCTACCGAGAAGCGGTGCTCGGACAAGCTCGCTGCGCCCGGCTCTCCGGCGACCTCGACGACGCCCGCGTGGCGTTGCAGGCTGCCTGCGTCCTCGATGAGGTCGCCGCGGACCCGCTTGCGGTGAGCTGTCGGCTGGAACTCGCCGAGCTCGCGCGTCTGCAAGGCCAGCTGGACGAGGCGGAGGCCGGATTTTCCGCGACTGCTGCGCTGTACGACCAGCGAACCGACACCGACCCACGGCCGCAGGCGCGGGCATGGTTCGGATTGGCCAAAGTGCACCGCGCTCGTGGCGAGGTCGAGGCAGCGGCGACCGCGTTGGCCAACGCCCACGCCGCGCTCGACCGCGTGACGGGTTTCGAGCCAGCCCTACGGTCGCAGCTTCGTGCGTTCGAGAGGGGCGAGGCCTCGGCCGCAGCCAAGCCCGACGTCCAGTGAGGTCAACCTCCGCGGTTGCGAGCGACGAAGCGGGCCTTGTTCCTGCGCCCCTTGCGTTCCATGACGGGGAGCAAGGCCCGGCGCAGGGCTGGGAACACGTAGGCGAGGGTGGCGAGATGACCACCCAAGCGTGGCTGCATGCGTTCGACACGACCATCGGCGGCGCAGGCGAGCACCAGGCTCGCGATCTCTTCGCTCGTGCTCATCGGCTGGGAGAAGACCAGATCCGGCACGTGGTCGATGTCCTCCATGATGAAGCCTGTGTCGACGGGTCCCGGGGAGACCACGGACATGCGGACACCTGCCTCGCGAAGCTCTTCGGCCATCGCCATCGTGAAGGCGCGCAGCCCGAACTTGGTGGCTGAGTAGACGGCCTCGTGCGTGACCGGGACCCGGCCCGCGAGTGAGGCGACGTTGACGACGGAGCCACCGGTCTTGCGCAGGTGAGGTAGGGCGAGACGCGTGAGGACGATGGGAGCGGTGAGATTGATCTGCACCACCGACGCCAGCTGTGCTGCGGTGTAGCTCTCGATCCCGCCGCGCATGTTGGCGCCGGCGTTGTTCACGAGGCCGTCGATTCGCCCGAAGTGCGCCGCGGCCCGTTCGATCAGCGCGTCGCAGTCTTCGGGGTTGGAAACGTCGGTGGGCACCGCGAGTGCATCGGCGCCGTCGGCCCTCAGCGCGTTGGCGAGGCGCTCGAGTCGCTCGGCTCCGCGTGCGGCAAGCACCACGGCTGCACCGGCACGGGCAAACTGGCGCACGCAGGCTTCCCCGATACCTGCGGAAGCACCGGTGATGATGATGGTCTGGCCGGAGAACGAGGCGGTCACGCATCGAGTGTACGCAGCAACCAGCGCAAACGCCCGGCGTGAAGCCGGGCGTCGAGCCACCGGAATACGACGACTCGTGTCCTGAGTCTGTAGTCCGCCGCAGGACGAACGCCGACTAGAATCGGCCCTGGAGGCTGAAGCCGCTGAACCCACGCCCAAAGCTCGGGGAGGCGGTCAGCGTTTCGACTGGGCGGGTCGCGACGCCTTGGGCCTTCTTGCGCTTTTTTACGCCGAGCACGATGAGTGCCACCGAGCCGCCGATGAGCAGGGGAGCCAGGACCGCGCCGGAGATGAGCACCGCGTTGGCACGTTGTCCGTCGTCGTTGGCGTCGTCGATCTTGCCCTGCGCGATACGCTGCAGCGACTCGTCATTGCCGGCTTCCCCAAACTCGACCTGTGCGGCGTTGTAGTCATCCTCGGCGGTGTTTCCGAGCACCGATCCGACCGGGATCATGACCGCGGCACCGATGCCGAGCACGCCGAGGGCCACGCCACCGATGAGCAGCCCCATGCCGTTGTCGGCCGGGGGCGCGGCGGTCGGCGGGGGCGCGACGACGGTGGGTTCGTCCTTGCCGTCATCCCCCGTGCCACCGTCACCGACGGGAAGGGGTTCGTCCTTCTCCTGCGCCTCCTCGAGCAGCTTGTCGAGCTTGGCGGCCATCGTCTGGATCTCGCCGAGCACCGCGACGGAGTCGCCGTGCACCTTTTGGAAGTCGGCGTAGTAGGTCTGGAGCGTCTCTTTGCCCATCTCCAGCTGCGTGACATCGCGGTTGCCCTCCGCGTCGACGATGCCCTCGTACGCCTGGATGTGGGCGTCCAGGATGTTGAGGATCAAGCTCTCTCGGATCGCTTGGTTCTCCCCGGATTCCTCGACGAGGTTCAACAGCCGCGTGAAGGTCTCAGCCGCACGCTTGTAGTCCTTGGCCTCCATGTAGTCCTGGCCTTCGGAATACAGGCGGGCGACCTCCTCTTGGCTGGGGGCCGCGAACGCCACGGTGGGAACCGAGGTGCCGATCAGCGCCGAAGCCACGGCCAGCGCGCCAAAGCGCTGCTGGAGGCGCCGCAGCGGGCGTCGTGCGGCATGGGAGGAAGCGGGGGCTGCCATGGCGTGGAGTCTCACCAAAGTCACCCGGAACGTCAAACAAACACCGAGGACGTGGCCGTGACCCTCAGCCGGACAAGCGGGCGGCCGCCGCTGGGTCCACGAGGCAGAGACGCTCGAAGGCCACGTCGGCGCCGCCAAACTTGGCACCTGCCTTGTTTGCAGCCCGAATGCTCTTGACGAGCCCCTCCAAGCACCGACTGGCGAGGTCGGGCTCCCATTCGAGCAGGTTCCGATCCGCGATTTCTCGCTCCAGGGCGGCAAACATGCCGCGCGCGAGCTTGGCCTGGTTCGTGCCCAAACAGATCTCCGCGAGCGTCAGCTGCCGCACGAATCGACCCCGCGGCGTCATGGCCTCGCCGATGCGTTCGCGCGCCAGCTTCATCGCATCCATCGGCTTGGAGGCCATCGACCCCCGGACGTCCGCCATCGCCGCGGCCTCCGTGGTGTCCGGGTTGCCGCCGCCGCCCCCGTCCCCGTCTCCAGAGGCGGTGAGGCTGGCCAACCACGACTTCGTCTCGTCGTCGGCGAGGGGAGAACCATCCCCAGCGGCGTAGTCGACGAGCTCGGGCATGCGCCGCAGCATCGCGGCCACCTCGCCCGCGAGCGCTGCCCGGGCGGGGGCATACGCCTCCCCGAGATTCTCGAGCGCCGTGTCGGTCATCCGGTTGAGGTCGAGGTCGAAGCGGAACTGCTGCAGCGCGGACTCGGTCTCGTCGATGAGCGGCACCCACTTGGCGTTGGCCGTGAGCGTCTCGAACTGCTTGCGGCGCGCTGCCGGCAGGGGCGGGATCTTGGTCTTGCCGCCCGCGTCGGCCGGCGGGGCCTTGTGCAGGTGCAGCCACAACCCGGCGCGGAGCAGGCGGTAGGCGGACGGCGTCGAGAGCTCGGCGCGACGCAGGATGCCCGAGGCCTTCACGAGCGAGCGGCCCGTCTCGCGCAGGAACTTGTCGACCTCTTCGGCATTGCTCACGTCCCCGCCCGCCGCCGGCATCGGAGCTGCCGGTGCGGCCGGCTTGGGTGCCGGCGCTGCGGGGGCGGCCGCAGCTGGCGTCGGCGTGGTGGGCTGGGGAGGGGGCGGTGGCTTGGGTGGCTCTTTTTTCTTCTCGGGGACGGCGAGCAACATCCGCTGGATGCGCTGGCTCATCGGCGTCGAGGTCGGGGCTTGGTCCTCAAACCGTGTCCGCAGCGTGCTCGACAGCACCTTGAACGACGATTCGAGCGCCAGCACGGTGGGGCGATCGTCCGGCGTGAGCTTCTCGGCGCCCAGGGAATTTTCGAGCTGCGCCAGCAGCCATCCGAGCGCGTTGCCACGACCGCGCGGACGCTTTGGGAACAGGTCGGCGTGAAAGCTCTCGATCATCTGCTCGACCACCACAAGACCCAGCGGCAGCTCCTTGAGGCCGCGCTGCTTGTAGCGCGCGTACGCGAAGTATGACGCCATCAAGGCGTCTTTGGCCTTGGTCTTCAGCAGTTCGCCGGAGAGCTTCTCCACCTCGCGCCAGTCGATTTCGCCGCCGGTCGGCGAGTCGAGCTTGGCGATCTCGTTGCGACATGCTTCGTAGCCTTCGTCGTAGCGCGCGTCCTCGCCGGCGGGCGCGTCGGGGCGGATCGGCTCGAGCCAGGGCTTTGCCTCCTCCCGCAGTGCGTCCATCGGGTCGGCCTTCT
>CAYSPB010000105.1:0-19706 GCA_964432695.1 uncultured Nannocystaceae bacterium
GGTAGCGCGGGTCGGCCACGAGCGAGAGCGCCTCACGGATCTGCGTATAGTCGACGGGCGTAGACAAGCGGTCGTCGACCACGGTCAGCAACTCGGGCACACGCTCCTGCGAGTGACGCATCAGCACGCGCCACTGCTCGGGCGAGAACTCGACCGAGCCCTCCGCATGATCGGACGCCAGCCGAGCCATCGCGCGGTAGTCCCCCGTGGCCATCTGGCGACGAAGCTGACCTTCGAGCAGCGCGAACACCTCGGGGCGAATCGCGATGAGTTCGTAGACCGGCTCGTTCCACAGCCAGTCGTCGTCTTCTTCCATGAACACGACGCCGACGAGGTCGGTCCCCGCGGGTAGAGCATCGGTGAGTTCGGCGAGGCCGAAGGACAGCGGTGCCCATCGGGCCTGTCGAGTCGGGTCGCGCAAGCCTTCGACGAACTCCTCGAGTTCATCTGGACCCACCACCATTCGAGCAACGCGCGTCTCGTCGTCGATGACTTGGTAGTAGTCCTCGAACTCGGCCATCAAGGTTCGCCATTCACCGCTGAGCAGCTCGACCTGAAGATCGGCTTCGCCGATGAGGTGCTTGAGCTGGTCTCGATCACCGTCCCGAAGCTGCTCGAGGATCTGCGCCTCGAGCTCGCGGTACGACTCGGCCGGAACCATGTACGCGTGGCAGCGCACTGGGGTCAGGCTACCGAAAAAGGGCCGCTGTCTCCAGACGAAGCCGGCCCTCTCGTGGCGCTGGTGTATAGTCCGCGGCCTCTGCCACGATGCGCAGTGCTCTGACGTCCACGACCTGGCTCCTCGCCCTGACCGCCGCAACAATGCTCGGCGGGTGCGTTCGCCACGGCGTGGCCGAACAAACGGTGCCCGCCGACGCCCCACCGCGGTGGCTCGACACCACACCCGACGGCACCGAGCTGATCGCGTTGTATGAGGGATACGATGCGGTCGGGATGCACGAGGTGCACGCCGACCGGGGCTGGCGCTCGCGATTCGTGGATTTAGGGGCCCGGGTGGACGCCTTGGCGCCGCTGTCGGACGATGCCTGGGTCACGGTCAACGGCGACGCAGGGACCGTGGAACTCGCACGCCGCACCCGCGGCACCTGGGTTACGGAGCGCATCGCCACGCTGGATGCGGCTCCGATGCAGGTCGCGTCGGGGGACCTCAACCGAGACGGGGTGCCGGACCTGGCTGTGGTTTCTCATGCCGACCGGCCCGTGCTTCGCGTGTTCGTCGGCACGGCGTCGGGAACGTTCCAAAGCCCGCGATCGGTGCGGCTCGACCCCCGGGGGCGTGCCGAACCTACACTGAGCATGGTCGACCTCGGCCAAAACGGCTTGTACGACGTGCTCGTGGGCCTTCGGACCGGTGGGTTCAGCACCCCGGTCCCCGACCATGTTCGAGTCTTCGGCAGCGTCGGTCACGGTGGACTCGCCGACGAATGGATGGTTCGGGTTCCAGCACCGGCGCGCGTCGACGCCGGCGACGTCGACGAAGACGGACTGCCGGACGTGCTCGCCGTCGGCCCCCGCGGCGCGTGGCTGCTTCAAAGTGTCGGCCTCGGCTGGCTCGACACGCCGCGACAGATCGCGCGAGGCCCGTTCGTGGACGGGCTGCTCGAAGACGTGAACGCCGATGGTCACGTCGATGTCGTGCTTCTGGACGGCGACCAGGCGCGCTTCGACGTGCGGCTGGGCTCCGGTGCCGGCCGACTGGCACCGTCGCAGCGCTACACCACCGGGGCCGGCCCGGTTGCGGCCGCAGCCGTGCACCGCGGCGAAGACGTGCTGCTCGTCTCGGCCAACCGCGAAGACCGGAGCTTCACGACGGTGCAGGTGCGTCGTCGGGTGCGACGTAGTTCGAACCGTCGAACGAGTAAGTGACCGGGACTTTGCGCCGCCGGCCGTTGTCGAGTTCGACCTCCAGGGAAACGGTGAGGTCGACCAGCACCGCCGAAGAGAGCTTGGACGTATGCGGGTCGGCGGGTAGTCGAGGAAATGTGCCGACCAGGTGTCCGCATGTGCCCCGCATCACGCGAGCGTCCCAAACGACCTTCGACCCGTTCCAGCGCGGCACGTAGACGTCGAGCTGGCCATCGCGGTCGAGATCGACGTCGTAAACGGGCGCATATCGAGAGGCCTCGTCGAACGTCTCGGCGCTGATCGGAACCGGCTCGCACGCCCCTTTCAAGGGCACGGACGGCTGAATGTCTGCCGGGCCCGTCACCCGCAGAATCGTCTCGGAAACGCCGCCAAACCGCCTCGTGACGGCATAGAAGCGAAGCTCGTCGCAGGTGGATCCGCAGCCAGCCATCGCCCGGGCGTACAGAGATCCCTTCGTGTCCTTGATGGTCCATCCGCCGACCGTGAGGTCCTCAACGAGGTCGGCGAAGACCTGTTCCAAAGGTGCAGTGTGCCGGTAAAACGACACACTAGAGCCAGGGGTTGGACGGAGAAGCTCGCGGCTCGCTACGTTCCTCACGGCGGGGACCTCGGCGGCCCACTTTCGAACGCCGTTACGGCCTCGATTCCGCTTTTGCACGAAGATTCCGCAAGCGGAACAGACCAGGAGCAAGAGGCAGGATGTCCGGACGAGACGGGTCGACACGTCACGCCGACGGTGCCACCTGTGCAAGCCGTTACGCAAGTTGACCCTCTCGGATCCGCGTCGCTATAGTCCGCGCGCTGCGGTCGGGATGCGACTGCACTGGAAAACCCCTCTACTTCGAGAAACACGATGAAGAAACTCGCTGCGACTCTCACCTTCGCAATGCTCTCCACCGGCTGCGCTTCGGCTGCCGTTTCCGCGTCCCCCCCGTCGGGTGCCCTCTACACCGGCGTCAAGGGTGTCGGCCCCGGTACCCAAGCTGAAGTCACCGACGGCGTCCGCCCCGGCCCCAAGCAGGGTCAGACCTGCGCCAGCGGCGTTCTCGGCCTTGCAGCCTGGGGCGACATGAGCCTCGACACCGCCAAGAAGACCGGCGGCATCACCCGCGTCGACACCGTCGACTACTCGTCGATGCGCATCCTCGGCGGCGTCTACGTCAAGAACTGCACCGTCATCACCGGTGAGTGATGAACCGTCGCCCCGAGGCGACGTGAAGAAGGCCCTCCGTCGACCCACGGGGGGCTTTTCTCGTGGTTCCGCGTCGGGACCACACCGCCTCCGTAGGCTGCTAAATTTCCAGTCGTGATCGAGCTGAGCAAGGATCCGAAGGTCGCCGAACAGCAGATCGAAGCGGTGATCTTCTACCTGACGACGTGCGGGTACATCGACACCGAGTTCGACCTCCGCGAAAAAGCCTTCGTCCGGTCGTTTCTTCGAAAGCTCGTGACGGCGCGAGTGGACGCCCAAGGCGGCGAGCTCGACCCCGAGCTGCGATTCGAGCAAATCGAGCAGCAGCATGAGCACTACGTCGAGTTGTTCCAGCAGGTCGACTACGAGGTGAAGTCCCTTTTCACCGAGGCCGTCGCCGAAGGCGAAGACGTCGACAAGTTCGTCATCAGCAAGCTCAAGCTGCGGTGCTTCGAGCTCTTCGAAGGGCTCAGCCCACAGAACCGGACCGAGCTGCTCGCGATCGTCGACCAGTTCATCAATGCCGACGGCGTCGTACACCCCGAGGAGGTCAAGTTCCGCAACGAACTCGCCTCGCTGCTGGGGCAAGCGACGATGGCCGAAGAGGAAGCTGGCGTGGAGTCGCGGCTGGCCGTGGAAAAGCCCACGGAAAAGCCCACCGCCGCGAGCGACCACCCGTTCTTCAAGACGTTCGAGCACCACTACTCCGCCGACCCAGGCCAGATTCGGGCCCAGATCGACGCCGACATTCGCCTACTTGAGAAAACCGAAGCCAAGTGGCGAGAGCGGCGTGAGAAGGGCAAGGGCCGCCTGCTCGGCAAGCAGCGCGTCGACCAGCTCGAGGGCGACGAGTTCCTCGACGGCCACGTCCACGCGGTCCCGCACGGCGGTAACCGAGACTATGAGCTCATCGTCTTGGGCGACCTGCACGGGTGCTACAGCTGCCTGAAGGCCGCGGTCATGCAGAGCAACTTCATGGAGAAGGTGAAGAAGTTCCGCGCCGACCCCGAGAACAACCCCGACGTACGGCTCGTGCTGCTCGGCGACTACATCGACCGCGGGCGCTTCAGCTTCAACGGCGTGCTCCGGGGGGTGCTGAACCTGTTCAACACCGTGCCCGACAACGTCTTCGTGCTGCGCGGTAATCACGAGTACTACATCGAGTACGGCGGACGGATCTACGGCGGCGTGAAGCCGGCCGACGCGATCAACAGTCTGCAGCGCGTCCTCCCCGACGAGGTCTTCGAGCGCTACCTGAAGTTCTTCGAGCAGATGCCGAACTCACTGCTGTTCGACAACTTGCTCTTCGCGCACGGCGGCATTCCGCGAGACTCCCTGCTCAAGGAGAAATGGAAGGGGCTGTGGTGCCTCAACGACGACGACATCCGCTTCCAGATGCTGTGGTCCGACCCCAGCCGAGCCGAGAAGGTCCCCGACGATCTGCAGAACGCCTCGGCCCGGTTCGCGTTCGGACGGCAACAGTTCCGCAAGTTCATGCATCGCATCGGTTGTTCGCTGATGGTCCGCGGCCACGAGAAGTTCAACGCGGGCTTCCGCGACCACTACCCGCGTGACGACATCCGCCTGCTCACCGTCTTCTCTGCCGGCGGCGTTGCCAACGACGACTTGCCCGAGGACAGCAACTACCGTGACGTTCGCCCGATGGCGCTGACCATCTCGCGCACCGGCACCGAGACCAAGGTCACGCCGTGGGCGATCGACTACCGGGCGTACCAGGACCCCAATCGCAACGCGTTCTTCCGCGAAGACGCGGCGCTGACCTCGTAGCGCCGTACTGCGCAAGCGCTCGCACGCTTGCTCCCGCCGCCGGGCTCGGGCCAAAATCCCAGCCCGCATGACGACGCGCTGCCTCGTAACCGGTGCCGGTGGTCAGGTTGGTCTCGACCTGATTCGAACCCTTCGCGCGCGCGGCTACGACGTGCACGCCTCCGACGTCGCGCCGCGGCCTGGCGCCGCGCAGGTCGACGACGACGTCCCCTGGCATCACCTCGACGTCACGAACCTCGACGGCGTCCAGACGCTCTTCACCGAGATCCGCCCGCACCGCGTCTATCACCTCGCGGCCATCCTCAGCGCACGCGGCGAGGAGATTCCGCAGCGCACCTACGACGTCAACCAGACGGGCACCTACAACGTGCTCGAGACGTGCCGGCAGCTGGAGATCGACCGCGTCATCTTCACGAGCACCATCGCGGTCTTTGGCCCCGGACTGCCCGAGCACGTCGCCGACGACGTTCCGCTGCAGCCAACGACGATGTACGGCGTCACCAAGGTCGCCGGTGAAATGCTCGGCGACTACTATCGCCGTCGCTTTGGCGTGGACTTTCGGGCCGTCCGCTTCCCCGGGCTCATCAGTGCGTCGCTGCCCGGCGGCGGGACCAGCGACTACGCCCTCTTCATGTACACCGACGGCGTACGCCTGGGTCGCTACGAAGCATTCTGCCGCCCCGACACACGCATTCCTTTGATGTACATGCCCGACGGTGTGCGTGCCCTGGCGGAACTGTCGGACGCGCCGCGCGGCAAGCTGCGCCGCTCCACATACAACATTGCCGCCTTCTCGCCGACCGCAGAAGAAATTGCGGCGAGCGTCGCTACGGCTCTGCCCGAGGTGAACATCACCTTTGCCCCGGACAGTCATCGACAAGCCATTCTCGACTCGTGGCCACGGGTGCTCGACGACCGCAACGCACGCGAGGACTGGGATTGGAACCCCGAGTTCGACCTCGACCAGATGACCGCCGATTTGGTGCCGAAGATTCGGGCGCTCATCGAGCAAAACCCCGAACTGTTCGATCACGGTCACTGACCCCAACGAGTTCTCGCCCGGCCCGGTACACTGAGCGTGCATGACCTTGCGCGTTGGATTGATCGCAGCCGCAGCAGCCTGTCTGCTCGCCTGCGACGGAGGGGGAGACGGCGGAGGCACCACGGACACCGACGGAGGCTCGACGAGCGGTAGCTCGATGAGCGGCGGGTCGGCCATGGTCACCACGTCGGCGATGACGACCGGACCCGTGGACTGCATCCCAGGACAGGAGTCCTGTGAATGTCTCGAAGGAGACTGCATCGGGACGCTGTTCTGCGTCGAAAACGTGTGCTTGCCGGGGCCCGACCTCGACGTACCCGACGAGCCGATTCGCGTGATCGCAGGGCTGCGGGTTCCAATCGAAGCCGAGGTCTCGGCCGACGAGTTCGGATGGGAGCAGACCGGGGGACCCGACGCGACCCTGACCGGGGTCGAGCTGCAGGAGCTTCTCGTCGACGTGCCCGCGGCGGCCAGCCCCGGCGACGTGCTGACCCTGACGCTCACCGCAACGCGCAACTCGGTTCCGGCCAGCGTGGACGTGACGATCGAAGTCGTCGAAGCCATCTTCGAGGAAGGCCTACCGGGTATCGAGGACACCATGCAGCTCGGTACGCCCACGGCCATCGCGTTCCGCGGCGGCGAGCTCTGGGCCGTGATGAACGAGGGCTTCGTGTCCTGGTTCGACCTCGAATTCGACGACAAGCTGATGCAGGACGTCGCCATCCACATGGGGCGTCACGATATTCCCGGTGGGCCCCTGGGCGCGCGACTCGGGCGCATTCCCGAGGACGAGGCCGACGTGGACTACGTGCTGGTCGCCAACGAAGGCACCCAAGCGGTCGAGGCGGTCGCGATCAACGGCGGCGCCATCGAAGGACTCGCCACCGAGACGATCGACGGGGAACCGCTCGGTCCTGTGCGAGGCATCGTTCGCATGGACGACGAGCTGTACTTCACCAACGGCGAAGGCGGCCAACTGCTGGTGTGGGACCCCGAGCCGCCCGAGCCCGATGGCGGCAGCACGGGCGAGATGGCGATCCCGCCGGGCGCACGCGTGCTGCTTTCGGACCTACCGAACCCTTCGGCCATCACGACCGGTCCGGAGCCCGGCGTCCTGTACGTGGGCACCAACGGCCAGGTGGTTCGCGTACCGATCCTCGAAGGCGGCGTGGCGGGGGACATCTCGCCCTACCTGACCTTCGGCGAGCAAGACGACCCGACGCTGCGCGTCGACGGCCTCCAGTTCGACCGCGCGTTGAACCTGTACGTCGGTGTGCCCGACGCGAGCCGGCTCATCGTCGCGCGCTACGTCGCGGGCGACAGCACCTCGACGATCCGGAACCTCACCGACGCGCCGATGGAGTTCAGCGACTTCGTCGGGCTTTCGTTCGGCGAAAACGACTTCGGCGGGGGCACGCTGTACTACGGCAACGCCAGCGGCCGCGTCGGACGCGTGTTCGTAGGCCTCGGTGACTGAATCGCTCATTTGACACTGTATGCCACGGTGCTACATCGGCGCCATGCGCATGGTGTGCCTCGTTCTCGGTGTCCTGCTGACCGCCTGCCCGACCGCGGAGACCCCCACCCCCGACGCAACGCCGGAACCGTCCCCCGAGCGCGAGGTACTTCGAGCACGCTGCGCAAAGGCGACCGATGCGATCACGTTCGGCATTTACCCCGAAGGCGCCAAGCCCAAGGACGCCGAGCGTACCGTGATCGAGTCGCTCAACACCCACGCGACCGAGGTCTGCCTGAAGGAGGGCTTGTCCGAAGCCCAGGCCACGTGCTTCACGGATGTGAAGCCCGGCTCGATGGGCGAAGGCCTCGAGTCCGCGCGCGCGTGTTTGGGTGACCCGAAGAGCTGGCCGTCGTGGTTCACCGGTGCCGGCGTCCAGCTTTAGCTCTCACGGCCGCAGGCGAACGAGCTTGGGCTTCGGCCCATCCCACTGGGTCATCCGGAAGTCCAAGAAGCGATCCCCCGGATACACGGTCACGCGCACGACCCCTGGCTCCAGCAAGGCGATGTTCTCGTGCGCTTTGGGTAGCCGAATCTTCTGCATCACGCTGCCGTCGGTTCGCCGGACCACGAACAGGTTGTCGGGCTCGGCCGTGAAGCCGTAGCCCGCCACGATGTAGTCACCGGCGACGAAGAACCGATTGTTTGAGACCAGCGGCTTTGTTCGCCACGCCACCTGATTTGCAACGGGGTCGACCGCAACGAGTGATGAGCACTTGCCACCCGACTCGGACGCGTAGCTCTGGCACGCCTCATTGAAATACAGGGTTCCTTCGGCGAGCCGAACGTCTTGCACCTCGAGCCGCTCGGGCTTGGACAGATGTTCGTCCAGCGTCACCGACCACAACACCTCGCCGCAGCGCGCGAAGAGCTGCGCCACCGTGTGACAGTTCTTCGCGTCTCCGAGCCCACAGCTGCCGGCGCCGTAGGGGTCTCGGTAGAACGCCAGGAACGTCCCGTCCGGCTGGTGATCGAGCAGCCACAGCTCGGCCGACTCCAAGGCGAGCGGGACGAAGCCTGGGACCTGCGGCCCCACCCAAACGCGTTCGGATGCTTTCGACAGCGACCCTTCGAAGTGGCTGCGCAAGCGTCCGAGAAACTGGGCCGAGCGCTCCCGAGGCGGTGCATGCACGACGAGGCTGCCAGCCCGACGCTCGACGGGCGCGAGGAACGGATTGCAGTCGTTGGGGTCCTTGGGTTTTGCGGGGGCCGGTGGGGCCACTGGCTCCGGCGAAGGCTGGGGTTCGGCCTCCGGAGGCGCCACGGACTGCGCCTGGACGGGCGGCGCCTCCACCGTGGGCTCGGGCGCGCTCGCCTCGGACGCGGGCCGTCCCGCGCACGCCGTCCACAAAGCCAGACCAGTTGCCGCGATCGTGCGCCGCATCCTCACGACTGTACCGCGTCGAGCCAAGCCGCCGGATTGCTACCATCGCGCCGCGATGTACGAGCAGGCCAAAGCCCATTACGCCGCCATCCTCAACGAGATTCGCGACGCGGGACTCTCCAAAGAAGAGCGCGTGATCGAGTCGGTGCAGGGCGCCGAGATCTCGGTCGGCGGCGCCACCGTGCTGAACTTCTGCGCGAACAACTACCTCGGCCTCTCGTCCGACGCGCGCGTGCTCGAAGCGGCCCGCGCGTCGCTCGACCACCGCGGCTACGGCCTCAGTAGCGTCCGGTTCATCTGCGGAACCCAAGACAAGCACCGCGAGCTCGAGCAGAAGGTCGCCGAGTTCGTCGGGACCGAAGACTCCATCCTCTACGCCGCGGCCTTCGACGCCAACGGCGGCTTGTTCGAGCCCCTGCTCGGACCTGAAGACGCCATCATTTCGGACGCGCTCAACCACGCGTCGATCATCGACGGCATTCGTCTGTGCAAAGCCAAGCGCCTTCGGTTCGCGCATGCCGACATGGCAGACCTCGAAGCCAAGCTTCAAGAGGCCTCCGACTGCCGGCTCAAGATGATCGCCACCGACGGCGTCTTCAGCATGGACGGCGACATCGCCAAGCTGGGCGAGATCTGCGATCTCGCCGACAAGTATGGCGCCATGGTGATGGTCGACGACTGTCACTCGACCGGATTCGTCGGCAAAACCGGTCGCGGCACGGCTGAGCACTGCGACGTCATGGGCCGTGTCGACATCATCACCTCCACGCTGGGCAAGGCGCTCGGCGGCGCCTCCGGAGGCTTTACCGCGGCCCCCAAGGAGATCGTGGAGCTGCTTCGCAACCGAAGCCGTCCGTACCTGTTCTCCAACACGCTCGCGCCCACGATCGTCGCCGGCTCGCTCGCCGTCCTCGAGCTTCTCTCGAGCACCACCGAGCTTCGCGATCGCCTCGAGGGCAACACCATGCGCTTCCGCGAGGGCATGACCGCTGCCGGCTTCGACATCAAGCCGGGCGTGCACCCGATCGTTCCAATCATGCTCGGCGAAGCGAAGCTCGCGATCGACTTCGCAGCCAAGCTGCTCGACGAGGGCATCTACGTCATCGGGTTCAGCTACCCCGTCGTGCCCAAGGGCCAAGCCCGCATTCGCGTGCAGCTGTCCGCGGGGCACACGAGCGAGCACATCGACCGCGCCATCGCGGCCTTCACCAAGGTCGGCAAAGACCTCGGCGTGGTGAAGTAGGCTCAGCCCCAATCACGAACGCAAAAACGCGGCCGATCGCCACCAGCGATCCGCCGCGTTTTCTCGTGTGCCGAGCGCCGACCTACGCGCGCTCGTCGACCGCCATGTATGCGGCGGCGATGACGAAGCTGCACATGAGCAGAACGAGGGTCAGCGTGAGGGGCGTCAGCATGATGTGGTGTCTTTCCGACGGAGCCGGACTCGGCTTCCTTCAATCAAAAGAAGTAGCGAGTCGCGTGCCAACCCGTGAACGCCGGCAACCTACATCGGATCTCCGGGGGATGCGACCTTCTAGAGCCTGCTTTTCCGCGGCGAAACGCGACGTTCGTGCAGATCGGTGCCGCAGTCTGCAGACGGCGTAGTGCACCCAACGAGGGTGTCAGCGGTACACGTGGCCACTGGCCTGCAGTGCCAACTCGACCTTGTTGAGCTCGTCGGCCAAGCCCTTGAGCCGCGCATCCAATGGTGGGGCGCCGGGTCGGTTGAGGTGACGGCGTTCGAAGGCGCCGCCTTCGGCAGCAAGCATGTGGCGCACGCGGTCGGGCGACACGCCGAGGTCCTCGAGCCGCCCCCGATCGGTCTCGGGAAGTCGCTGCGCGGCCTCGACCCATTCCGCAACGTCGCGGCTGATCCCCATCAACATGCTGTCGAACGCCTCCATGTCCGCACCGGCGGACTGAGAGAACTCGCCCGTCCGCAGCGCGATGACGTCGCGAATCGGACCCTCGAGACTGATTCGCAGCAAACGCGTGTCCTCGACCAGCCGGCGCAGCGCCCCGCTGAGGTGGTCGAGCTGCAGCGGCACCTCGTCCCGGCTCTCCTTGAGATACGTCTGATTGCGACGGTTTGCCTGGAGCATCGCGAAGATGCCGTAGGCGGAGAACGCAGCGACGAGAAGGAAGAGGACGCCGAACACGACGGTCAGCAGCGAGAACAGGAGATACACGTCTCGCCGAAGGCCTGCAGCATACAACGCCGGTGCGCTCGTCGCCCCCGCCTCCGACTGCGAACCAAAAAAGCGGGCCAGTTCCGCCCCCAGCGAAACTGGCCCATCTCCCCATCCGTGCCCCCCCTTGGGGCCGTCCAGGCCTACCCGAAGATCGGCAGCTCCTCTTCGTTGGTCAGCGGGAACATGGCCGCGAGCTCATTGTCGGCACCCAGTGCGTAACGCTTGCGAATCGCGGAGTGGATGTGCGCAGGCAGGATCTTCAGCCGCGCGTCCTCGCTCTGGTCGACGCTGAGGTCGGTGTTGATGCCGTAAGCGCGGTGGCCGTCGTCGGTGGCTCCGATGACGCGGTTTCCTTGGATGCCCTCGCCCATCATCATCATCGACGAGATGGACCAGTGGTCTTTTCCGTTGCCGTCGTTGTACCCGGGCGTGCGGCCGAAGTCGGAGCCTGCAATGAGGACGACCTTCTCGCCGATGCCCAGCTCCTGCGCGAGGTTGCGGGCGTAGCTCATGCCGTCGAGCAGGTTCTCGAGCGCCGGGATTTGGCGCGCGTCGTGGTCACCGTGGGTGTCGAAACCTCCGGTGGAGATGTTCGCCGCAACCGAGATGCCCGCGCGGTACGCCGCAAGCGCAACCTCGACCTGGCCACGAACGCCGCCGGAGCGGTCCTCGGGCAGGAACTCCTTGAGCCGCTTCAACTCGTTGGAGCCCGAACGCGACTCGAAGAGCGTGGTCATCGAGTGCTGAATCTTCGGCAGGCCCTGCCCGCTGATCAGTGCTTGGTCGCGGTGCCACTGAGCTTCCTCGATGAGCTCGAGAGACTTCGAGCTCAGGTACGAGGATTCGGGATCATCCGAGTTGGACAGCGCTGGGAAGGCGAGCTCTTCGAGCGCGCCGATGTTGGATGCTCGCGATTGAGGCGCGACGCCAGCGGTGAACGTGTAGCCACCGAAGGCGAGGAACGACATCGGCAGGGTCGAGTTGTACGTACCAGCCAGGTAGGCACCCATCGACGGGAAGCCTTCAGACAGACGACCGCTCCACGTGTGGCGCGTGCCCTGGTCGTGTCCGTTGGTCTGCATGTCGACGCCGTTGATGACGAGCAGATCCTGGTAGTGCTCCTCGAAGAACGCCGGGATGATGCCCGTGCCGTACCCCTCTTCGCCGTTGGGGTTGGGGAACTCCATGGGGAAGCGGTGGTTGCCCGCCTCGCCAATCATGGACTTCAGGTAGTGGTTCATCGGGTCGGGATCGTTCTCCCCGTTCGCGCCCTTGGGGTCGCAGAACGAGGTGGGGTCCCATCCACCACCAGCGTTGAACAGAATGAAGAAGGTGCCTTCATAGGCTTCCGCAGCGATGCCGCGTCGGCCGTAGCTGAGGTCCCGGCCACCGAACGCCGCCGGAGCGACGACCGACATTCCGGCACAAGAGGCGAGCTTCAAAAAATCACGACGATCCATGGTTCTTGCTCCTTTCGTCCTTACTCGTGCAGGAAGCGGAAGTCCGACAGCATGTAGTTGGTGACGGCCATCCAAGCGCGAATGGTGTATTGCGGGTCTTCAGAGAGGCGCTGCTCGTCGGGCAGCTCTTCGCCAGTGACGGCGTTGTTGTTGACGTTGCACTGACCGAGGCCGGTGCCGTAGCGGTTCTCGTCGTCGTCGGGGAGTTGAAGCCCAACCTGGCCGTCGCGCCAGACTTCGAGGAACAGCTGATAGATGCGCTCGATCTCGGGGTCGTCCGCCTCAAGGTACTCACCCCACAGTCGCGACACCATGTACTGGATGTTGTTGCGGATCGCGGAGGTTGCCTCGGGTACTTCGAATCCGTTGAGGTCCTCGGGCTGCGTCGTGGGCTCGACCAGCGGGAAGAGGATGCGGTCGGCGCTGGGCTTGGTGAAGTCCCACGGCGCCGCGCGACAAGCCATTTGGTTGGCCATGCGCTTGGCGACGTTTGCCATAATGCCGTTGGGCTCGGTGACACGCTGGACGATGTCGTCCGAGTTGATGCCGCCGTACAGCGTCATGTAGCGGTTCTCGTCGAGCAGGTAGTCAACGGCCTCGTCGCCCTGGCCTTGCGACCAGCGAAGGCCGGTGACCGCGACGATCTTGCGGTTGAGCTGCTCGGGCGTGAGCAGGCGGCCCATGCCGACGTTCTCGAGTTCGTAGAGGCGAGCCTGCGCCTGCTCGTCGTCGAGACCCAGCGCCTCGTAGTTGTACGCCCGGTAGTAGGGCGACTTGATGATCTCTTTGACCACCACCTTGAGGTTGTAGTTCGTATCGGTGAACTGCTGCGCGATGTCGTTGAAGACCGCGCGCTGCGTCTTGGCGGCTTCGATGCCTCCGAGGTAGTTTTCGTCGTCCGGGTTGTCGGGCTCGCGCAGCGGCCTCTGACCGCTGAGACCTTCGAACATGATGTACACGGCCGAGAGTGCGAAGCGAGAGTCTTGAACGACCTCGCGTACGGCCCACTGGAGCGCAGCCGGGTCGTTCTCGGCTGGCATCTGCGACTCGCCAAATCCAGGCGGCAGCATGTCCGGGAACCAGCCCTGTTCTGGCGGACGGTACCGGCCCTGGTCGTCCCAGTTCTTGAACGAACCGGCGACGGGGTCCATCACGTCGTGACAGATGGTGCACTCGGGATCGTTGAGCGTCGCGTTGTGACCGGTGATGGCCGTCGCGTCGACGGGGCGGTTGCCCAGCGCCTGGACGTCGGTGGCCAGGAAGAACTCGAAGAGCATCCGGGCGCGGTGACGGTTGCGGTTGGTGTCCGTGGTCGGGAACCGGTTGAGGTACACGACGCTGGTCAGCACGCCCGCGTGCGGCATGCCCGGGATGCGGGCGGTGACGTACTCGTTGTAGTCGTTGGGGTTCGAGAAGCTGGCGTCGACACCGAGCGACTGCGCCGAGAACGGGTTGACCATCGTGTAGTCCGCGGTCAGCAGCTCCGTGTACGGCAGATCGTTCTTCACGATGTGGACGAGCATCTCGAGCGGCTGACGGGCCACGCCATTGTTCGAGTACTCGCGGGCCTGGTCACGCTCCTCGCCCTCGGGCAGTGCGTCGAACCAGTATGCGTTGGGGAAGTCCCCGCCCTCATCTTCGTCGTAGTCGAGAAGGTCGAGCGCCTGCGATCCGCCGTAGTAGCGGTCGGTGAGGAACTTGTCGTTGTAGATCTCGCGAAGGCGGTCGTAGAAGACCGGGTCGGTCATGACCTCGTCGAGAATCGTGTCCAGCGCTTCCCAGCTTCCTTCTTGGACGCGGTTCTCTTCGTCGATGGTGGGAAGCCGGCCGGCCAGGGCGAGGGTCGCCTTGCGCAGCGTGGCGCGCTCGTCGAGCAGCTCGACGCCGTCGAAGAACTCCTCGGTTTGGTCGCCCTCTTCACAGGCCACCGGGTTCTCGAGGCGCTCCATCATCTCGACGAAGGCCTTGTATTCCTCGCCGTCGACCTTGAAGCGCTCGCCGCCCTCGTGCTCGATGCCCAGCGTGGGCTTGAGCAGAATCCAGCTCTGGCCTTCGAACTGAAGCTTCGACATCTGGGAGAACGCCTCGAGGTTCGCCTCGAGGTAGTCCGGTCCCGACTCCGGGCTGCGCAACACGAAGGAGGTGTCCTTCGCGGCGCCGGAGCTGTTGTGGCAGCTTGAGCAGTTGTCCGAGAGAATCGGTGCGTAGACCGTCTCGCGGAAGAACTCCTCGTTCGACACGCAGTCCCCGTTTTCGTCTTCGCTACCGTCGTAGCAAGCCGAAACCGTAAGGCTCGCCACCAGAGCGGTGAGCCCCAGTCCTAGGTTCCGTTTGAATCGTGCGCGAATCATCCCTTTGATCCCCTTCTTCCCAATGGCTCGCAAGTGGCGCGGGAGCAGCCCTTCCAACCTGGCCCGCAACGACGAGCACCCTGTGCCTCGTCGACCGCCACCGTAGTCCCTGAAGCCCCCCGGCATCAAGGTAGGCGCACAACGCAGATCGCCGAATTCGGGGCTGAAACGGGTGTTTAGAGCCAATTTAGGGGATCGAGGCCCCAACCTCGTGGAGAAGCCCCTGGGGCCCTATGTCCTCATGCCGATCTCGGATCGTGCCGGCCTGCCTCGGGATCGACTCAAAGGGGTCGCAGGCCGGTCTCCGCCCGGCTGGGGAGCACTTTGCGGTCGGCGCCGCACCGAAATCGTTGGGTACTCAGCCCCCACCTGGGTCGCGAAGATCGACCGTCGGTGTCCGCCGACCCCATCACCCTGGGGGCCGAGTGTCTCCTCGAGACCCCCTCGATTTTTTTTTCATTTTTTTTCACCCAAGCCCGCCACATGCGCCGAATCGAGCGTGGTTCGTGGGGGTGCCTACATGCGATGCACGCGAACCCCGAGCGGCGTGGGGAGCGTGGGCCTACAGCGACACACGGTGTAGGCTCCGCTGCATGGTTCGCGGTGGGAACACTCGGTGCGCGGTCCTGCTCGCGGCAGGTCTTGGGCTCGGCGCGTGCGATGGAGCAGAGACCGACCCCTCGATCGCGCAGGCAATGGAGACGAAGAGCGAGATGGAAGTCGCGGCTGCCAAGGTCGCGGACAAGAAGCGCGCCGACGCCCAGCAAGCCAAGGCAGATGCCGACGCGAAGACGGCCGCGCGCGCGGCCGAGATCAAGGCTGCCGCAACCCTGCCGGCCGCGATGCCGGCATCGATCGAAAAGGCATGCGATGCCTTCGTCGAGTCGTTCGACCAGTTCATGCTCGCGGGCGCGGAAAAGGACGTGCTGCGATGGTGGGATGGCCACCGCAAGAAGCTGGGTGAGCGCCGAACGAACTGCTTGCTCCGCAAGAGTGTCGAGGTTGCAGCGTGCGGCACCGAGGCCCTCCAGGCTCCTCTGCCATCGCTCGAGGGCATGACGCGCCGCGACGCAGCGCGTGAAGTCGTCCAAGCGTGCATCGATGCCTACGGCGGCGAATCGTGAGCGAAGAAGACCCCGGGCTGTTGCGCCGGGTCGAGTGGCGCGGATCCGACTCAGCCGAGGCCGACGATCGCGTTGCCGTCGAGGCGCCGTTGGAAATCCGCGTCGGCGGGACGCCCATCGCCGTCGTCATGAGAACGCCCGGCCACGACGAAGAGCTCGTCCGCGGTTTCCTGCTGACCGAACGCATTGCGAAGAGCCCCGCCGCGATTGCGAGCGTGCGGCACTGCACCACGGTCGACACACCAGAGGCCGAAGACAACGTGGTGCAGGCCGTGCTGACGCACCCGGTCGACGTCGCTGCGCTCCGGCGCAATCTCTACGCGAGCAGCAGCTGCGGCGTCTGTGGCAAGGCCTCGCTCGAGCAGGCGATCGCCGTTGCCGCCCCGGTCCAGCACGCGCTCCGCATCGCTTCCGACCAACTCTATGCGCTGCCCGACCGACTCCGAGCCGGCCAAACCGACTTCGCCCAAACCGGCGGCGTGCATGCGGCTGCAGCATTCGATGCCACGCTCGAACACATCGCAACCCGTGAAGACGTTGGACGGCACAACGCCGTGGACAAAGTGCTCGGTGTTGCCGCCCACCACCAGCGATCGCCCTCCATACTGATGGTTTCTGGTCGCGTGTCGTTCGAGATCACGCAGAAGGCACTCGCGCGGGGCGTCGAGCTCGTCGCAGCCGTCTCGGCCCCCAGCAGCCTGGCCGTCGAACTCGCGCGGCGCAGCGGCATGACGCTGGTCGGCTTTCTCCGAGAGCGCCGCATGTGCGTGTATGCGGGAAACGAGCGGCTCGGCGCGCCGTCGTCCTAGCAGGCGCCGGTCGGGTGCTCGAAACCGTCGTAGTTCTCTTCACCCGGGCGTGGAATGGCGCACTTGAAGTCCTTCTCGATCAGCAGCGACAGAGCACCGTCGTCACCAAGGGACTGCTCGGCCTTCAGCGTGACCTGGTCGGTCTCAACCCACGTGCGCGCCATCGAGGACGGCATCCGAACCGTGATGGTGCTGCCGTCCATCGATGCGCCGAGCGACGAGACGCCTTCGCCGTGCTCGAGTGCGTACGTCAACGACGCGCCCCCGAAGCGAATCGCCTGAACGAATCGGCCGGTCTCGCCGAACTGCTTGACCTCGCTCTGCGAGAGTCGCAACCGCAGCGAGTCACCCAGGATGCGCAGCTTCATCGCAGCAAAGGGTACCAGTCTGCCGTGCCGCCGGGCCCTGCGCCGCTGCAGTTGCCCCGCTCGCCGGCGCACGCGATGCTTTGGCGGTGACGGGTCGGCAGACCGCCATCGTGCTCACCGGAGGCCGCTCGGTCCGTATGGGACGCCCCAAAGCGACGCTGCCTTGGGGTCCGCACACGATGATCGAGTCGGTCGTGCAGACCCTGCATCGGGTCACGCCGCACGTGGTCGTCGTCGCACACGCGGAGCAGGCGCTCCCGCACCTGACCGGCGTGACCCGGGTGGACGATCCCGCCGCGCTCGATGACCAGGGGCCGCTGGTGGGCACTCGGGCGGGCCTCGCCGCGCTGCAGCCCGATGACCTCGTCTACCTCGCCGCCGTCGACAAGCCGCTGCTCAACGCCGCCCACGTGCACTTCATGTTCGCGCAGCTGGGCCAGGACGTCGACGCAGCCTTGCCCGTCGAGCCCCCGAGCTCGGACCGCCGCCACCGCGTGCATCCGCTGGCGGCCGTGCTTCGCGTCGGGCCAGCTGCTCGCGAAGCCCACCGCTTGATCGCAGCAGGCGAGCGCGCCCTCAAGCGTTTGTTTGCTGCCCTTCCCTGCGTCGAGGTTCCACGCCGTGCCCTACCCGACGACGCGGTGCTGCGCGACTGCAACACCCCCGACGACTACGAAGCCGCCCGACGAGGATTCGACGCATGAACACGCCCTGGACCGACGACGCCGTCACGCATCATTTCGCCGACCTCGACGACTTGCGCATGCACTACGTCGAAGCTCGACCCGAGCGCGACGACGCCCCAACGGTCGTGCTCCTGCATGGGTTCCCCGAGTTTTGGTACTCGTGGCGCCATCAGCTTCTCGCGCTGCGGGATGCGGGCTACCGGGTCATCGCGCCCGACCTTCGCGGCTATGGAAAGACCGACAAACCGGCCAACCTCGACGCGTATCAGATCGAGCATCTCGCCGCGGACGTCGCGGCGCTGATCCGCCACCTCGGGAAAGAGAGGGTCAGCGTGGTCGGTCACGACTGGGGCGGCATGGTCGCGTGGTGGCACGCCATGCTCCACCCGACGCAGGTCGAGACGCTGTCGGTCCTCAACTGTCCGCACCCAGGGCACCAGGCGGCGATGTTCACCGACCTCGCCCAGGTCAAGCGCAGCTGGTACATGCTGTTTTTCCAGATGCCGGGCGTCCCCGAGTGGCGCATTCAGAAGGACGACCACGCCTACATCCGCGCCATCCTGCGCGACGACCCACTGCATCGCGACGCATTTTCGGACGACGACGTGCAGCGGTACGTCGAAGCGCTCGATCCAGCCTCGACCACGGCGGCGATCAACTACTACCGGGCCTACCTTCGGCGCGGCTCGTCGCTGAAAAAGCAGATGCGGCCGCTCGACGTGCCCACCCAGGTCATCTGGGGAACTGGGGACCGATACCTCGGCCTCGAGTACGCGCATCCGCCCACGCGCTGGGTTTGGGACGTTCGTGTCGAGCTGCTCGACGAGGTGAGCCACTGGGTGCAGGTCGATGCGGCAGCGGAGGTGAACCGTCGGCTCACCGCGTTTCTTCCAGCGCCGTGAACCGGTCCGGTCCGCCTTGCATCCCCCCGATTGCGGCGACAAGCTCACGTCGATGGCGGAGCAGGCGTCGACCCCGGGAGTGATGACTGGCCTGCGCGCGGCGGGTCGAGGTTTCCGTGCCGTGCTGGACACGCCGGCGGTGCAGAAGACCTATCTGCAGCTCGTCGGAGCGCTGTTCCTACTCGCGGCGTCGATCAACCTCGCGGGCATCTGGGCCGTGCTGCACTTCACGCCGATCGACGGCGGCGACTCGTGGTGGGTGCTGGCAGGCATGTGGCTGCTGCGAATCGCCGGCCTGCTCATCGTGCTGTTCGTCGCCCCCGTGCTGTCACTCTTCGTCACCAACACGCTGTTTCCGCTGCTGGGGGAGCGGGTGTTTCTCGCGGGCCTGCGCGCCGTGAACCCCGAGCGGGCCGACGAACTCGAAGCGATCGAAGGCCTGCCGCTTCGCGTGTCCATTCCCCAGAACCTCATCCGGCTACTGCTGTTCTTGGGGCTCACCGTCGCTGCGTTTGGACTGTCGTTCATTCCCGTCGTGGGACCGGTGCTCGGACCGGTCGCGCAGGCCTACGTCACAGCCCGCTCACTGGGGTGGGAACTGCTCGACCCCTACTTCGAGAAGCTGCACGTCCGCTTCGACGCGCAGCACCGCTTCGTCAAGGAGCACCGCCGACCGCTCGTCGGCTTTGCCCTACCGTTTTCGCTGGTGATGAGCATTCCGCTCGTGGGGCCGCTGCTGTTCGGCGTCGCGCAGGCCTCGATCGGCACCTTGGTCGTCGACGTCTTCGAGCGTGCGCCCGATGGCGCCGCATAGTCGTTGCCGGGCTGCGTCGTTCGATCGATACTCGCGCCGTGTCGCGCTCTATGCTGGTCTTGCTCGGCGTTCTGGGCTTGGCGGGGTGCGACGCGGTGGGGTCGCTGCTCGAGGATGAGGCACCGGCCGACGAGGGGTCGGCAGCCGCTCCAGACGTCGCGACCGGACCCGCGGGGCTCGATGGCTTCGTC
>CAYSPB010000106.1:0-16181 GCA_964432695.1 uncultured Nannocystaceae bacterium
ACGCGGTGGTGATTGTCACCGTCGCAGGTGCCGTGGTGCTGCTGGAGCCATCCGCTCCCGAAGACCCCGTGACAGGGGCCGTCGCACCATCTTCGTTGCAACCCACGCTGGCGAGCGCGGCCCAAAACAGGAGACACCGGCAGCGGGATGCGGAGCGCGTCATCGGGATGAGGAATAGTCTACCGTGGTTGGCATGCGGGCTTCTCTTGGACTTTGTTTCGCTGGGCTCTTGGTGCTCGGCGGTTGTGACGATGCCGAGCCGGCACCCGGAGGTGAGACTGGCGGCATCGACGACGATGATGACGGCGGCAGCACCGACCCGAGCACCGGGGGCGCGACGACGGGGGTCAGCACGACCGGTACGCCGACGACCGACCCCACTGCGGCGCCGACGACGGACCCCACCAATGACGACTCGGGTCCGACGCCGACGACGATGGATCCGACGGAGGCGACGGATCCGACGACCGGCCCCACCACCGACGGTGACTCTTCAGGCGGTTGCACCATCGGTACGCAGGGATGCGTCTGCGACGGTCAGAGCTGCAACACTGGTCTCGAGTGCGTCGATGGCGAGTGCGTGCTCGACGTCGATTGCGGCATCGACATCTACGAGGACAACAACACCGAGAGCGACGCGAGCGACCTCGGCACGCTCAGCGATGACGACGACGATGCGATGACCATTACCGGCGTACTCGAGGGCAACGAAACCGACTGGTTTACGTATCTCGGCGACGACACGCTCTTCTCAACCGTCAACCCCGCGCGCACGCTGACCACAGCCGGTGCGTTGCGCATGTGCAAGTACGCCGAGTGCACCGCGGGCCTGTTCTCCACCGAGGTAACCTGTCCCGAAGGGACGGCGAGCGACGAATCGCCGGAGGGCCGGCCCGGATGCTGCGGGACCGAGGACTTCGAACTCGAACTCGACTGCCTCGACGCCGTTGATGACGACGCGCAGATGTACATGCGCTTCGACCAGGGGCTGGCCGACTGCACGCAGTACACGGTCGAGTTCAAGTACTAGCAGCCTGTGTCGCAACCCGTCACCACGGCTGGCTCGTCTTTTGCGCCCCTGACGGAGTCGCCGAAACCTCTGGGGCGAGGGAACGCGCCGGGTTCGCCAATGCGTTCTCGCCAGTCCGTGGTGAACCCGGGCACTCTGCGGGCGTGTCGGTCGCGCCGGGGTGGACCCGTGGGCTGCGGGAGCAGGCGTGCGCTGCGGTCGCGTGCGCGGGCCCACCTCGACGAGGGGGGCGCGTCGGCTTGTCGCGCGAGCGCCGCGTGGTAGGTTCTCGGCCGCCATGGGCCGTTCGTCCAGCACCGGCTTTCGTCGCTTTGCGTGGGTGTTCCTCGCCTACCTGCTGTTCGTGATCCTGTTCGGTGCGTGGGTTCGCATCACCCACAGTGGCGCGGGCTGCGGCTCCCACTGGCCTACGTGCAACGGCGACATCGTCCCCATCGCACCCGCGATCGAGACGATCATCGAGTACACGCACCGCCTGACCAGCGGCATTCTCGGCCCCGCAGGCCTGATGCTGATCGGCTGGGCGGCGCTTCGGTTCCGCAAGCATCGGGTGACCGTTGCCGCGGTGCTGACCGTGGTGTTCGTCGTGATCGAGGCGCTCATTGGCGCCGGCATCGTGCTCAAGGAGCTGGTGGCGGACGACGCCTCGGTCTCGCGGGCGATCGTCATCTCGATTCACCTCGTCAACACGCTCATCCTCACCGGCGCTGCGTCGTTGACCGCGTGGTGGAGCTTCGACGAGCGCCGGCTTTCATTCTCGCGCTTGGGCGTGGGCTCGTGGGTCATGCTCGCGGGCCTGCTGTCGATCGTGGTCACCAGCATGACTGGAGCCGTGACCGCGCTCGGCGACACGCTGTTCCCGGTCCAGCAGGGCACCGAAGGCATGCTTGCGCACGTGGCCGACGAGCTGTCTCCGGCCAACCACTTCTTGGTGCGGCTTCGCATCGTGCACCCCGTCGTGGCCGTGGTCGCCGCCGGCGTGCTCTATGGCGTGGGTGCGTGGGCACGCGAGCATGCCCGCGATGCGATCACGCCTCGCATTGCGCGTGGCTTGCAGCACGCCACGGTGGCGCAGGTCGTGCTGGGCATCGTGAACATCGGTCTTGCGGCGCCGGGCTGGATGCAGCTCGTGCACCTGCTCGGAGCGCAGCTGGTGTGGATCGCAGCGGTGCTGACCGCCACGTCGGCTTGGGCCGGCGCCCACGCATCGCGCGAGACGTGACGGCGTTGGGTTCCGTCGATTTGCACCGATTGAAATGAAACCGGGCGCTCGTGCGTACAACGTCCTCATGATGCGTGCCCGCTGGTCTTTGCTCTGGCTCTTGGCGGTTGGCTGCAACGAGAGCGCGCCGCCAAAGCCGGAGACGCGCCCGCCTCCTGCTGCAGCCGTCGCCGTCGCTGAGGTCGCGGCGGACGTGACGAAGGCAGCGCCCACGACGCACGGCGAGTTGCGAGAGGTCGAAGGCCAACGCGTGCTGCACGTTTGGGGCACGCCGCGGCAGATGGGGCGTGCGCATGGTGCCTTGCTGCGAGGGGAGATTCTCGATGTCATCGATGGCTATGCGCTCGACGTCCTCGGTCCGGCCACGATCGACCGCGTCGGCATGATGTTCGCCGTGGCAGACGTGTCCGCGCGTCTGCGCGAAGAAGCCGAGGGCATCATCGAAGGCATGCAGGCCGCCGGAGGGGTGCATTCCGAGGGGCTCGGTCGCGCCCTCGTGGCTACCGACCTGCTCGTGCTCAACGCGATGACCGACCTGGTCGCCATCGGGTGTTCTTCGGTGTCGGCGTGGGGCGATGCTGTGGCCGACGACGCACGAGGCGACCTGGTCGCGGTTCGCAATCTCGACTGGGACGACGCGCCCGCGCTGCTGCGTAATCAAATGCTGATCGTCTACGCCCCGAGCGAGCCGACGCGGCAGCCCGTGGTGTCGGTTGCATTTGCCGGATACATCGGCTGCCTCTCGTGCATGAACGAGGCGGGCGTGACGGCGTTGTTCAACATGGGATACGGCGACGGAGCCGCGTCGCTCGCCACCGCGGCCACCGGGTTTGCCCCGGCGAACCTGCTGCTGCGCGACGTGCTCGAGCAGCGCGACGTGGATGGAGACGGCGCCTCGAAGGCCGACGACGTCGAGGCCGGGCTACGTCAAGCCCAGCACGCGGGAAGCTACCTCCTGCACGTCCTTCAGCCGGGCTCCGAAGCGCCCGCGCGCATTCTCGAGGTCGAGGCGGACGGCGTCGTCACGCGTGGCCCAAACGCGGACGGTCCGCTCGGTGCCTCGATGCTGGCGGCTACGAATCACCTGCGCGGCAAGGACGGGCGGCAGGCGTGCCGTCGCTACGACCGCATCGAAGCAACCGCGAGGAAGTCCCGCCGGCGAGTCGACGAGGCCGCCCTGTGGAGCCTCGGCCGGCGTCTACGGCTCGACGATGTTGTTCACATGATGCTCGTACGTCCCGAGGACCGGTCGCTGCGCGTGTGGCTGCGGGGCCCGGGCGAGTCGTCCAGCAGCCGCGCTGCCGGGGTGACGCATCGGTGGAGCGACCTTTTGCGGGTACCATCACACCCGTGACGCGGACTTACGCCCTCGCTGCGCTCTCGTGGACGCTGCTCGCCTGCAAACCGGCCGTCGCCCCTGGAACCCAAACGCCCCAGCCGCAGGGGCCCAGCGTCGCGGCGGCGGACATCGATGTCTCTGTGAACACCGCCGAGGAGCCCCAGGCCCGGGCCCCCGAAGATCTGCAGGCGCTGCTCGACGA
This sequence comes from uncultured Nannocystaceae bacterium, assembly GCA_964432695.1. Classification (GTDB taxonomy): domain Bacteria; phylum Myxococcota_A; class Polyangia; order Nannocystales; family Nannocystaceae; genus CAJXVA01. The sequence goes on from CAYSPB010000106.1 coordinate 3,794, forward strand.
GGTTCGGCGTCGTTCTCCGGTGCCTGGACTCGCGGCGGCCGTGGTCGACGTTGGTGGCACCCTGGCGATTGGCGTGTCGGGCCAACGACGCGCGGACGAGCCGGGCAACCTCACGGTCACCGACCGCTTTCATCTCGGCTCGGACACCAAGGCCATGACCGCGCTGCTGGTCGCGCAGCTCGTCGAAGAGGGGGTGCTGCGGTGGGAGATGACCATGGCCGAAGCTTTCCCCGACGCCGCGGGAGGCATGGACCCCGGTTTTCGCGACGTGACGATCACCCAGCTACTGCGCCATCGCGCCGGCGTGGTCGCGAACCCGACCGACATCGTCGGGCTTCAGGTTCGGCTCAATGAGATCGCCCCCGAAGACCGACGGCGGGTAGTCGTTCGGGAGGTACTGGCGCAGAAGCCTCTCTCGACGCCGGGAAGCAAGTTCCACTACTCGAACTTCGGCTACGTGATCGTCGGTGCGGCGATCGAGCGCGTCCTGGGGTCCACGTGGGAGGACGCAATGCGGGCCCGCATCTTCTCTCCGCTGAAGATGGAGTCCTGCGGGTTTGGTCCCACCGCGGTGGGGGATGCTCGAGATCAGCCGTGGGCCCACGCCGACCACGGCGACGCTTTCAAGCCGGTCGAGATCGACAACCCGCCGTTCCTCGGCCCTGCAGGCACCGTGCACTGTTCGCTGGAGGACTGGGGAGCATTCGCCTCCGTCTTTTTCGAGGGGTCCACGTTCGTGTCGAAGGCGTCGGTCGATGCGCTCACCAGCGCGGTGCCCAGCGACGACAACCGCGGCGGTGGCTATGCGCTCGGCTGGCTCGTACCCGACGACTCTGCATTCGGCCTGCCCGTGCTCACGCACGACGGCAGCAACACGGTCAACTACGCGTCCATCGTCGTCATGCCCACGCTCAAGGCCGCCGTGATGGTGGCGTCCAACGCTGGTGGAGAGCGGGCGCAGAAGGCCGTGGTCGCGACGATGATCGAACTCGTCCGAAGCGTTCGCGGCCCCAAAGGCGAGCCTCAAGGCTGAAAATCGTACGGCAGCGCGTCGTGGATGACGGCCCACTTCGCGCCGTGACGGCAATCGGGATACAGGCGCGAGCCGAAGTTGTAGACCCGTAGCGCTCGGACGCCTTCATTGCCCGAGCTGTCGATGCTCGTCACGGTCGTCGTCGCGGGGCGTCCGTCGGGCTCGGCAAAGGGGCCCACGCCGAAGCGGATTGCCCGGAAGCCGGCGTCGTTAGCACAGGCATCATCGCGCGCCTTGCATTCGTGGTCGCCGGTGGCGAGCTCTTCGTATTCGATGCCGTAGGCCCCGAGCTCCATTTGGACCTGGTTGCTGAGAAAGCTCGACGAAAACCCGAACCTCGGTCCCTGCTCGCCCGGGTCGAACACGGCGAAGCTGGTCAGCCGACACGTAAGGTCGTCGTCACCATCGGCGACGCCCTCGAGGACAAGCGCGCCACAGACGGGTGAGATGCCCAGCGGGTCGAAGTCGATCAGCGCGTCGACGTCGTGTCCACTGGCCTCGATGATGAGATCGACGACGTCGAGTCCCGCGCAGTCGGGCTCGAACTGGCCGCAGGCCGCGGTGGTACGGGCGATGAAGCGGTCTTCGGTTACGGCGCCGGCCGGCATCAGCTCGACGCACGCCCGCAGCGAGAAGCGCGAGTCTCCGGCGCAGCCGGGCGCACCGCTGACGGTGAGCGCAAAGCCGTTCTCCTCGCACTGGGGCGGGTCCACGGGGTCGCTGGGGCGGGGCTCGCCCGTAGAGCTCGAGGTGCTGCCTTCGGACGGGGGCTCGGTCGCGGTGGGGTCCGGCGCCGCCGTGCTCGACGCTGACGTCGCGCGCGAGCCTGTGGTCGCGTCCATCATGTCGCCCGAGGACGCGCTCGTGCCTGCGGATGCGCTGTGCGTGCGCTCGTCGCCATAGGCCGCGTTTGTTCCCACGCAGGCGGTGAGCAGCAGGCTGCCGAGCAGCAAGCTCGTGCGCATCGGCATCACTCCGCGGCCGTGCGACCGAGTTTGGAAAGCTCATAGCAGCCCGAGTTCTCCTCGGGGTCGCGCGGGAGGTCGAGCATCGAGATGTCGCTGCTGCTGAGGTCGAAGATCTCGGAGGGCACGCCCGCGTCGACGATCTCGCCGGCCGCGGCCGGAGGGATGTAGTGCAACGAGATCACGTCCGAGTCGCCGCCCGCATCCGGCGTCATCACCTTACCCAGCTCGACCACATCGGACTCTCGGACGACCCGCGCGGGGCCGAGAAGCTCCAGCGGGGAGAGCCGAGGCCGCAGCCGGGTGGGGATGGTGAGCAGGTGCTGCGTGAGGTCGGCGGTTCGGACCCACAGCTCTTCGTCGGTTCCGCCATCGCTGGCGGGCAGCAGCAGCGTCAGCTCGTCAGGTCCTGGGGTATGGGCTACGAGCTCGCGCACCACGGGTCGCCAGCGCGCAATCAGCCGCTCGGCACACTCGAAGATGTCGCGTGGCGAGGCGACGGCGCGGCCGTCGAGCTCGACGGACGTCACCCGTGCCTGTGTCGCGCACACGCGGACGCGCTCTTCCTGCAGAGCTTCCCACAGGTGGCGCAGCGTTTCGTCCCCGTGTGCGTCCTCGTGCTGATCTTCGCCGAGCGTCAGTCGCCCCGTGATGGCGTCTCCCTCGGTTCGCAGCCGCAGCAGCATGATCTCGTAGGTGCCCTTGAGCTTCGTGGCGAGTCGGAGGTCGATCGCCCGTGGGCTGAGCACGGCCTCAACGATGAACAGGTCGTCGAGTTTGACGGTTCGGGGCTTCTGTCCGCCAAACAGGGCCTTCTTCATACCGGCAACGACGGCGAGCTTTTTGCCGTACGCCCGCACCCGCTGGGGCTGGATGCTGTGCTGCGCGTCGACTTCGAGCTCGACGCGCAGCGCGTCGGCGAACTCGATCGTGAGCGTATCGACCATCCGTCCGGAGCCGAGCCGCCGCGTGATGACGACGGCGTCCGTCTTACGGTTTGCAGCGGCGAGATACGCATGCAGCTCCTCGCGCATCGACGCGGCGAGATCGCGCTCGTGCTTGCCGAGGTTGCGATGCGTACGTTCGGCTTGCGTGGAGGCTTGCTCTTGCCAGCGCTCGACGTGCGTCTGGAGTTCTGCACCGGCTCTCTTGGCGTGCTCGCGCACCTCGGGCCAGGCCGAGCCGCGCGCGGTCGTGGTCATCGCGTCGACCGAGTCGCGGAACATTCGCTGTAGGTCGGCACGCAGGGACGTGGCCTTCTCGGTGGCCTCGACGCCGCGATCGCGCAGCGCCTGAACATCACCAAACCGGCGGCCCGCCCGGCCCGCGTACACCACCAGGGCGCTGAGGTCGTCGAGCACGCTGGCGGCGAAGGAGCACGGAGACCCGTCTCCGAACCGGACGTTGGGGTCCGACGCCACACGCAACGGTATCGCGTTTGGAGGCCGCGCGCTCAGAGCCAGCTGTAGCTCGATGCGAACGCGTCGTGCCCGCCCTCGGTGATCACATCACCGTGCGCGAGGACCACGCCGTCGAAGTCGAGTTGAAGCAGGGCGTCGATCCCAGCCTGTGCTTTGGCGCAGTCGCGGAACAACAGCCGCAGCGGGCGCTCGATGCCGGGCTCCCCATACACGCCGCCAAGGCGGAACCACAGCCGACTGGGCAGATGGGCGCACTGGGTCACGTTCTGCAGCAGGTCGCTGGTGACGAGCAGGCGGCTGGGGTGGTGGACGAAGGCCGTTTCGTGCAGCCAGGTGCCTTGGACGGGGACGGGCGTGAGCTCGCCACCCCAGCTGGCCGGGGGCGTGCCGGTGAGATCGGTGTGGATGTGCAGGTCTTTGCGCTTGTAACGAAGCTTGGACGGCGCATGGACCTCGGCGCGTTCACAGGCGTTCGCGAGCGGCCCAACGTGGAGATGGTGCCACGCATTGGGCGCGACGATGTGGCGAATGGGCCCCAACGAGCGCAGCGTATCCAGCAACTCGGGGTCCGTCGGCGTAGGGGAGTGTACCCACAAGGCGCCGTCGGGTAGGCGAACCGCCGTCATCCGGGTGCCGATGTGGAAGCCAAAGAAGCGCAGCGGCGCGTCGTGCACTCAGACGTCGTCGTGAAGCTGCTTCAAAGGCATCGCTGGCCGTTCGTTTCGTGAGGATCGGTCAGCCTTTGCCCACGCAGAATACGTTGAGTTCGTCGATCAGCGCGTTTTGGCGGGCGACGATTGTGTGCACCTTGGTGCGCGCTTCGTCGATGTCGCGATCGAGGGTCGACTTCTTCTCGACGATCGCGGCGTATGCCTTGGCGGCTGCGACCCGGGTGTCGACGGCTCGCTGCACCGGGGACTCGTCGAGGTCGAGGGCCTCGAGCGCCTCGACGTACGACGCGAGCACCGAGACGAGCTTGTCGGGTGCGGGGTTCTTCGGTTGCGCGCGGAGGACGTCGCCGACGTCGTTGCATGACGAGGATGCCGTCGAGCAGGCATCGAGCAGCGCTTGTCCACTTCGGTCGAAGGTCTTCTGGGCACCGGCCTGGGCTTCGCGCTGCTCGACGAGAGCGAGCATCAGGGTGGAGAACGAGCGCGAGGCCGTGGCCAGGTCGTGCGCAACCGTTTCGTAGTCGGAGGCTTTCGAGACGACGGTGTCGTCGCTCAGCGGCAGGTCGTGCACGTCGCTGGCGGCCTGGTCGGCCACGTCACCAAGCGCGGTCATGTCGCTGGCAAGGGTCTCGGGCGTCTCGCTCCCGCGGGCCTCGATCTGAACGATCTCGGCGCTGCGCCGGTTGGTGACCTCGGCGAGCGCGTTGCAGTCGCGGGTTTTTCCGCATCCCGAGCCGGCCGCCAGCGCGAGTGCGCAGGGCAGGGCGAGGTAGGCGAATCGGCGCATTCTGGAAAGATAGCCGCCCTCCGGTCCGGTTCGCAGGCCCCGAGAAAAAAATCGATGCCCGAGTGAACGATTTCGAGGTCTGGTGCATAGGGGAATTGGGGTGACGTCGGAGAGTCGCAGCGACGAGGCGCTGGTATGCGCCATCCGCGAGGGAGACCTGGCGGCCTTCGACGTGCTGTACGCCCGCTATGAGGTGCGGTTGTTCGCGTACGTCCGCCGTTGGGTGCCCGGACGGGCCCGGGCCGAGGATGTGTTTCAAGAGGTCTTTCTCACCGTCCTGCGCGACCGGACCTACGACCCGCAGCGGGGCCGCTTCGCCCCGTGGCTGTTCACCGTGGCGCGGAATCGCTGCCGCGGGGAAGCGCGGCGGGGAGCGGCCGAGAACCGCGCGCTCGAAGCGATGCCCAGCGGCGCACGAACCGTCGACCCGCGCACGTCCGAAGCTGCCGACGTGCGGCGGGCCATGGATGCACTGCCCGAGCCTCAACGACAGCTTCTCCTGCTCAAGCAGGTGGCCGAGCTCACCTACCAAGAAATTGCGACCGTGCTCGGTGTGGCCGAAGGGACGATCAAGTCCCGGCTGCATGCCGCGACCCGAGCCTTTCGCGCCCAGCTTCGCGAAACGGAGACCCCATGAACTGCGACCAGGCTGCCGAGCTTCTCGTCGAACATCACCACGACACGTTGGATCCCAAGACGCGGGATGCGATGGCCGAGCACCTCGCGTCGTGTGGCGCATGCGCTCGGGCGTACTGCCGGCTGCAGGCTGAACTGCGGGGCATCGGGACGGCATACGCCGAACGCCCATCGTCCAACGTGCGCGCCTCGCTTCGACGCGCGGTGGAGGCGGAGTTCTCGACCGCACCGGCACCCCGGATCTGGCGTGCGCTGCGACGCCCGGTACCTGTGTACGGGGCGGTGCTCGCGGCCGTCATCCCGCTCGCGTTGTGGATGTGGTCGCCGTCGCAGCCGAGCGCGGCCGAAGAACCCACTCCGCCCGCGCCTGCGCGCATGCACGGCTACGACGCCACGGCGCCGCTGGTCGACCCCTCCATCTCCTAAACCCCACTCGAACGGAACACGCCATGAAGACCCAACTCATCGCCCTGAGCGCCTTGTTTCTCGCCACCTGCGACGTGCTCGTCGGGTGTGACCACGACGACGGAGCATCGGCCGACGTGGCTGCTGCAGAGCCTGTCGACGGCTCGCTCGACGAACTCGTTGCGAAGGCCCCTGCCGCCAAGCTGCGCTCGAGCCCCGCCGAGCCAGTCGAGGTCATGCCCGATGCCAAGCAGGCCTTCGAGCAGGTCGTGGCGCTCGTGCAGGAGGAGTACGTCGAAGGGCCGTTGGCCGAAGACCTGCTGTGGTCCGGTGCGACCCAGGGCGTGCTCGACCAGCTCGTGCAGCTGCGAGGGCACCCGATCAGCGCGCTGCTCGATCCCAAGGCGATGGCCGAGCTCGAGGCCGGCACGCAGGGCTCGATCGTGGGCATCGGCGTGGGGATCGAGCTCGTCGGCGACGTCGTCGTCGTGCGGAACGTCATTGCCGGCGGTGCGGCCGAAGAGGCGAAGCTGCAGGCTGGCGACCGCATTCTGGGGGTCGACGGTGAACGCCTCAAGGGCCTGACCTTGCCCGAGGTGGTCGACAGAATTCGCGGGGAGCAGGGCACGAACGTGTCGCTCTTCGTGCAGCGGGACACCGAGGAGTGGGACGAGACGCTCGTGCGGACCGCTGTGTCGTTCGACAGTGTCGAAGCGCAGATGCTCGAGGGGGGCGTCGGCTTGCTGAAGATTACCTCGTTTGCCAAGCGGACCGCCGAAGAAGCACGTGCGCACCTGCAGACGCTCTCGGACGAAGGCATGACTTCCTTGGTGCTCGACTTGCGCAAGTGCCCCGGCGGCTTGCTCGAGCCCGCGATCGAGACCGCGTCGCTCCTGCTGCCGCCGGGCAAGGAGGTTGTCGTGCTCGAACGCCGCGACAGCTCCGACGTGCGCCGCTCCGAGGGAACCTCGCCGTGGCAGTCACTGCCGGTCGTGACGCTCGTCGGTCCACACACCGCCTCGGGTGCGGAGATCGTCGTCGAGGCGCTCGCTGCCGCCGACCGAACCGTCGTGGTCGGCGAAGAAACGACCGGCAAGGCGACCGTGGAGAGCATTCATCAGCTCGAGAATGGCTGGTCTCTCAAGCTCTCGGTGAGCCGCTTCCACGCGCCCGGATCCGACCGCGCCGTGGGCGAAGGCGTGCAGCCGGACCTGGTCATCCCGCCCGTTGAGGACCCGGAGCGGGACGTGCAGCTCGACGCTGCCCGACAGCTGCTCGAGTAACTACTCGACGGTCCAGGTCGCCGGCGTCGGCGGCCGGTGCCGTTCGAACATTCGCACGGCATGCCGACCGACCGCCGTGCGGAGCATTGCGTCGCGCATCTGCCCGTACTCGCCTTCGAGCGTGGGTAGGTGCGCTCCGTACTTGGGCACCGGGGCGATCGCGGGGGAGAGCAGAGCGGCGCACGTGAGGTCCGCGGCGGTGAACCGGTCACCGAAGAAGTAGGCACGCTCGCCGAGCATGTCGCTGAGCGTGCCGACCTCCGCTTCGGTGCGGGCTCGAATCTTCTCGTAGCGTTCGGGCGTGAGCCCGAAGCGCTTGCGCATGCCGGCCTTGGCCAGCGGCCCGCCAACGGCGAACGACGCTCGCTGCGACCAGCTGACGTTCTTGCGGACGATGGTCGAGAATGCGGCCGCGTCGTTGAGCACGAACCAGTACGCGAGGAATCGCGTGTCCTTGCCGAGGCCGTCATGAATGCGCTGCTCGAGCGCCTCGATCGCCTCGCGATGTTCGTCCGGGTAGAGCGTGGTGTCTGCCGTGCCGTGCGCATCATCGACCCAGTGCAGGATGTCGGTGGACGTTGGAACGACGCGTCCATCATCGAGGACGAGCACGGGGGTGCTGCTGGGTCCGCCGGTGGCGTCGGCCTTGCGCTCTTCGGGTTTGGTAACCCGGTTGACCCCCATGATGTGCAGCATCGGCAGGTACCGCCGCTCGTGCGCGACCTGCCCGTGGTGCAGCAATGCCCAGCGCGCACGTTCGTTGTAGTGCGAGAACGGGATGGTCACGATCAGCACGCGCGGAGCGTAGCAGTCCGGCGAGGGAATGCCGCTCGGCGCGCCGTCACTGCCCGTCTGTGCCTCCGCGGGCTACGCGAGGAGCTCTGGCAGGTGTGACCGGTCTTGACCGGGGTCGCCGAAGTCGCTGATGAACCCGCCGTTGTCGTTACGAAGACCGGCCGCGCTGCCCAATGTGTTGAGCAACCGAGCGTGGTTCGTGTTCGAGCCGGGCAGCTCGACGTATTGGCCCTGTCGGAGCAGTCCGCCGGCGCTACCGGCGATGACGTGCGGCACGTTGGTCGAGGAGTGACCCGGACCGTTGCCGTTGTCGTTGAGCCACACGGAGATGCCCGCGTCGAGCAGGGACTGCCCGTCCGGCATGATGTACTCGCTCAGCCGCTGGAGCAGGTGGTTGAACGTCGCGCCGAACTGTCGGTCGACGAAATGGTGCAGCAGATCGGAGTTCGGAATGATGGTGCCATCCGCCCCGTGCGACTGCCGACGGTGCGAGACGAAGTGGTAGTTCTCCATCAGGTCGTTGGTATCGAGGTTGCGGTAGCGGGTGTCGCCGTCGTTCCCACTGCCGACCTGGATCGCCACCGAGCGGGTATAGCCGCAGGCGACCGCGAGGGCTGCGACATCCATGTGGGCCCGCGTGGCTGCGAGGACTTCGTCGCCATCGGTGCTCTCGTAGCCTGCGGCAAGGCCCTCGAGCGCGGCCGCCTGATCATCGCTGAGGTTGCACTCGAGTCCGTTCTCGAGGTCGCGGATGCTCTGCTGGTGCAGCTCGAGTCGCTGACGGTCTGATGCGCTCAACTCTGGGCGGGCGAGCAAGCCGTCCATCTCGTTCTTGACGAGGTCGTTGATGCTGCGCTGGCGTGCGATCAGCGTGCCAAACTGGTCGCTGTCGATGCCCATCATCTGCTCGTACGCCGTGATCGGGTTGTGCAGGGCACCGCGTCGGTTGGCGGCACCGCGGTGAGACAGGCACGCGCCGCCGAGCCATCCGCTGTTGCGTCCCGCGTAGAGGTACAGGGACTCACGGCCGTCGGGGTTGAGCTCTGCACCGATGCGGTGGTCGAGCGACTCGCCGCTGGCCTCGGAGCCTCCGCCTGCACCGGCGACGTTGGGACCGCGGGCGGTCAGCGCCTGAAACACACCGTTGGCGTGGCCGTCCCCGTAGTCGTAGTACTCCTTGCGGACGTTTCCGACGACGAGCAGTCGGTCGGCGAACTCCGAGAGTTCGTCGACGGCGCGGTCGGCCATGTTCTCGGGCGTGAGTGCGCCGAAGTTGCGTGGCCAGAAACGCTCCGGTTCGTTGCCGACCTTGGTGTTTTGGGCCGCGCCCACGCCGTTGGCCTGGCGGAAGAAGATGGCATACGGGGGCGTGACGTCGCCCCCTGCGGATGCACCCCGCGGCGCGAGGCTCTCCAGCATGGGCAGCGCGAGCGTGGCGCCACCGAGTCCACGAAGTACGAAACGACGAGAGATCTTCATGGTGACGTCTCCTTACTCGAGCTCGAAGGCCGATCGGGTCGTGAAGGGAGTGGAGGTGATGAGGGTGACCAACGTGTCCTGCAGCGACGCGTCATCATCGAGGGATGCAGCCGCGAGTCGGTGAATGAGCGCCTCGTCTTCGGGTTGCTCAGGGCGACCTGCGGAGTATTCGACCCAGTGCTTGGCGTAGCAGTCGTGTACCGCGGGACTGTTGGCGAGCAGGTCGGCGAGGTCGATCGCGTTGCCGATCTCGTGTTCGGCGGCATCGAGAATGACCGTGGTCGCCGAGTCGATCGGAAAGCCCTCGTCTTGGGTCCGGAACGCGCCGGTCGAGTCGTAGTTCTCGTACGGGAAGCCGAACGGATTGATGAACACGCTGTGACAGCCCGCGCAGTTCGTCCCCGGCTGCTCGGTGAGTTCCTCGATCGCCTCGCGGTTGGTCTTGCCAGTGACTTCAGGCAGCGGTGGGATGTCATCGGGCGGCGGCGGAAGCTCGGAGCAGGTGATGCGCTCCGACAAGAACGCGCCGCGGTGGATCGGGTCGGGATCGACCGAGGTTGCGTTCGAGGCCAAGAAGCCGACCTGCGTGAAGACACCGCGGCGGAGGTCGGGGTTCAGCTCGACGCGCTGGAAGTCGTCCCCGCTGACCCCGCTGACCCCGTAGATGTCGGCGAGGTCGTCGTTCACGTAGGTGACGTTGGAGGTGAGCATGGCCTTGAGGCCGCCTTCTTCCTGCACGACCACCTGGTCGAGGAAGGTGTGGAACTCCAGCTGGGCGAGTTCACCGAGGTCGCCGGGCGCGTCGGGGAAAATCGTTGGGTTGGGCGCGGCGTTGGTGAACGATTCGACATCGAACACGGTGTCGTGGAACTTCTCGACGACGCGCTTGGCCCGGGGATCGGCCAGCAGGCGTCGCGCCTGGTCGGCAAGCACGTCGGACTGTGTCAGCGTGCCCTCGGCCGCGACGTCGAAGAGCTCGTCGTCCGGCATTGAGTCGAGCAGGAAATACGACAGACGCTGTGCGATCTCGTAGTCGTCCAGCGGGATGACCTCGGCGTTGGCCTCGGTGCTTCGCTCGATGCGGTAGAGAAAGTTGGGCGACTGGAGGAAGGTCTCGATGGCCAGGCGAACGCCTGCGTCGAAGCCGTCGGCGTCGTCATACAGGGAGGGGGCGGCTGCGAAGAGGCTGGTGTACGTCGTGACCTCTGCTTCGGTCAGAGGCCGGCGGAACGCTCGCAAGCCGAACTCCCGGACGAAGGCCTCCGCGCGGGCCGGATCGTCCCCGCCGTCGACCGGCGCGATGGCCTCGAAGACCCCGGGCGTTTGGAACGCGAACGTGGCCGTGTCGACGGCGGCGCGCTGGTACCCGCTCCAGAGGGCCTGATCGACCTCGAGCGCCGCCGCGCTGTTGTCGAACAGGTACCCGGAGTTGCTCGGGTCGGCGCGAAACGCCTCGGAGAATCCGGTTGGTCCGTCGAGGTACAGCAGGTCGGAGACCGTGTTCTCCCACTGGGTGTGGGTGAGGCGGGCCACGCGTGCGCTCGGGGCCGGCAACTCCTCGCCCGCGCCGGGGCCGTCCCCGCCAGATCCCGCGCCGTCGCCAGCGGAATCGGTTCCACCGCCAGGACCGGTGGCGGCGCCTTCACTCCCCCCGGAGTTCGCCTCGAGGTCGAAGCCGGAGTAGCAACCTGGCGCACAAACCAGCGCGGCTCCGAGCAAGATGATTGACGGCTTAGCCTGCATTCGCATCATCCCCAACCCGAGGGTCGGTGATCGGCCCACTCGTCGGCAACGCTAAAACTGAGCGGATTACAGCCGTTTACGCTCGAATTCGATCCGTTTGTCGGCGGCCTCACCAAAAAATGCGGAGGTGTAAACGACGGGATCTCGAAAGCGCGCTGAGACGGAACGATCTCGGCCGCTCAGAGCGCCATGCGGGCAAGCCCGGACAGCATCGCCGCGCACCCCAGCACGCACGCGGCGAAGAACGCCGCACCCACGTAGAAGGACGGCATCGTACGGCGGCGTGCGTCGTCGTTCAGCAGGGGATGCAACGCCACCGGGTTGACCCACCAGCGCTTGGGCAAGGCATCACGTGCGAGCAGAGCGGCTCGGAGACGCCAGTGGTACAGCGCCCCCGCGAGTGAGCCCAAAAGCACGCCGCCGATGCTGACCGCCAGCCCGAGCCGGACGCCGGTGACCGGCTCGAGGGCAACGACCGCCAGCAAGGCGATGATGCCGACCACGACGAGCAGGGCCTCGCGCACGCCGTCAGCGTAGCAAACGAAGACGGGCGCGACCCCCGAAGGAGCCGCGCCCGTGCGCAACGAACTCGCCGGACCTATTCGGCGGCTTCGGCTGCGGGTGCTGAGAGCGACTCGACGAGCTGCGGCACCGTATACGGCGGGAGTTGGTCGACGAAGGCGGCCGCCGTCGTCTCGCCGAGGTCTTCGCCACCGCGCACGCGCACGTTGATCGTGTCGGACTCGGCCTCTTTCTGCCCCACGACGATGAGGTACGGGACCTTCTGCATCGTGGCGGCGCGAATCTTGTACCCGAGGCGTTCGTCGGAGTGGTCGACCTCGGCCCGCACGCCACGCGCGTCGAGCTGTGCCGAAACCTTGGCCGCGTAGTCGTTGTACTTGTCCGACACCGGCAGGATTTTTGCCTGCACCGGTGCGAGCCACAGCGGGAACGCGCCGGCGAAGTGCTCCGTGATGATGCCGAAGAATCGCTCGAGCGAGCCATAGCAGGCCCGGTGCAGCATCACGGGCGTGTGCCGGTTTCCGTCGGCGCCGACGTACTCGAGGCCGAAGCGCTCGGGCATCGAGAAGTCGACCTGGATCGTGCCGCACTGCCACGAGCGACCAAGCGAGTCGCGGATGTGGAAGTCGATCTTCGGCCCGTAAAACG
>CAYSPB010000106.1:16191-18706 GCA_964432695.1 uncultured Nannocystaceae bacterium
CACCGTCGCCGGGGTTGACCTGGTACTCGCGCCCCGCTCCGTCGAGCGCCTTCTGCAGCGCCGACTCGGCCCGCTCCCACATCTCGTCGGAGCCGATCGACTTCTCGGGGCGCGTGCTCAGCTCGAGCCGCACGTCGGTGAGGTCGAAGGCGCCGTACACCTCGAAGAAGAACTGGATGAGCAGCTGAATCTCACCCTCGATCTGGTCCGGCGTGCAGAAGTGGTGGGCATCGTCCTGAACGAACGCTTGCACTCGAAACAGGCCGTGACGCACGCCGGACGCCTCGCGACGGTGCACCTGACCCATCTCGGCGATCCGCAGGGGCAGCTCGTGGTGGCTGTGCATGCGGTGCTTGTAGATCATCAGGTGGCCGGGGCAGTTCATCGGCTTGACCGCCATGGGACGATCTTCTTCGGCGTTGTCGATGATGTTTGCGGCGTCCTCTTTGTCGCGGCGCTTCCGCTTCGTGAAGAACATGTTCTCCAGGTAGTTGTCGTAGTGACCGGACGTATGCCACGCGGACTCCGAGAGGATCAGCGGCGTCCGGACTTCTTTGTAGCTGCGAGTCTTGAGCTGCGCGCGCATGAAGTCCATCAGGCCGTTGTAGACCGCCGTGCCCTTGGGGTGCAGGAACGGGAAGCCGGGCGCGTCGTCTTGGAAGTGGAACAGGTCGAGCTGCTCCCCGAGCACGCGGTGGTCCCGCTTTTTGGCCTCTTCGAGCATGTGCAGGTGCTGCTCGAGGTCGGCCTTGGAGAAGAACGCCGTGCCGTACACGCGCAACAGCTGCTCGTTGGCCGCGTTGGCGCGCCAGTACGCGCCAGCCAGCTTCATGAGCTTGGTGTGCTTGAGCCACTTCGTGTTCGGGACGTGCGGGCCCCGGCATAGGTCGATGAAGTTGCCCATCTTGTAGAAGCTGATCTCGGGCGCGTCGTCGCCCTCACCGAAGGCTCCTTTCTCCTCGAGCTCGCCGATGATCTCCTGCTTGAACTTGTTCGCACCGCCGTCGATCGCGACGTACTCCTTGAACAGGTCGCTGTCCTTGGACGGGGCGACCTGGCGGACGAACGGCTGGCTCTGCTTGGCGAGGTGCGCCATCTTCTTCTCGATGCGGGGGAAGTCGCCTTCACCCATCGAGACGCCCTCGGGCAGGTAGATGTCGTAGTAGAAGCCGTCCTCCGTGACGGGGCCGATCGTCAGCTGCGCGCCGGGGACCTCTTCGAGAATGGCCGCGGCCATCAGGTGTGCGGCCGAGTGGCGCAGCGTCTCCAGGCCGAGCGCATCCTTCTCCGTGACGATTTGGACCGTGTCACCATCGGACAGGGTGTGCGTCACGTCGACCTCCCGCTCGTTCACCACGCCGATGACCGCCGCTTTGGCGAGGCGAGGAGAGATGGACTTGGCGAGATCGAAGACGGAGCTGCCGGCGGGAACGGCTCGGCTGCTGCCGTCGGGAAGGTTGATGGAGATGTCCATGGGAACGTGCGTCCTGGTGCGGAACGTAGGTGGAAGCGTTGTGAATCGAAAGGTTGTAGAAACGAAAAAACCCCCGGCGAGCCGGGGGTTCTTGCAGGCGCGTGCGACCCACCCCGGCCTAGGCCGTGCTGGTAGTGGTCGCAGTGGTGGTCGCACGGTGCATCTGCGCTCACCATACGCCCTGCTTCAATGGATGCAACCCCGCGTTGCTCGAGGATTTGATGCGCATAACACGCTGCTTGTCCGGTCCTGTAGCCGTGTTGGCTTTGCATGGTGTCGTGCTGACGTTACATTTCAACCCCTGTGACCGATCGCGTCATCAGCGACGTTCGGCGTCGGCGCGCGGCCGCCAAGCTCTCTCAGCAGGCGCTGGCCGACGCGATTGGGGTCTCACGCCAGGCGCTCGGCGCCATCGAAGCGGGGCGCCAAACACCCTCGACGATCGTTGCGCTGCGTCTCGCCCAGGTGCTGCGCTGCCGGGTCGAAGACTTGTTCACGCTGCCCTCGGGTGGCGTCACGACTGCAGTGGCGGCAGCAGCGGCCGAAGACGCGCGAGTCGTCGTCGCCCGCATCGACGGACGACTGGTTGCGCATCCGCTGGGACGTGTCGGCCGCGGCGGTGACGGCCGGCTTCGCGGCACCGCGGAAGCCGGCGCAGAGATCGGCGTCGAATTGTTCGACGACGTGCGCTCGTCCAATCACGTATTGGTGGCCGGCTGCGCGCCGCTGCTGGGAACGCTTGCCGATCGCGTGACGCGTCGTCATGCCGACGTACGCGTCACGTGGATCCCGGCCGACAGCACCCGCGCGGCGGCGTTGCTCGAGGCCGGTCTCGTGCACGTGGCGGGTGTCCACCTTGCGAGCACCGACGACCCGAAGGCGCACGAGCGTCTCGCCTGGACGGCGTCGCCGGGTGGGGCGTCGATCGTGCATCTGGTGCGGTGGCGACAGGGACTGCTCGTCGGACGTGACAACCCCAAGGGCATCCGCGGCCCCGACGACCTCGCGCGGCCCGAGCTCCGGTGCGCGCAGCGGGATCCG
>CAYSPB010000106.1:18716-19668 GCA_964432695.1 uncultured Nannocystaceae bacterium
CAGCACGACCGCAACCGTGGAGACCGCGGCGACGCGCCGCAGCCGGCGCCGGATGCACCGTATGCCCGGGGTCACGACGAAGGGGCCCAGATGGTGCGCTGGGGGGTTGCGGACGTCGGAGTCGCAGTCGAGTCCGTCGCACTTCAGGCGGCTCTTTCGTTCGTGCCGGTTGCCGAGGAAGCGTTCGAGCTTCTCGTCCCGCAGCATCGATGGGAACACCCCGGCGTCTCGCGCATGCGCGACGTGCTCGCGGGGCGGAGCTTTCGCGACGAGGCGCGGGCGATACCCGGCCACGACGTGCAGGCGACCGGTGACGTTCGGAGCGTGCCGGCGTGAGGTGGATGCTGTGCACAGTGTTGTGGGCGGCGGGCTGCACCGGGGCAGTGGACCGCGCGGCCGTGCGCGTGTTTGCGGCGTCGTCGTTGACGGAGCCGTTCAAAGCTCTCGAAACCCAGTTCGAACAGGCGAACCCCGGCGTGGACGTGCAGCTAACGTTTGCGGGCAGTCAGGTGCTGCGGCTGCAGATCGAACAGGGGGCGCCTGCAGACGTGTTCGCCTCGGCCGACGTCGAGCATGCAGCCGCGCTGGCAACGGCAGGCCTGCTGGAGTCGCCGAGGCCGTTCGCGTCCACGAGGTTGACCGTGATTGCGCCACGCGATGACGCGTCGCTCGTCACGTTCGACGACCTCGTACAGACCCGCCGTCTCGTCGTCGGCGCACCCACGGTCCCGGTTGGACGCTATGCGCGGAAGATGCTGGAGCGCGCACGAGAGGCGCGCGGAGACGCGTTTGCGGACGCGGTCGAAGCGGCCGTCGTCTCTGAGGAATCCAATGTGCGCCTCGTCCGGACGAAGGTCGAGCTCGGCGAGGCCGACGCCGCGGTGGTGTATGCGACAGAGGTCTCCGAGCGCGTGCGGGCGGCCGGCGTGCGCCACCTGCCCGTCCTCGAGGG
>CAYSPB010000107.1:0-19395 GCA_964432695.1 uncultured Nannocystaceae bacterium
ACTCGCCGTGGCTGATGCACGCGCACAGCATCGCTTGGTTTGGGGCGATGGTCGCGGCCGCAACCAGAATGTATAGCCGCCTGATGTCGTCGCGGCTCAGTCTCGTCTCCGCGCTCGTGTATTCGGCGTCCTACGTTCACGCGACACCGGTGGGATGGATCTCCAATCGCAACGCCGTGCTTGCGGGGCTCTTCGGGTTCTTGGCCGCAGCGTCCTACATCTATTGGCGAAGCGAAGATGGTCGACGGTTTTCATGGACGCCGGTTTTCCTGGTCTTGAGCTTGCTCTCCGCGGAGTCGGGCATCTCCGTCATCGGATTCGTCCTTGCGTTTGAGGCCACGACTGGGCGCTCCAACCCGTCTGGTCGTGGTTGGAAGCTCGCCCTTCTAATCGGCATTGTGGTCGCTTGGAGGGTCGCCTACAGCGCCTCCGGATTCGGCGCGTTCGGCTCGGGTGGATACATTGACCCGATACGCTCTCCGGCAGTGTTCGCGCAAGAAGCCCCAACACGGCTACTGTGGCTCGGGGCGTTCCTGCTGACCCCGCTACGCATCCTCCTCGCGGACTGGGTACCGCAGTGGGCTGCGTTCGCCGCCTCCGGACTGTTTGTCGCGTCGGCGGCACTGGCCATGAGAGCGGCGTTCCGGGCCGAAAACCGACTCTGGACCCTGTCCACGCTCTTCTGCCTATTCCCTCTGGTGGCCTCCCTCCCCGGAGAGCGGCTGCTGACGTTCGCCTACGCAGCATTCAGCCCGGTCGTCGCGTCTGCAATTCTCGACCGTCCTTGGGGCCGTCACGTCCAACGGGCTGCGTTCGCAACTCTGTCTGCGAGTTACCTCCTCGTCTCCCCTGCGGTCCTGTTGCTCGGCTCGTACAACCAGATCTACGATCTCGAGCCGAAGAGACAGCAGCCGACGATGGCGGAGCTATCGAGCGACGAGGTGCGAGGGCGGAACCTCTTCGTACTCTACGCACCGGGCCAGACACAGCTCAACGTCATGGAGGCAGCGCGCCCTCGAACGGGCGCAGCGATGCCGGCATTCATCTGGAACCTGTTTCCGACTTCCAGACCTCCAAATGTCGCCAGAGTGGGCTGCTGCAAGCTCCGAATGTCCAACCCCGACGGTCTCAGCCGGGGGCCATTCGTAGTCTACTTCCGTGGGCCTGACTTCCCGATGGAGGTGGGATACAGCGTGACAACCCTTGCCTTCACCGCGACGGTCGAGTCTGTGACGAAGTCCGGACTTCCAACCCAGGTAGTCTTCACATTTCCAGAAAACCTTGAATCACCGAGGAATCTCTTCGTCCGCTGGGACGGAACCGATTTCGTCCGGGTCAAGGCCGGTGACATCGCAAGCAACGGCGCCCCTTGACGTGAGAAGTTCGCCCTGGGTCGTGGAGTACGATTCGGCGTCGGGCCTTCACCCCGAAGCTCGAGCTTAGCGGCTCAGGCGCCTACACCGAGCAGCTCAGCGCAAGACGCAGGGGAAGGGCTGCACGCCGCCGATGTCGGCTTGTAGGGTGCCGTCTTCGATGTGGTCGACGACGACGGTGGGGTCCAGGAACGCGGCGGTGGTCCACGTCTCCACGGTGACGCCGTCAGGCCCCCGGGCACCGACTGCGTGACGCCAACGCCGACATGAACGTCCGGCGTGCAGTACTCGAAGTTGGCTTTCACCCAATCGGTGAACAGATCAACGTCGGCCGCAGATGCGATGCCACCTGCGTTGACGACGTCCTCGGACTGGTAGTCGTCATCGTCGCTGCGGAACGCTCTTCGTCCTGAGCAAAGCAGTCCACGCCGGCTTCACCCCCTGGACCGGGCCCCGGCCTCACACTGCGTGATGCACCACAACCTCACCTCGGGAACCCCGGCCCGCGGAATCGTACTACTAGGGGACGCAGTGCCGCCCGAGGTTCAGCGACGACGCCGACGCGCCACGACGGCCAACGGAACCAGCCACAGCAGGCCGCCCGAGCCGCCAACGCGGCAGCCATCACCACCGGCCTGAGCGGCCGCGACCTCACCGCTGCTCTCAACGCCCCCCTCATCCGTCGTCGCGCCCGACGTCCAGGAGCCGGTGCTCTGCGCCCCACCACTCGAATCCTCCGCGCCGTCCCCCGTGGTCGCCGTGGTCGGCGTGCATGTGGGGAGTTCGACGCCGTCGGGGGCGACCAACTCGATGTCGGCGCACGAGTAGTAGGAGAGATTTCCGGTCGCTGTGAACTGGGTGAGCTGAAGCGTGCAGTCGGTGCACGTGCAGTTCGGCAGCGGCACCGGCTGCGTGTACGAGAACACCCCGTCGATGTCGGGTCGGGTCCCGATCACGTTCTCGTCGAACCCCTCATCGGCGGCCGGGCTGAACGCGACACGAAACACGTTGAAGTGGTTCTGCGTCAGGTCCCACTGCATCTCGATGATCGAGCCGGCCTCGTACGTCGTCGCCTCGCCCTTTGCGGCGCCTCCGCACGGCCCGTCCATGAGGAAGTCCTCCTCGGAGCGCGACGGCGGCTCGATCAGCAGCGAATGCGCCGCCGCCCCCGCGGGCATCAACCCCACCGCCAGCGCCACGAGGACTGCCCGAGCCATGGCTCGGATATCCCACAGAACGACGGCGGTTACCGCGGATGTCGCCCGTGCACCATGGATCAGCGTACCGCCACTCGGAGCACGACCGCCAACGCCGAGAAACCCTCCCCCGGGTCTGGATGTGAGGCGACGACCCACGCATGCGAAAGACAATGCTGACGGCAGTGACCGTCGCAGGAATGACGGGGTGTAGCGCCGAGTGCCGATCGACAAGACTTCGACGTCTTCAAGTTTCATCTCATCCACGGCCTCCACGGCTCCGGTGCACCCGCAAGAGCACTTCGACCCGCCAGATGTAGTTTGGCAACACACAGTCGAGGCCTGCGCCCAGTCCTACCTGGACGCGTTCGACGAAGACGAGCGCGGCATCCTGCTGCTCCACAGCTCCGCGGAGTCCACCGAGATGACCGCCTACCTGCTCGACGCGTTCGAAGCCGAAAGTCGCGCGCGCGTCCAACGAGGGGAGTCCTGCATCAGGTTCGTGCCGCTGGCGTGTGCGCTCGAAGAAGACCGCGACGGAGCCGCCTGCGGCGACGCCCGGGCCTGTATCCACGAAGACTGAGCGCAACCCGGGGCCGGCGCGCTATGGTCGCGCGAGGATGACGCCCCAACCCACGTTTGCGGCGGCGGTGGCCGAACAACTGCTGGAATATGCCGCGCGCTACGGCGTGGACACGACGCCGATCGGCGCGCGCATTGGCCTAAATGAACACGAGGCCTCATCACTCGACGCCCGAATCGCCGCGGAGTCGGTCCTCGCTCTCTGGGAGGAACTACCCAAGGCATGCCGTGACGACGAGTTCGGCCTCAACTTCGGGGCATCGATCGCGCGACCGACTTCCAACCTCGGCACGCTTCTGCTGAGCAGCGCGGACACGCTACATCAGGGGATCACCCGCTTCCTCGAGAATGAAGTTGCGTTCAACAGCCTCGTCCCGACTCGGCTCGAGGTGACGGCGGGCGAAGCGCGAATCGTCGTGGACCCCGCCCGCGCGGCCGGCATTTCCGTCCCTCGGCACGCGCTCGAGGCCGTGCTCGCGTGGTGGTGGGGCATGATCGAGCACGCCGTTGCCACGCCCATCACGGCGCGCTCGGTCGAGTTCATCCATGTAGAACCTCGCGTGACTCGGGAGCATCGAAACACGTTTGGCGTCGAGCCCCGCTTCGAATGCCCACGATGCGTGCTCGCGTTCGAACCGGAGCTGCTGGAGCGCCGCCTGGCAACCCGCTCCGCGCAACTGGGCAGCATCGCCGAGCACGCGGCACAGCGCCTCGCCGAGTCTGCCGCGACCGCGTCCGGAGACCCCATCGAAGCCATCCGCCTCCGCATGGCAAGCGCGCTCGACCAAGGCATGACGCCGAGTCAGCAATCGATCGCCAAGGCGATGGGATTGAGCACCCGAACTCTGCAGCGAAACCTCAGCGTTGGAGGAACCTCCTTCACCACCCTGTACGACGACGTTCGACGCGAGCGAGCCGAGAACATGCTTCGACAGTCGTCCATGTCGATGCAAGGCATCGCGCGCCGCTTGGGCTACCGCGATGCCGCCGGCTTCTTCCGCGCGTTTCGACGATGGACGGGCTCGACCCCTGGGGAGTTCCGCTCCGCCCACCAGCCCCACTAGCGAGCGTGCTCCCGGAGGTACTTTCGGCCGAAGACCAAGAGGACCACCTCCCACCCCATGGTGACGACGAACGCCGGGAGCACGCTGCCCATATCGGGATTCAACGCGACGTTCCCGATCAGGTCCCCGCACTCGATGAGGAACCGCAGGATCAGCAACAACAGCAGCGTGCGGGTGTCTCGCAGAGCGAAGAACACGATCGCACCGCCGAGCACCAGGTTCCGTACGTTCGTGCCGGCGAGCGCAAAGGACAAGATGTCGAGGTTCTGCCCCGTGAGATCGAACGAGGCGAAGACGCTCGGGACCATCTGCGCGGGCGCAGCCCAAAACGCGACCGAGGTCAGAACGAAGAGCAGCCCGAAGAGAACGGACGCGACGGTGTACCAACGAGGGTGTCGTACTGCCATCCCAAATGCCTCCCTCAGTCCAACGCCAAACGGCTGAGCGGGATCGAAGTCACCCAGAAGGGCAGCTCCGGCACTTCGATTTCGAACTGGCCGTTGACGACGAAGAGGCGGTCTTCGTAGAGGGCCGCGGTGGTGGGCCGAGACATCGAGTCGAACACCTCGGAGTCGTCGATGGCTGACGCGACGGTTGCGCTTTCGTAGTCCGCGCCCGTGAACTTCACCGACACGATGTCGTGCTCGACCGCGTTTTGGACCGACACCAGCGTGTCGTCGTCGACGAAGGTGATCCCGTCCCCGCCGGGATAGGGCATCCCGCTGAGCTCCACCTCCAAGACCTCTTCCGTCTCCAGATCGAACCGGTACAGATGCGGATCGAACGTCAGGGTGATCAACAGGAAGCGTCCGTCGGGCGTGATGTCGAGTCCGTTCGCACCGAACTGCGGAAGGCTCGACTCGGCGAACACCCCAGGCTCGACCACAGGCGTGATTTGGTACGCATCATCGACCGCCCAGAGCATGTTCGCCGACGAGTCGGAGGCGTAGATGGTCCCCTCCGCCGTCACGGCAACGTCGTTGCAGAGGTTCGACGGTCCCAAGGGCGGCAACACCACGTCCGCCAGGAGCTCCCTCGAATCGAGGTCGTACACCACCACCGCCGCCTCCGACACTTCGAAGGTCGCCATGTCGACGGCATTGGTGCAGGCGATGAGCCGCCGCCCTTCGCTGTCGACAGTCACGCCGACGGTCACCGGCCGTAGCCCGTCTCCCTCGTCGACGGTTTTCCACCACTCCGCCTCACCGCCTGAAATCCGCTGGATCGACCCCCCCAGCGTTGCGCCAACGTAAAGGTCGCCGGTCTGTGTATCCACACCGATGCCCTCGGGGTTGAGCACGTCACCGAGGAGCGGAAGGCGCTCGAGGGCATCCTCCGCGTCCGAGCCGCTAGAGGACGAAGCCGAGTCGACACTCGTGTCCTCGCCCGAGGACGACGAGCTCGATCCTTCAGGGTCCGGCATCGGCAGGCCCGACGATGACGAGCCGGCCCCCTCGGACTCGGTTCCCCCGACCGTATCCCCCTCGGTCGCCGAGGCCTCGTCGGTGGACGCGTTGTCGGTGGACGCGTTGTCGGCCGAGCCGCCGCAGGCGATCAGCAATGCAGCCGCCCCCGCGGCCAGTGGCTTGATGAGATCTTGCATCTTGACGTCTCCGCCCTAGAAGCGCGGCCCCATGCCGCCGTCCCAAGGGCAGGCTCAAGATGTCGTCGACCGGGCCGGGAACAATGGCCGGACGCGTCAACGGCACTGGCCTCTCACGCCACCGCCAAGATCGGTCGAGGGATCACTCGAACGCTTCGACGAGGTCCTTCGCCGCGTCCTTGGCTTTGTCGCCCTTGGCTTCGGCAGCTTCGTCGATACTGCGTGCCTTCTCGGGCAGGACGCGCTCGAGCAGCTTGAACTCGAGCTCCCAGTCGCGGGAGCGGACCTTCTTCTCCGAGGACTCGCCCTTGTCGTTGGTCTCGATCTCGGTGGTTTCGTGCTCGAGCTCGACGCGGTAGGTGCCACCGGACGCCGTCTTCACACGCAGCCAACGGCGCGCGTCGGGGCAGTCGAAGGTCTCGTCGGCTTTCGGCGCCTTGGGCAGGGCGCAGTCGTACTCGTCCCACAGGGCGACCGCCTCGTCCCAGAGCTTGTCGAGGTCGTCGTAGCGAACGTCGTCGAGCGCCTCCTGCCGCGCCTTCTGCTCCGCGATCTCTCCGACGATCCAACCGCAGGAAGCGAGGGAAAGGACGGGGACGAGGAGCATTTTTGCGTGGCGCATCATGACCAAGGTACCCACCCAACGCGGTAGCACAAGGGGTTATGCCCCTTCCGGACACCGTGTGGACACGCGCCTGGGATTCGGGAATAGGGAGCCGGCAAGCACCGTTCATCCACGAACGGCCGAAGCGATCACGGCGCGCGTGCGGTCCGCGAGCGCGCGCGCGGAGGCAAACCGGCCCGGCGAGATCCCCGAACACACCTGGAGCGACACCCGGGTGACCGACCGCATCGTCGTCTTGACGTAGTGGGGAAGAAACGTCTGGTCTCCAACCCACGCAGCGCCTTGCGTCGAGTAACGCAGCGCGACCGGCACGACCGGCACGCCGCAGCGCTTGGCCAAGAAGAAGACACCTCGGTGGAACGCCGCGACGTCGTTGCCATGGGTCGTGGTCCCCTCGGGAAACGCCAACAAGCGATGACCGCGGCGGAGCACGTGTTCGCACCGACGCAACACTTGGGCACCGTCGAATGGGTCACCACGTCGGTACGGGATCATCCCGAGCTGCGTCGCGACCTGGCCGAGAAACGGCCACTGCGCGACCTCCTTCTTCGCGATCGAAAACGCGGGCACGCGGGCCAGGATCGCAAGCGGGTCGACGTAGCTGATGTGGTTCGCGACGACGATCGCGGGCGTCTCGATCGTCCTCGCGAGCACGTCGGCACCCAGCAGCTCGACCTCGATTCCATGAATCGCGCACACGTTCCCAGCGAGCCACTGCAGGAACGACAAGCGCTCGCCGTCGGCGTCGAGGCCCTTGGCATCCAGCAGCTCGAGTCGCCGCATGCACGCGGCGATGTTGGCGGTCAGTCCGGCCGCATGGGTCAGCCGACGCGTCGCGCGGCTCACCTTCCGCGGAGCCGCGGCCGCACGACGGAAGAGGCCCACCACGGGAGCCTCCAGATTCGAAGGCACGCCGACGTCTTGCTGCTGCAACACTGCGCGTGCAGTATCGAAGCGTCGTGTCCCGCACCCGTCACCCGTTGGTGACGTCTTCGGCTCCCTCCATGCGTGCCCTCAGCAACGTCGCCATCGATGCCGCACTCGGCCTTGCAACCGCGGCCGGCCGAGCGTGGATGGCGTTCCCTCCGCTGAGCGATGCCACGCTCGAACGCAACCTCGCGTACGGCCCAGACGCCCGCCACCGCGTCGACGTGTACACGCCAGCCCGGCCGCGAGGCATTCACGTGCTCTACATTCACGGCGGCAGCTTTCGAACCTGCTCGAAGGAAAGCCACACATTCGTCGGGCGGACGCTCGCCAAGCGAGGCGTCCACGTGTACGCGATCGACTACGGCCTCGCGCCCGCGTACGCCTACCCGGTTGCGCATCGCGATGCCTTCCTCGCGTACCGCTGGATGTTGGAGCGTCATGCCGGAACCGGCCGCGTCGTCACGGCCGGTGACTCGGCAGGAGGCAACGTGGCGCTGTCGCTCGCAGTTGCGGCGAGCGGAGGCTTCGAGCCCGCACTGGTCACGGATCTCGACGGCCTGCGAGCGCCGGACGCCGTCCTGTGCTGCAGCGGTCTGCTTCGGGTGCAGGACAGCGCGCGGGCGTACACGGGTCGCCAGGTCGTCCGCGATCGACTCGCACAGATCGAGCACGACTTCCTCGCCGGTCACCCCGACCCCGTGCTCGCGGAGCCTCTTCGCATGATCGAGCAAGCCGGTCCCGCGCAGCCGTGGGTCCATGCACTGCCGCGCACCTTCATCGCCGTCGGCGACCGCGACCCCATTGCGCGCGACAGCCACGACCTCGCCCGGGCGCTCGATCCCGCGCGGCGCGAACTCGCGACCTATCCCGGCGAGGGCCACGCATTCATGGTCTCGCCCTTTCGTCGCTCAGCCGCTCGCTGCTGGTGCGATGCCGACGCGTTTCTCGAAGCAGATCATCCATAAACTGAATTGAGCGGCCGAATGGCCTGCCCGGTTTCACGCCGCCATCAAGCGCGGCTCCTCGTGTTGACACCGGTCAGGGCTCGTCGCAGTGTGCGCGAGCGAGGCAGGCGCTGTTCGCCAGCAATCAGAGCCTTGAAGCCCGTGAAATGGACGAACCGATGACCACGCGTGAGCGCCGGCTGTTGGAGCAAATCGATCGACACAGCCGCGAGCTGGTTCGGCTGACGCGGGTGGACCTGCCGCGGCTCCGGGGTCAGGCAGAGCTGCTGCGCAATGAGGGTTTGGACGCCATCGCGAGTGAGATCGACGGCCACGCCGACCGACTCTCGACGCTCGCGAAGGCGCTCGACGTCGACTCGATGCAGCTGCTCGCGCTTACGGATCCGCACCTCGAGCAAACGGTGCCGATCGTCCTCAAGCACGAGCGCTGACCGACCGGGTTTTTTGGGGCTAGGGTTACACCGTAGTACCTAAACCTACATGCCCTGCATCGATCGTCGAGGTCCGTTCCGCCAACGTGGCTGGTTCGCCGTCCGCATCAGCAACGATGGCGACGAAGCCACCAGCGTGGCGCAAAACGTCAGTGAGGGCGGTGTTCTGGTCGTATCCCGAAAGCCACTTCCCGTCGGCGACACCGTGAAGCTGAGCATGCATGTCGACCCCGCGAACGAGCCGCCATGGCTGCTGGGGGGCCGCGTGGTCCGGACCCAGAAGAACGAAGCCGACCCCGGCGGCCTGTGGCCCCACAAGGTCGCCATTGCGTTCGATGCTCCGGTTCCGGCGCTCGTCGAGTCGGTGCTCGCAGCCAGCTGAACCGCTACACCAGCTCGAGCAGGGCTTCGGGCGGGCGGCCTAGACGAGCCCGATCCCCGACGACGCCAATCGGCCGCTGCAAAAGCGTCGGGTGCTGAGCCATCAGGTCGAGCAAGTCATCGTCGGACTCGTCACCCGTGAGCTCCAGCTTGGCCGCGTCGCGCTTTCGCAGCACGTCGCGTGGACCAACCCCGAGCTTTCCGAGCACGTCGACGAGTTCCTCGCGCGAAAGCGGCTCCTTCTTGTACTCGCGGTAGGTGAAGTCGATGCCGCGTTCCTCGAGCAAGGCGACCGCCTTGCGACACGTGCCTCAGGTCTTCGTGCAGATGAGCAACATGGGGCCGGACCATAATTGCGGCTGCAGTCACATTGCAACTGCAGCCCGCGGGCTCTAGTCTGCGTCGACTGATGAGCAAGCTGACTCGCGAAGAAGGGCGCCAGATCCTGCACGATGCGGGGCTTCGCGCGACCGCGCCGCGCGTTGCGGTTCTCCGGCTTCTCAGCGACGCGAAGCGCCCGCTGTCCCACGCCGAAGTGGTCGAGCGCATCGGGACCGACGACTGGGATGCCGCCACGGTCTACCGCAACCTCATCAAGCTCGATGAGGTCGGTCTCGCGCGCGTTGCGAGCCAGGTGGGCGGCGTCACGCGTTTCGAAGCGCAGACGCCCGATTCGCCCAAGCACGTGCACCCTCACTTCGCGTGTCGCGACTGCGGCGAAGTCATCTGTTTGCACGGTGCGTCGCTGACGGTCCCGCAGGACGAAGCCTGGCGCGAGGCGCTCCTCGACGCGGACCTTCAAGTCGTCGGTCGATGCCCGACCTGTCGCGCAAGCGACGGCGGTGACAAGAGCCGGCGCCGCAAGCGAGCTTGAGCAATCCAGCACACGCTGGTGCATGTGCAAGCGACTTGCATCTAATATAGGCTCCCCGGCATGCGTTCTCGTCCCCGAACGACCCGCCGCGCCTTGTGGGCCGCTGCGGGCTTGCTCGTCGCGACCCCACTGGTCGCCGACGCAGCCGGCGTGACGGCGGCTGAGCTAGCTTCGCTTCGAGCCGAAGTGGACACTCTCGCGGCAGACGTCGAAACCGAACGCGCGGCCGCACGGGACGAGATCGCGGCCCTTCGTGCCGAGCGTGCCGAGCTGGAGCGACAAGTCCGGGCGGCCCGTGCACGAACCAAGACGCTCGAGCGACTGCGCAGCGAAGCCACCGCTCGCGCCGAAGCGGCCGAAGACGACGCACGCCGCTGGGCCGCACCCACGCGCGCTGCCATCGCAGAGGCTCGCGCATACGTCGAGCGCGGTCTTCCCTTCGCCAAAACCCAGCGGCTGGCGGTCCTTGACCGACTCGAGAAGGACCTCGCTGCAGCCACGCCCGACTACGGTCGGGTCGTCGAGCGCCTGCTTCGCTTCGTCGAAGAGGAAGAGGCAATGACCGGAGAGGTTGCCTACGCGAAGCAGCGGATCGAACTCGACGGGACGCCCCAAATCGCCGAAGTCCTGCGGCTCGGCCTGGCTCTGATGTATGTGCAGACCGAGGACGGCACCATCGCCTGGGCCACTCGAACGGGTGACGCGTGGTCGCTCGAGATCGTCGACGACCCGGCGCTGGCCGACGTTCTGCGTCGCCGGTTCGATGCTGCGGCCAACAACCGCGCGCTGGGTCCCGCCCGCGTGCTGCTGCCAGCCGACGGGACCTTCGAGGGAGCGCAAGGATGAGCACGCTTCGGTGGATCACGCTTGCGCTGCTCTGCCTGCTGCCCGCCCTGGCCGCCGCAGCGCCGCCGCGCTCTTGGGCCGACGCGCGCACCGACGAGGCCCGCACGCTGGAGGCCGAGCGCGATGCCCTTCGCAAGACGCTCAACGCGACGAAGGGCGCAACCGCGTCAACGAAGGCCTCGCTTCGCAAGGACATCGACAGCCTCACCGGCGAGCTGACCCGCCTTCAGCTCCGCGCTTCGAGCCTCGAAGCCGACATGCCCGCGCGCGAGCGCGACCGCAGCACCTCCGCGCAAGCGAACGCCCTCACCGACCTCGTCGCCCGCCTCTCGGCACGGACCAACACGACGATGCCCGAGGAGGCCGATGCGCGTGCCGCCGCCCTCCCCGGCCTGCTTCGAACCGTGCTCGCCGCCATCGAACACGATGGAGGCCTGCATCTCGAACCCGACGCTGAAGTGTTCGACGAATCTGGTCGAGCGATCACGGCGCCCGTCCTTCACCTGGGGCGCGTCGGCGCGCTGCAGTGGGACGGCAGCGCGAAGCCGCTGGTTGCCACGGCCAACGGGCTGCAAAGTGCTCACGGCGTCTTCGATGCCCCTTCTGGACAGGGCGGCACGCGGCTCTTCACCGCCGTGCTCTACGACGCTGGGAACCCACCTGATCCCGATGCATTCGTCGTCGAAGGCTGGCGCGCCAAGATGGACGCGGGCGGCCCGGTGATGTGGGTCCTGTTCAGCATTGGCGCGATCGCGGGCTTGATCGTCCTCGAGCGGACCTTCGGCCTGCTGTGGGCACGACAGCGCTGGCGCCACGAGCAGCGCCGGTTCGCCGATGCCGTGCAAAAAGCTCGAACCTCCACCCTGCTGCACGTCGAGGGGTGGGTCGCGAAGCCTCTGGTCATTGCCGCCTCGGCGCGGTGCCCCTCGTGTTCGGTCGGCGTCGACGTCGATGTCGAGGAGCGTGCGACCCAAGCCCTCATGGTCATGCGCGAGCAGCTTCAGCGGCGCCTCTCCCTGGTGAACGTGGCAGCAGGCGTCGCCCCGCTGCTGGGCCTGCTCGGCACCGTCACCGGCATGATTCACACGTTCTCGGTCGTGACCGATAGCGGCACCGCCGAGCCGCAGCTGCTCGCCGCGGGCATCTCGGAAGCCCTGTTGACCACGCAGTTCGGCCTCGCGATCGCCATTCCGGCGTATCTCGCCCACGCGCTGCTCAGCCGCGGCGCGCGACGCATCCTGGCGTCGGCCGAGCAGGCCGTACTCGCGTACCTGCACGGCGAGGGACACGGACACGCCCACAGCGACGGCGACGACCACGAACACGGAGCCGTCGGCTGATGCTGGCCGAGCTCGAAGCCCTGCTTCGCGCCGGCGGTTGGGTGAGCGTTCCCCTGCTGGGGACGAGCGTGACGATGTGGTTTGTCGCCACGCAGCGACTCTTCTCGCTGCGTCGCGGCTTTGCCGGTGACGTGAGAGCCCGCGTGGAGGCAGCGTTGTCGTCGGTGGCGGCCGTGTCGGGGCAGGGCGCCGTGGACCGTTACCTTCGCGCCGCCCTGGCTGCACTCGCGCAGCCAGGAACCTGCCAGCATCACCTCGAGCGCTTTCACGAGATCGAACGCGAGCGTGTCACCGACTTCGGCACCCTTTTGATGGGCCTGGTCACCATCGCTCCGCTGCTGGGCCTGCTGGGCACCGTCAGCGGCATGATCGAGACCTTTGGGTCGATGCGCGTTGCTGCGTTGACCCAGGCCACCGAGCAAACCGTGGCCGGCGGCATCTCCGTGGCACTCGTCAGCACGCAGCTCGGACTGATGGTGGGCGTGCCCGGCCTCGCCGCGGCGCGCCTGCTCGGACGCCTGGAGCACAAGCGGGTCCGCGAACTCTCCGAAGCCCACTCGGTGCTCGTACAGCTGAGGGCGGTGCCGGAGTGAAGCTCGGACAGCTCAGCAACGACGTCTCCGAGGGCGCCGAACTCAACATCACGCCGCTGATCGACATCGTCTTCATCCTGCTGATCTTCTTCGTCGTGACGACCACGTTCGTGCACGAGCTTGGGCTGCCCATCGAGCGCCCCGACGCGAGCACGGCCACCGACCAGCCCTCCGAGGTGGTTCGCGTGGCCGTCAGCCGCCAAGGCGAGATCACGGTGGACGCACAGCCGACGAGCCCCTGGAGGGTCGAAGCCGAGGTCCGCGCCAAGCTACGCGACCGTGCCGACGCGGCCGTCGTGGTCATCGCCGATCGCGGCGCCGTCGCCGAGGTCATCGTCGATGCCATCGATGCGTGTCGCAGGGCAGGCGCCGAGGGCGTTGCGCTCGGCGTGGAGGAGGCCCCATGAACGCTCTCGCGACGCTGGGCCGGATCGCCGTGGCGAGCGTGGTCGCCGGCGGTATGACGCTCGGCTCCCTGCTCGTGGTCGCGTGGATGAACGACGACCGTGCGCAGCGCGAAGAGGAGCCCGCTCGCGCACAACCTCGAACCGTGCCGGTCCTTCCGCCCCCGCCCGAGCCGACGCAGACCGCCTCGGACGACGCATTGCCAGAGGCGCCAACGCAGAGCGCAGCGGCGCCGACCCCGTCGGTGGCTCCACCCACGCCGGCGCCGCTCCAAATTGCGGGACTCGCCCCCGCCGCTGGACCCGGGACGCTGCGAATCGGAGGCGGCGGAACACTCCCATCGATGGGCAATCTGCCCGGCGCCGACCTGCCTAGCACGGCCGACGAGGGCGAGGAGACTCCAGCGCGAGCACGCACCCGTCCGGCGCCACGATACCCGGCCATTGCGCAGCGAAAGGGCCTCGAAGGCTCGGTCACGGTGCGCCTGCGCGTCGACGAAACCGGCCGCGTCACGCAGGCCATCGTCGTGAAGTCCGACCCACCAGGCGTGTTCGACGACGCGGCACTGGGCGCGGCGCGACTGTACCGGTTCGCGCCGGCCCGGCGCGGAGGTGAGGCGGTGGCATCCACCCTCCAACAGACGATTCGGTTCGAGCTTCAGCGATGATTGCGGCGTTCTCCCTCGCGCTCGCGCTCTGGAGCGCACCGGCTCCCGCCCTGTCTCCTGGCGATATCGAGTCGCAGATCGACGCCGGAAAGTTCGCGGACGCAGCCGCAGCCATCGAGGCCACCGAACTCACTCCGCTCGCGCGTGCGACCCTCGAGGGGCGCCTCGCACTCGCCCAGGGCAAGCCTGCGCGCGCAGCGACAAAGTTTGCCGAGGCGGTCCGCCTCGCGCCCGAACATCCGCCGCTGCGCCTGCTTTGGGCCCACGCTCTGCTTCAAGCCAACCGCCCCGGCGAGGTCGTCGCGGCACTCGAGCCGCTCGATGCGACCGATTCCGCAGTCGCTGTACTGCTGGCCGCTGCGGCCGATGCAGCCGACGACCCAGCCGCGGCCTACGACGTGCTCCAAGCCGCCGCACGCGCGCACGACGATGAGATCGACCTGCGTCGTCAGCTGGTGCTGTTGTGCGCCCGAGAGGGCCTGCTGGCGGCAACCCAGTCGTGGATCGAGACGCTCACGCCGGAGGCGCTCGGCCGCGACCTGACGCTGGTCGTCCTTCAGGAAATCCGCAGCGACGCGCATGCTCTTCCCTTGGCGCGGATGCTCGCCGGTGCCTTTCCGGACGACCCCGACGTGCACGCTCAGCTGGGATGGGTTGCGAGCGCCGCAGGAGCAACGACGGAGGCCGCCCGCGCCTTCGAACGCGCGGTCCGGCTCGGCGCCGACGAGTCCTACGCGGCAGCGGAGCACGCTCGCGCAGCGGGGCGCCATCGAGACGCGCTGCGGATGAACGCACAGGTGGCCGACGACGCCGTTCGCCAAACCCAGCGCTTCGACATCGTCTTCGAGTCCGGGGCGCTCGCGCAGGCGATCGTCGCCGGCGAGGCGCTCGAAGCAGCAGGGCGACTCGACCCTAGGCGGCGCTACAACCTCGCGTACGCCCACTACGCGCTCCAGCAATACGGCGAAGCGTCGGCGCTCGCGCGCGCGTTGAACGACACCGACCAGGCCTCGCGCGGGCGTCGACTCCTGCAAGCGATGGGACGGTGACGTGTCCGCCGGGTTGCTCCTCACGCTGCTCGTCGCGCCGCCGTGCGACCTCGAAGTCCGCGGGCGCGTCCTCGACGAAGCCACGGCGGCACCCGTCGTCGACGCCGAAGTCTCCGCGGGCAAGGCTGCGGCGACCACCAGCGACGAGAGCGGCGCCTACGTCCTGACCGGACTGTGCCCGGGCAACGTTCGCATCACGGCGTCTCGCGCCGACTACGCGCCGCGCAGCCAGAGCGTACGGCTTCCATCCGGCGGCACCGTCGACATCGTCGTCCGGCCTCACGAGGTCGATGTACTCGACGACGTCGTCGTGGTCGCGCCGGCCCCCAAGTCTCTGGACACTGCGGCGACCGATACGCTCGACGGCGATGCACTCGACGACCTGCGAGGCCAAGGGCTCGCCGACGCGCTCGCCTCCGTCTCGGGCGTGACCGTGTTGCGCGGGCCCGCCGGCGGCATGGGCAAACCGATCATTCGCGGCCAGGTCGGCCGACGAAACCTGATCCTCTACGACCGAGTGCGCCACGAGAGCCAGAAGTGGGGCCTCGAGCATCCGCCCGAGATCGACCCCTTCGCGGCCGACAGCATCACCGTCATCAAGGGTGCTGGCGGCATTCGATACGGACCCGACGCCGTCGGTGGCGTGGTGCTCATCGACCCTCCACCCCTGCCCACCGAACCGGGCGTCACCGGCGAAGTGCACCTTGTCGGCACAAGCAACGAGCGTCGCGGGGTCACGGCGGCGCGCGTCCAGGGGACGCACCGATTCCTCCGAGGCTTGGCCTGGCGCGCGGAGGGAAACGTCTCTCGCGGCGGGTCATCCGTCACGCCCGACTACCCGATGGACAACACGGGTACGTTCGTGTGGAACGCTGGCGGCTCTC
This sequence comes from uncultured Nannocystaceae bacterium, assembly GCA_964432695.1. Classification (GTDB taxonomy): domain Bacteria; phylum Myxococcota_A; class Polyangia; order Nannocystales; family Nannocystaceae; genus CAJXVA01. The sequence continues at coordinate 15,809 of CAYSPB010000107.1, forward strand.
TCGGCTACGCGCGCCGCGGCTTCTCGCTGCAGACGTCATACCGACACCAGCGAATGAAGGGCGGCATCTTCACCGGACTTCGCGCCGAGACCGCCGCAGACTTCGAGGACAGCCTGAGCCTCGACCGTCCCTCGGGCGCCGACGCCTATCGCCGCGACTATGAGATCGAGCGGGCCTTTCACGACGTCACGCACGACATGTTCATAGCGCGCGGCACGGCGCCGCTGGGTAACGCGGGCAACCTCGTGGCCACCTACGCACTGCAGATCAACGACCGAGACGAGTTCGACATCGTTCGCCAGAACATCTCCGGACCCCAGATCGAGTTCGATCTCCGCACGCACGCAGCCGAGCTCGTGTTCGAACAGTCACCGGTCAGCCTCGGCTCGACCGCCCTGCTCGAAGGAAGCGTGGGGGGCCAGTTCTTCGACCGTCGCAATCGCTATGACGGCAGCGACCCCGCCTTCATGCCCGACTTCGACGAAGAGACCGGCGGCGCCTTCATCATCGAGCGGGTCGTTTGGCCCCGCGTCGAGATCGAAGCCGGGGCGCGGTACGACGTCCTCGCACGTCGCAGCGTCATCGACGACAAGACCTTCCTGCCCTTCCGTGCACAGGATCGCCTGCCCGACGACTGCACCGAAACGGAGGAGGGGGCCAACTGCAACACGCCCTTCCGGGGAGCCTCGGGCTCGTTCGGCGTCGCGGTGCGACCGGTGGAAGACGTGGACGAGTTCGTCGTCTCGATCGACGCCTCGACGGTGCTGCGGTTCCCCAACGGGGACGAGCAGTTCATCAAGGGCGCCGCACCATCGTTCCCGCTGTTCTCGAACGGACAGGGTCGGCTCGGGCCCGAGCGCACCTGGGGCGGCGGCCTGACGATCCAACATGCCAACACGTGGCTGTTCGTCGAAGGCGCCGCGTTCGCCAGCTACATCGACGACTACATCTACTTTCGCGCGCTGCCCCAGCAAGACGACGACCGCAACGCGCCCAACTACAGCGAGTGCGCACCACTCCAGTGCGGCATTCAAGGTGCCTTCCCGCTGTTCTCTCCCGACCCGGTCAACGCGCTGTTCTACGGCGGAGAGCTTCAAAGCACCGTTCAGCCCCCGGATTGGCCGGTCTCGTTCGATGCGCAGGCCTCATGGGTTCGGGCCCGCACCGTGCCCGACGGCGCGCCGCTGGTCTTCGTGCCGCCGGACCGCTACAGCCTCAACGTCACGTACCACTGGCCCGACATCGGCATCTCGGAAGACGGGCACATCGGTGTCCGCGGGACCTACGTCGACAGACAGCGACGCTTCGACGTCACAGCCGACTTCGCCCCCCCACCGCCCGAGTACTTCACGCTCGGTGCAGAAGCCGGCGTCGCCGTACCCGTCGGCGATCAGCGCTTGGGCTTCTCGCTGACCGGCTCGAACCTCACCAACGCCCGATACCGCGACTACACCAGCTTGCTTCGGTACTACGCGAACGAGCCCGGGTGGGACGTCATGCTCCGGATGACGCTGCAGTTCGCGCTCTGACCGGACGGGTCATGCCGCGACGTCGAGGCGAGAGCGGGCCCAGGCGATCGCATCGTCCTCGCTGCTGAACACCGCGTGCTCGGCCGCGAGCGGCTGCATCTTCAGCACCGCGCGCAGCACCCCACGCATCAGCGGCGTTGCGAGCGAAAAACTCAGCCCGCGGCACCAATCGCGAAGCATCGGCTGATGCTGCTTCATCCACGCCGCTTGCAGACGTGCGTGATGGGGCTGCGGGATTCGAGCGCCAACGCTCGTCGCGTAGACCGTCGCGTATGGGGCACCACGGCCCGCGAGTGATTGGTACCGGCGCAGATACGCCTCGAACACGTCATCGCTCGGGCGACCATCGTAGCGAACCACGATGACACCGCGATCGAGAGTGACGTCCATCTGACCGGACACGCGGCCGAGAACCTAGCACCGGTTCGGCCCCGACCGTGCGTCCCGAATCCGTATCAGCTGACTTCGAGAGCCGGAGCCGGGTCTGCGGGCGCGGTGAGGCCGCGAACCCAGCGCATGGCCTCGTCTTCTTCGCGAAAGACGGAGTGTGGAATGTCGAGCGGCTGCAGCCGGATGACCGCGCGCAGAAAGCCCCGCATCAGCGGTGAGGGAAGGATGAACGCCGCCCCTTTGCAAAGCCTTTGCGATGCCTCGCGATTGGCTCGCATCCACTCCGCCTTTCGCAGCGCGATCTTGTGCGACGGCATGCGCGCGTCGGAGTCGGTGATGAACACGGCGGCGTATGGCTTGCCGGCGTCCAAGACCGCTTGATAGCGCTCGAGATACGAGTCGAAGTGGTCGTCGAACCGACCTTGGAAGCGCACGATGACGATGTCGCCTTGTCGGTCAACATCGATACGCCCTTCCATCCGTCCTACAGTACCACCGTCAGAAGACAACGCCATCAAAGCGAACAGATCGAACGCAATACGTCGTTCGACTGGCGTTCGCAGCCGTGCCACCGAAGGACACAGCCGGGCTAGCGACGCGGTCCGAGGGGGAGAAACTTCGGATACCGCCGAACGACGTCCGCGTACGCGGGGCGCTTGGCGAGCATGCGCTTGTCGATCATCGGAATGCTGATGAAGACGAACAGCAGCGTGATCGAGACTGGGCCGACCAGCACCCACCACGAAGCACTGTCCGAAGCCAATGCAAACATGGACAAACCCCACCAAAGCATCATCTCGCCGAGGTAGTTGGGATGACGACATCGCCCCCACAGCCCCGTGGTGAGGACCTGCTCGGGTGCGGGCTTGGTTGCCACGAAGTCGTGCAGCTCGCGGTCGGCCTTGGCTTCGATGTAGATCGCCAGCCCGGTGAACACGGACGCGACGGCGTCGAGCCACGACAGCGCGCGGGTGCCGTCCACGAGGGCGGGCAGCATCGCAAGGCAGCCTAGGTAGACGAGTACCGTGGGGAACATGTGCAGCCCGAGGTAGCTGACGACCCAGTACCAGCGCCCCGTCGTCTTGCGCAGGTTCACGTAGCGCCAGTCTTCATGGGCGAGACCCCTCCACCCACGCCACCAGTTGTAGGTGAGGCGTGCGCCCCAGGCCGTCACCAACGCGCACACCAAGACCTGGCGCGTCGAGACGGGGTCGACGCCGTCCACTCCGAAGACGAGCCCGAATGCGATGACGGGCGGCGCTACGCTCCAGTACGCGTCGTAGAAGCTGCTGTTGTCGAAGACACGACTGAACCCGAAGACGACGGTCGTGCCCACCACGTCCGCGATGAGCACCACGGCCCACGTCGGCATCGAGTCCTGGAGCCCCCGCGCGACGACGAGGGACGCCACGGTCGCGACGACGTACGTGATGACGATGAGGCCGTTGGCCTTTGCGGTGCGCGCCATGCCGGTCGAGTGTGCGGTACGAGCCACGGTTCGCACCAGAGGCCCCACACCGGCGACCTTACCGCCGGGCCAGGTCCGAATTCGCCGGCCCTTCGCCGTTGGATCGACGGTCAATGTGGCGCGCCCGCAGTCGCCACGTCGCCGACTGGACCGCCGCAGCCAACTTCCTCCCTGACGTCGCCACCGCCCACCACGACCTC
>CAYSPB010000108.1:0-4509 GCA_964432695.1 uncultured Nannocystaceae bacterium
CACCGGGCTCCTACGAAGTCATCTTTACCGCCACCGACCACGCCGGCAACACGTCTGAAGAACAGGTCGTCTGCTTCGGCGTAGGCGAACCCGGCTGCGAGAACAGCGATGATTCCGAAGGCGCCGACGGTTCCAGCGGCGGCCTCTCGAGCGGCACCAGTGGCGACGACGATGGTGACAGCGAGAGCGATGGCGCGTCGGGCACATCCGGCAACCCCTCAGGCGGCACCGAAGGCGACGACAACGGTGGGAGCGCGGGCGGTAGCTCCGGTGCCGCCGCGGACGGCTCCGGCGATGGCGGCGGGTGCCGCATCGGCGGCTCGAACGGCGCCACGGCCCTCTGGCTGCTCGCGCTCGCGGTCCCGTTCCGCCGTCGCCGCTGAGGCTGCCCAGCAGAGAGTCCGAGGAGCCGGGGGCGGTCAACTCGACGGGGGTATCGGCCGACGCGTCGAACGCGAGGCCACATGCCGAAGGCGGCTCAGTCGAATACGACAGTCTTGTTGCCGTAGACCAGCACGCGGTCGTCGAGGTGCGCGCGCACGGCCCGGGCGAGGACCTGCTTCTCGAGGTCTCGGCCCTTGCGGATCAGGTCCGAGACGGCATCGCGGTGCGTACAGCGGACGACGTCCTGCTCGATGATCGGGCCCTCGTCGAGATCGGCCGTGGCGTAGTGAGCCGTAGCGCCGATGAGCTTCACGCCCCGCGCGTGGGCCTGGTGGTACGGGCGGCCGCCGATGAATGCCGGTAGGAACGAATGGTGAATGTTGATCACCCCGTGGGGCCGCGCCGCGATGAAACGATCGGAGAGGATCTGCATGTAGCGAGCCATGACGACCAGCTCGATCGACGACGCATCCAACAGGGCGAGTTCCTTCTCCTCTTGGGCAGCCTTGGTGTCTTTGGTGATCGGGAAGACGTGGTACGGCACGCCGAACTGCGTCGCGACCGGTTCCAGGTCTGGATGGTTGCTGACGATGAGCGCCACCTCGCAGGCGAGTTCCCCTGCGCGATGCCTCAGCAGCAGGTCGTAGAGGCAGTGGTCATACTTGGAGACGAAGATCGCCACGCGCTTGGGCGCGCCGTCCCAGCGTAGATCCCACGTGAGCTCGAACCGCTCCGCGGCTTCTTCGATCGCGTGGGTGAGCGTGGCTCGATCGGTTCGCAACGCACTCGCGTCGAATCGAATTCGCTGGAAGAACTGGCCGGCATGCTCGTCGCTGTGCTGGTCCGCATCGAGGATGTTCGCCCCGTGCCCGTACAGGACCTGCGCCAGCGCGGCCACGATGCCGGGCTGGTCCGGGCAGCTCATCAAGAGGGTTGCGGTCGCTTCAGACGACACCATGGCCAAACAGCGTACACCGTCGCCATCGAGCGGGTTTCCCCGCCGGCAGCTATGCTGGAGCGGTGCTTCGGCAATCCCTCACGGTGCGTGAGCAGGACGGGGTCCTATCGGTGCACTGGCGACGAGTGACGGTCGTCGACGTCATCTTGGCGTTCGCCGCCCCGCTGATGGCAGCGTGGGGGGTGGCCAGTGCCCTGGGATGGGAGCAACTCGACGAAATGAAGGTCGTGGCGATGTCGCCGCTCGTCACGGCGGGCTTCTGGTCGACTTGGGCTTTGTTCCTCGCGCACCTCCTCGTCAACCGCGGCGCGCAGCTCACGGCGACGACGGAACAGGTCTCCTACCGAGTCGGCCGGATCCCCGGCCGGACGCGGGCTGTCGGGCGCAGTGGCCTGTGCATCTCGGTCGACACGCATGAAGACCCCATCGCGGAGGCAGACGCAGCGGGTCGCAGCGCGGACCGAACGGTGCTGCGCATTCACGGAACCGGTGGGCGGATCACGATCGACGATCTCTCTCGTGACGCTGCCTTTCGGGTGAAGCGACTGCTGGAACCGGAGGCCTCGTGAAGGTCACCACCCACACCCCCGACGTCCTGATTTTCGAGCACAAGTCCATCGCGCTCGGGGTGGTCCTGGTCATCGCCATCACCGCAGGTGTCGCGGCTGGGCTTGCGGCCCTCTCCATGCACGAGACGTGGAGCCTCGAGGACGACTTTGTCCAGATCGGGTCGGGCATGCTGCTGAGCACCTTGACCTTGGGTCCGCTGCTCTTCGGGGCGACCGTTCGCACCCGTCGTCTCACCTTCGACCGCAACGCAGCGGAGATCCGGCTGGAGTCCCGAGGGCTGTGGTCCAAGACCCCGCAACGGTGGCCGCTGGAGAGTCTGCGGAGCATCGAAGTCTCCGAAACCGTGCTCGGCGGCACGCGTCGCATTCACGCTACGCAGTTCAGTTTCGAGGACGGCTCCATGACGAAGCTCGGCACGATGGACCCCCCGACGGTCGAGGCCATGGAGGGCAACATCAACACGATGCGCCAGTGGCTCGCGAGCGGGGGGTTGCGCCTCAGCGCGCCCGCGGTACGTCCCGCTCGATGACGCGGACGATTGTGGTGGCGGGAGCCACCGGTTCGCTCGGGCGAGCGGCGTGCAGGGTACTGTCCGCACGGGGCCATCGAGTGCGTGCAATCGTGCGGCGTGAGAGCGCCCGCGTAGACGGTGCGCATTCGTGTGTCGTGGCCGACGGACTTCGGCCAGAGACGTTGCCTGCCGCTGTGGAAGGTGCGCAGGCGGTCCTCAGCTGCATGGGTGCGCCGATCGTGCCTCGGCCCGGCGGAGGCAGAGCCGGATTTGAAGCGGTGGACACCGTCGCCAACCTGCACCTGCTGCGCGCCGCCGAGTCGGCGGGTCTCGAGCGCTTCACCTACGTCTCGGTCGCGGGTGGACGAGGCCCGCTTTCGGACCTCGCCTACGTACGGGCCCACGAAGCAGTCGTGGACGCACTGCGGCCTTCGTCGCTCCACCACGCGGTCGTACGACCCACGGGGTTCTTCTCGGCGTTCGAGTTGTTCGTGACCCTCGCTCGGTGGGCCCCCGTGCCCGTTCTGGGCGACCCGACCGCGCGGACGAATCCTATCGCCACCGAAGACTTGGCCGAAGTCTGCGCCGACGCGGTCGAAGACCCCGGGTTCGGCGAACGAGCGGTCGGGGGTCCCGACGTGGTGACACGCCGCGACATCGCCGACCTCGCCCGTGCCGCGGCAGGGCGGAGCGCGGCGTCCTTCCGCGTCCCTGCCGGCCTTGCACGCTTTGGCGCATGGGGCTTGCGATGGCTGCACCCCAGACTCGCCGAATCGATCGAGTTCTTCGCGCGCGTGGGAACGGTCGACGGCATCGCGCCTGCGCACGGCCGCCGCTCGCTCGAAGCGTGGTTTCGAACGCTCAGCGAACCGGCTTGATCGTGCACGCGTGCCAGTCGAGGTTGCCGCGACCCTGCACGAACACCTTCCGCGGGGTCCCCGTGCTCGTCGAACTCAGCCGCACGTGGGTCACTCCACGCACGATGGTGACCGAGTGGTTGCTGTGCACCTTGCCGTTCGAGTAGTCGATGAACTCGACCCGGCCCGAGCCCGTGAAGCGGCAATCGAGGTCGTAGGTCTTCCGCGCGGCGCCTCGAAAGTGCAGCCACATCTGCGACTTCGAGTCCAGCTGCGCACGGTTCTCAGCAGGGACAATGCGCGGTGCACGATGGATGTTCATCGACACGCCCGACGCGTACAAAGAGCGCACGTCGACGGTGCGGGTCGATGTGAGCCCCGTATCGACCGGCACCGGGTTCTTCGGGAACGTCTTGCTCGGCGGCTTCTTGGGCAGCTTGAACGGCGCAGCGGTGGCCGTGACGCTGAGGCAAAGGCCCCCGAGGAGGCCCATGGCGGCAAGTGCAGTCCGAATCGAGGGTCGCATGCCCCGGTGGTCGTTCCGGACCTCGAGAACGTTCCCGTTTTTTTAGGGCTCCTGTCGAGCGACGACGATCGCGAAGAACGAAGCGGCAATGTCGCAGAACTGCGGCAGGTCGCCGTAGTCGCGTGCGGTCCCGACCCAAGCGTCGACAGTCGCGCCGTCGTCGGGCGCGGCGTCGTGGGCTCCGTGGAACACCGTCAGCGGCGCATCGAGGTCGAGGTCGATGCCGAGCCACATCTGGTCCCCGCATGGGTCTTCCATGCCAAATGGACCCGTCAGGGTGAACGGACCGCAGTCTTCCGCCGAAAGCGCCATGCCCAGCGGCAAGTCGAACCCGGGCCCGGGGTCGAGCACGGAACTGTTCACGAGACCGAGTTCGAGGCCGTCGGCCTGGAACTCGAGAGTCGCCCAGAAGTCGGGGAAGCCGAGCGGACCCACCGCACGGCGAAGCTGAACGGCAACCGACTGAGCATTGCTGGGCAGTGCGAGAACAGGGTCCGTTTCGACCGTGAAGACGAGGTCGGTAGAGGGGCAGTCGACGCGAATCTCGCTGGGACCGGTGGGCAAGAGCAGAGAGCAGGTCTCGTCCAGGTCCGTGGGAATGTCGTCTGGGAACACACCACCGGGAACCTGGAGTGTCCAGCTGACGACCTGCTCTCCCCCGTCTTCGCACGACAGCGCACCGCCCCCACCTGTGCTCGTCGAC
>CAYSPB010000108.1:4609-10317 GCA_964432695.1 uncultured Nannocystaceae bacterium
CGACGACGATGCTTCGCCCGTGCTCGTCGACGCGCCACCGGTGGAGCTTCCGCTCTCATCGGCTGCCCCCGACGACGACGACGACGACGAGACATCTCCGCCACCGGAGGAGGTGGAGCCGCCCGAAGTCGTCGTCTGAGCCTCGCTCGTCGCGGCGCCACCGGTGGTGCCCGTGGTGGCATCGGCACCGGTAGACGACGTCGAAGAGGAGCCACCGCCGTCTGCGGTGCTCGTGTCATCACCGCATCCAACAGCGATGAGCATCGCCATGGCGACCGAGGAGAGTCTTGCAACGAAAGTCATGCACCGGAACCTACGGCGGCTGCGACCACGTCGACAACCTGCTCCGGAGCCGACGTCCCCCGGTGTGCGCCTACGTTCCGACGGAGCCGTGTTTGGCACCGCCGCCTGCGCCGCCGTACACTGAACGCATGGGAAAACTTATTGCTTGTCCGGCGTGCAGCACTCACGTGCACGCCGATGAATCCGCGTGCCCGCATTGCGGCGCGCCCATCCGCTCGACGACTGGCACGATCACCCGCACGGCAGGTGCAGTCTTGATGGGGCTGAGCTTGGCGGCGTGTCCCGCCACGGACGACGGGGACGACACGGTCGGTTCGTCGAGCGAAACAGCCACCACCGATCCAAGTGGGGGCGACAGCAGCTCCTCCGGCGCAACGGCCACCACCACCGATCCCGGAGGCACCAGCGGTGATCCGGGCTCCACCACTGAGGACTCCGGCAGCACCGGGTTCGGCGGCGAGCCCGACTATGGCGTGCCCGAGACGTTCGGAAGCTCGTCCGGCGGGGGCAGCAGCTCAACTGGCGGCTCGACCGGCGGGGGCGAGCCGACGTCGGGCAGCTCCGGCATCGGTGAACCGGAGTATGGCGTGCCCGAAACCACGGGACGTTGACAGCGAGCCACCGCGCTCGCCAGACCCGACCCGACCGGGGCGAGCGCGCTAGGCCACCAGTTGGCGTCGGTGGTGTCGAATACGGTGCGGGGTGCCTTCGACGGATCGGAGGGCACCCGCCACAGGACCCCGTGGTGCGCGGACACGTCGGGCGCATCCTTGGCAATCCACCGCCCGTTCGGCGGGAGCCGGACGATGACGACGCGTTCGTCGTCCGCGGACCGCAGCTTCCGTTTTCAGCCTGAACGTGGAGACCACGAGGTCGGACGGTCCCACCACCCTACGCGGGATGCTCGGCGAGCCAGCGGTCGACTTCGTAGCGAATGTCGATCAGGTCTTCACCCTCATCGGTTGCCGCGGCCAAGATCGCCTTGGCCGCGAGCGCGTCGGTTCGCGCCTGCTCCTTCTGCCCAGGAAGCTCGGCCCGGGCCTCCGCCAGTTCCATCCAGGCTGCGGCGCGTCCTTCGGGAGAGCTCTCGGCGACGTCGCGGATCTCCACCACGCGGGCAAAGTGCGTCACCGCCGTCTCGAAATCCTCACGGCCGCGTGCAACCTGACCGAGTCCGTGCAGCGGAAACGAGACGTGGAAATGCGCGGGGCCGTGCGCCTTCTCCAAGATGGCGTGGGCCTGAGAGAAGTAACGCTCGGCCTCGTCCCAGTTCTCCTGCGATACGTAGACGTTGCCGAGATTGTTCAGCGGGTGTGCGGTGAGCGGGTGCTCGGCTCCGTACTTGTCGACGCGGATCTCGTGCACCTCCAAGAACATGTCGCGCGCCGCGTCGAACAGTCCCTCTCGCTCGTAGGCACCGGCCGCGTTGTTGAGGATCGCGTCGAGTTGGGCGAGGCCATCAGGGAACACCATCCGCGCGCGCGTGAGCACGTCATCGAAGGTCGCGCGCGCGCCCTCGATGTCGCCCTTCTTCAGCAGTGCAAACCCGAGGTTGCCCTCCGCCGTGATGCAGTTGGGGTGCTCACTACCGACCGCCGCCCGGCAAAGGTCGACGTTGGCGCGATACGTCGCCAGTGCGTCGCTCCATTGGCCGCGCCACAGGTGGACCGTGCCCAGAGCATCGTAGAGCCCGCGCTTGTTGAGCCCGTGCTGGTCTGCGAGGTCACGGGCCCGGGTGAGCACGTCCGTGGCATCGACGAGACGCGCCTCCTCTTGGGCGAGCCTTGCCTCCGCAATCAGGTGATCGAGCCGTAGACCTGCGGCCGCATCGCCCAAGCCGTCGTGTTGTGCACTCGCATGGCGCAACCATTCGTGCGCCGCTGGCAGCTCCGACCGCGCGACGTGGAGGTCCACCAGCTTCGTGGCAGCGCGACCCGCACTGAACCGGTCTGCGCCCGCGAGCGCCCGAAAATACGACCCGCGCACGTGAAGCAGCGCCTCGTCCAGCTCCCCGGCATGAGAGGCGATATTGCCGACCTGAAACTGCACCTGGACCGAGGCGGGTCCATAGTCGATGCCCTCGACGCGGGCGAGCGCGCTGCGAGCCAGCGGAAGCGCCTCTTTCCATCGGCCGGCCGAATCGAGCGCGGCGGCGCGTGCCATCGTGGCCTTGATCTCGCGCACCGCACCCGCATGCTCCGGCGGAGGCGGTGGGATGGCCACGAGGGCTTCCACGTCGGCGCAGATACCCGGCGGCTTCAGCCCCGCGAGCAGATGCTCAGACTTGTCGACGATGCCTTGGTCGGCCTCGACGAGCAGTTGAGTCACTTCGCCCAGGGCGGTCCGCAGATCCGATAAACACGCGGCGCGGGCATCGAAGGCGCGTTCCGACTGCACCGCTTGCACACGCGTCGCGACGCAGGAGTCGTGCGCCTCGTCGAGCCACGCCTCGGCATAGTGGTCGAGCGCGGACTCCAGCTGTGTGAACGTTTGCGCTGCATACACCGCATCGACGGCGTCGAACGCCGCGGAAACGTCACGTTGGCGGGCCTCGCTCCACGCATCACCCAGTGCGTCGGGTCGGCGCGGACACGGATCCGCCGAGGACTCCCCCGGCGTCGAGGTAAACGCCGCCACCGCGACCACCGTACTCACACCCGTGAGCGCAACCAGACCCAGGCGCGTCCGATTGGGCGCACGGCGTGCTTCGACCTCGCGAAGCAGCACGTGCATCGACGCGAACCGATCAATGGGGTCGCGGGAGAGGCCACGTAGCAGCACTCGAAAGAGCCACCCGGGCGCGTCGGATTCGGGTCGCGCCGGCGGCTCCGCGGCGAGGATCGCCACGAGCCGGGCCGCACCGTGCAGCTTGCCGAACGGATGCACGCCGTACAGACCTTCGAAAAGCGAGACACAAAACGCGAACTGGTCGCTGGCGGCATCCGCTCGCCCGCCACCGAGCACCTCCGGGGCCATATAGGCCGGCGTTCCCACGAGCGCGCCCGTTCGCGTTCGCAAGCTCTCGAGTGCCTCCAGGTCCTCAGGGGACATGGCGTCGCGAACGGTCGGCATGCGCTCGTCGAGGTAGCTCGCCAGCCCGAAGTCCAGCACGCGCACGTGCCCCGACGCCGTGATCATCACGTTGCCCGGCTTGAAGTCGCGGTGTACGAGGCCGGCTTCGTGCGCGGCCGCCAAGCCTCGACCCGCCTGCACGTACGCATCGAGTACCTCGGTCCATGGACGGTCCAGATCACTCCACGCACCCAGCTCGGCCCCGTCGATGAACTGCATGACGACGTAGACCCGACCGTCGTGCTCTCCCACTTCGTACACGTGCGCGACGTTGGGGTGCGAAACCTTCGCCATCGCCTGGGCCTCCCGCACCAAGCGAGCCCGGCCGACGCTCTCCTCGGTCACGTCGGCGTGCAGCAGCTTGATCGCCACCTTGCGGTCGAGCTGCTCGTCGTAGCCCGCGTAGACCACCCCCATGCCGCCCGAGCCCTGTTTACGCAGGACGGCGAATCGCCCGATCCGGGACGGCTGACCGCCCGCGGAACGCGCCGCATCGTGGGACGCGTCGGGGAGCGTCTCGCGCGGCCCATCCGACATGCGCCGGCCAGGCTACCAGGGTCGATGCGCGGCCCATGGGCCTGCTCCTGCGTGCCCGAAATAGCGCCGTCAAAACCTGCCAAACCCAAGAAACGTGTTTCCTGGATCATTTTCTGACGGATCTTGGGCCCAAACTACATAACACTAAGGTGGACGTGTCGTTTTCAGCCGCAGCCGAGTCCCAGGTGAGCCTCCCTGTGCCCCGGATTGGCGCGGTGCCGAGCTTTCGCGACGTCTACCGCAGCCACTACACCTTCGTTTGGCGCAGCTTGCTCCGCCTCGGAGTCCACGAAGGCGCGGTCGACGACGCGGTCCAGGACGTTTTCATCGTCGTCCACCGCAAGCTCGACGCGTTCGAGGGCCGGGCGGCCGTTCGCACCTGGCTTTTCGCGATCGCCCGGCGCATCGCGCTCCGGTACCGCGACCGCGCCCGGCGCACCGCCCTCGATGACCTCGAATCCACCGAGACCGCCACGGACCGGGGCCGCCCTGACACCGCGCTGAGCTGCAACGAAACGCTCCATCGCTTGCAGAGCTGGCTCGAGGAACTCGATGAGGACAAGCGCGCGGTCTTCGTGCTCTCGGAGTTCGAGCAGATGCGCGCACCCGAGATCGCGAAGATGCTCGGGGTCAACCTCAACACCGTCTATGCGCGCCTGCGTGCCGCTCGGCAGCACGTCGCGCGTCGGGCCCGGCGCGAGGCCAACATGGAGACCTACCGGGCAAACGTCCGGACCGTGGCCGAGGCCAAACCGGCGGCTGGCACGCGTAGGCGCACCTGGTCGTTGCTCATCGCCAAGCTCGGCATCACCAAGGCCGCCGTCGCCACCACCGGCGTGGGCGCCTCGGCGGGCATCCTCAGCAAGCTCGCGGTGGCCGCAGCCGTCGTGGGCGGCAGCTCCATGGCCGTCGCCTCGATCGAAACCGAACCACCGCCACCGACGGACATCGCCGTGATTGCCGGCGCGGAGACTGCCGCGGTCGATCCCGCCACCAAGCCGATGCCCAAAGAGCCCATGCTGGCACCGTCGGCCCGCCCCGCCCCGCCCGAGCCGGTCGCGGCGTCACTCGTTCCCACAGAGTCCGTGCCGCTAGCACCCTCCGCGGCGGCTTGGCTCGCGCCCGCCAAGCGAAGCGCCAAGAAGGCCCCCCGCGCCCGGGTCCAGGCTCGCGACATCGAGTCCAAGCCCGAGCCGTTCGCGGCCGAGCTGGAGCGGTTCGAGCAAGCGAAGGTCGCTGCGCGGCGTGGCGACACCCGCGAGGCCCTCGACCGCATCGACCGCTACATTCGCGACTTCCCGCGCGGCACGTTCACGATGGAGGCGTCGGCGCTTCAGGTTCGGACGCTCTGCAAGGGTCAGCACACCGAAGAAGCGCGGAAGGCCGCAACCGAGTTCTCGTCTCGGTTCCCCCGCTCGACGCTGATCGACGTCGACGCTCCCTGCGGATGAGACTGCTGCTGCTCGGCGCTGCCCTCATGGCGACTGGGTGCGTCGGGTCAGCCGTGTGCATCGGCGACTGCGACGACGGCACGACCACCGGCAGCGACACCACGTCGACCACCGCGATGCCCACCACCGCACCGGGGACGACCAACGACACGACTACCGGCTCCTCTTCGGGTTCGACAGGTGAGCCGACGTCGTCGAGTTCCTCGAGTTCCTCGTCCTCCTCGAGTTCGTCGAGCTCCTCCTCGTCTTCGTCGAGCTCCTCCTCGTCCTCCTCGACGGGTGACACGGAAACCGATACCGACACGGACACCGATACCGACACGGACACCGATACCGACACGGACA
>CAYSPB010000108.1:10417-19080 GCA_964432695.1 uncultured Nannocystaceae bacterium
GGACACCGATACCGACACGGACACCGATACCGACACGGACACCGATACCGACACGACGGGCGGCTCCAGCTCCACCACCGGCACGTGACCGCCCGCTTCGTCCATCACTCGCTGCGGGAGATTCTCGCGTACGTCGAGACGAGCATGTCCACCCAGGACAACGTCTCCTTCGAGGTACCAGATCCCGACCTCAGCCATGGCGCCTATCCGGGGGAGTCGGTCGACGCCCACACCGATGCCCCGCGTCATCGACCGCTTCGCCTGTGGACCGACCTCGCGGACCGACTGTGCCTACGATTACACACCCCGCGCGTCGCCTCGCCCGGGTTCATTCGCCTTCAGTTCTCCCGGCTCGACGCGACCGCCCGGCTCATCCCCAGAGATGGCCCTCACATCGGCAAGTACGCGCCCGGGTCTGGGTTCCAGCGGGCCAGCAAACTCGAAGAGCCCGACTTTCTGCTCGACCTACGCGACGCGCTCGAGCGGTGCGGTCTCGGCCCCTCCCCGCGCGTGCTGGCGCTTGGGGTGAATACGGGGGATGAACTCGCCGCCATCGCGCCTTGGTGCCCCGATGCCACCTTCGTGGGCATTGACCACGACAACGCCGCACTCGAGGTCGCTCGGGCTCGATTCGGGCCGCCCCATGCCTTCACCTGCGCGGACCTCAACGAGCTTCCTGCCTTGGAACCGTTCGACCTCGTGATGTGCATCGACACGCTCCAGAGCCCGGGTGTCGACGACCGCGCCGTACTTCGACACGTCGTGCAAAACCTGCTTACCGAACGGGGCAGCATCATTGTAGGCGTGCCCAACTGTCGCCACGTCGACGGGGAGCTGCTGCACGGCGCGCGTATGGTGAACTTCCGCCAGCCGGAGCTCTCGCTCCTGCTCAAAGGCGTGGCGTTCTACAAGAAGTACCTGCAGCAGCATCACCGTCGGGTCTTCGTGACCGGCAAACATGAGCTGCTGATCACGGGCGTCCCGTTCGGCAAGGGCTGAACCGCAGTCCAACCCCGCTGCTCCGGGACTCCCCGTCCTGGACCGGGTCGGGCCAGCCTCTGGGGCGAACAGTCGTCATTGGGCTGCGTCCTCAAGATCACGCAGTTGCCGCCGTTGTGGAGCGGTATGGACTCCAGCGCGTCCTATCGAAAGATGTTCGAGCTCTGCAACGCGCTCCCCGCGATCGCGAACAAAGAGGGGCGCTTCATCGAGCTGAACGCGTCATGGAGCCGCCTGCTGGGGTGGACCAACGAGGAACTCTGCGCGCATCCCTTCGTCACGTTCATCCATCCCGACGATGTAGGCCCCACGCTCGCGTGCGCGGCCGGACTGAACGAACCCGACTCCGAGGTCGTCGAGTTCGAGAACCGCTACCGCTGCCGAGATGGCTCGTATCGATGGCTGAGTTGGCACGCCAAGTCCGACGAGGACTACATCTACTGCGTCGCACACGACTGCCCGCAAGGAAGCCGAGCTGAACGTGCAAAAGACGGTGTGCTTGCTGCAGCACGCCGAGCGGCTGGCCAACGTGGGCGTTTGGGAGCTCGACGCCCGTACGCAGGAAGTTCGCTGGTCCGAGCAGGTCTATCGCATCCACGAAGTCCCCATCACCGAGAAGCCGCCCCTCGAAGACGCCATCAACTTCTATGCACCCGAGGCACGGCCCAAGGTTGCCGAGTACGTCCGCCGCGGGCTCGAGCACGGAATCGGCTGGGACTTCGAAATGCCGCTGACCACGGCCAAAGGGCGAAACATCTGGGTGCGCTCCATCGGCTCGGCCGAAGTGGTTGGCGGAACGGTGCGCCGACTCTTCGGCGTGTTCCAGGACATCTCGAAGGCCAAGCAAACCGAGGCCCATCTCGAGGAGGCCCGCGAGGCCGCACTCCAGGCGTCACGAAGCAAGTCGGAGTTCCTCGCATCGATGAGCCACGAGCTTCGCACGCCCATGAACGGGGTCATCGGTGCCGCAGACCTGCTCAGCGATTCCCCACTGTCCCTCGAGCAGCGTCAACACGTCGACACGATCCAGACGTCTGGGCGCGCCCTCATGTCGATCATCGACGATGTGCTCGACCTTTGCAAGATTCAAGCGGGAAAGCTCGACCTCGAATCGGCGCCAATGTCCCCAAAAGACATCGTCCACGAGTGCGTTCGCGTCGTGCAAAACGATGCTGCGCGGAAGCGGCTGTCCTTGCGGACCGACGTCGCCAAAGACGTTCCCTCAGCCGTTCTCGGAGACGCGGCGCGCACGCGGCAGATCCTGCTGAACTTGCTGAGCAACGCGATCAAATTCACCGAGGAGGGCGAGGTCCGCGTGTCCGTTCGAGCCCGCAACGACACCCTCGCCGTCGACGTCTCCGACACGGGCTGCGGCATCGAGGAGGAAGCGCTGCAGCGTATCTTCGACAAGTTCGAACAGGGCGACCGGTCCACGACCCGTCGCTACGGCGGAACCGGCCTGGGCCTGTCGATCTCGCGACGTCTTGCGGGATTGATGGGCGGGTTCCTGAGCGCGCACAGTGTCGTGGGCGAGGGCGCGACGTTCCGGTTCGAGGTTCCCTTGGACCTGCCCTCCCTGCTCAGCCCAACCCCGGCCGCCCCCCGGAGCCCCGCCCCGCGAGCCGTCGCATCGGCCCGCATTCTCGTCGCCGAAGACCACCCCGTGAATCGCATGGTCGCCGTCAAGATGCTCCAGAAGCTGGGGCACGAGGTCGTCACCTGTAACGACGGCGCGTGCGCGGTGAAAGAAGCCACGTCCAACTCGTTCGACCTCATCCTGATGGACTGCCACATGCCGGAGCTGGATGGATTCGACGCAACCACGGCGATCCGAGAGGCTGGCGTCGCCACGCCGATCGTTGCGCTCACCGCCAGCGTACTGCAGGAAGACCGCATTCGCGCTCGCTCCACGGGCATGGACGACTTCCTGGCCAAGCCCGTGAACCTCGAGACGTTGCGGACGATGCTCGCCCGCTGGCTAGATCCTGCGCTCGAGAGCGGCGCGGCATGACGGCCCTCAGGGCCTTGCAACGGTGAGGAGCCGGGTCGACTCCGCACCTTCGAGCACGATCCGTTCGCCGGACCGTACGCCCAAGATGGCGTGGCGCTGGCCGCCTCCGTTCTCGTCGTCCCAGGCGCACGAAAGCAGCGACCCGTCCGACGCCAGGGTGAAGAAGATGTTTGCATCTCCACATCCGTCGATTTCGGCACTCACGGGGACCTCCGAAGCGAGGTCGACCACCCAGATCCGGTCGTCGTCCAGACCCGTGGCCGCGACGGTCGACCCATCCTCGGAGACGGAAAACAACCCCAGCGGAGGACCCTCGAAGACCACTTCGATCGGCCCGACGACACCACCTTCGAGAGGGGCCCGCGCGATCGATGACGCCTCGCCATCCGCCTCGACGAAGTAGGCGAACGATCCATCCTGCGTGAACTCGACCCCCCAGGTACCTTGACCGAGCGAGACCGGCTCACCGCTGGGCCCGTCTGCGAGCCGAACGAGATACGAACTGTTCGGCCCGTCGGGGTCGGGTCTCGACGTGAAGGAGAACCATTCCCCGTCGGGGGAGAACGTCCCTCCGCCAGGATTGGCCGAGAGGGACAGTCCACCCGACGCAGCGCCGGTCGAGAGCTGAATGGCAGCGCCCAAGGTTCCCTGCCCGTATGGAATCCACGCCATCTGCGGTGCTTCGAGCATCTGAACCACGGCGAGCCCCTGCCCTTGGGGTGCCTCGCGCACCGTGGACAACGCATGTCCAGTCGCGCCGGGCAACAGCGGGACGTCTCGGACGGTGGGTTCGTCGGCCGAGACATCGATCATCTTCAAGTCCACGTGCAGCCCGCGGTCGTCCTCGGTTCCTCGAAAGAGACTCGTGGGTGTCGACCAGCTCACGTCGTTGGGGCCGAGCGCCAGGAGCGATTCTGGGCTGGTCTCCTCGTCGACCGGCACCCGCAGAAGCTCTGAGGGGGCCTCGCGCGGTGCAACCACCGCGAGATAGCCCCCCTCGACGACGCGTTGAACCCGTCCATCGACCGCTCCGTACACCAGACGCGGCGAGGACTCTCCGGCCTCGTCGAAGTCGAAGACGTAGTAGTCCGACCCCATGAGCTCGACCTGCGATTCACTCCCAATCAACACTCCGCCGGAGTAGTACACGGAGCAGTCCTCCGTTTGCGGACACTCGACGGTGCGCGGGCTCAACACCGCCGACGACCACGGGCCAACGAGCGCAGTCCCGTTCTGTCGCGCAATCGTCTCGTCTCCGATGTTGACGAGCCACCACGACCCCTCCGCCACGAGCTCCGCGTCACCGACCACGCCGTCGACGGCAGTCCGAGCCATCAACCCGTTCTCCGTGGAGTACAGCACGCGAATCGTCGCGGGCGGCGGTGGTTCATCCTCCGGAGTACCGGTCTCCGAACCGAAGCCGTCCGTGTCGGCACCATCGTCGTCGGTGTCGCCGGGCGCATCCGGCCCCTGGCCGCCCTCGGTCCCGTCTCCTCCTCCCTCGGGTGTTGTACCGACCGCGGGGCCGCACCCGAGCGCTGTCGCGAAAATCCAAAACGCATGACGTGAGACTGTCCGAGTCATCGAACCCGCCATGGCTGCCGCGCCGGAAATCCATGCGCGACGTGGGACGGATTTCACGAACAGTTGCCGTCGGCACACATGCGGGGCTGTCCCGTCGACAGCACGACCCGGTGCCAGAGGGCGCCGTTCGGGTCGATTTGGCGCCGGCCGGAGGTCGCAAGGGTCATCGGTAGGTGTACGAACTTCTGGTTCCAGTACCCCACCAACATGTTCGTGCGCCCGCTGAGTCCGGCGTGAACGGCATGCTGCCCGAGCGCCAAGCAGAACGAGGAGTCGGAGGCGTTCGCGTGAATGCCTCGAATCATGTAGCTGGGATCGATGTACTTCAACGACATGTCGACCCCACGTTCGGCGAAGTACGCCTTGGCGCTGTCGCGAAGGAATACACCGACGTCGCCGAGCTTCTTGTTGCCCGACTTGTCTCGCCCCTGGGGGCCGTCGCGATGCATGAGCTGTTCCGAAGCACCTTCAGCAACCACGACGACGGCGTGCTGCCGTGCGACGAGCCTCCGCTCGAGCGCCGCGAGGAATCCTGCCTCGCCATGCAGATCGACGCGCACCTCGGGCACGATGCAAAAGTTGACATCGCTGTTCGCGAGCGTCGCCTCGGCCGCGATGAAGCCGCTGTGACGCCCCATCAGCTTGACCAAACCAACCCCGTTCCACGCGCCCCGGGCTTCGGCATGCGCCGCCGCGATGGCCCCACGCGCGGCCTCGACCGCGGTGAGGAAGCCGAACGACCGCTCGATCCAGAGAAGGTCGTTGTCGATCGTCTTTGGTACGCCGATGACCGCGATGTTGAGCCCACGCCGTTCGATCTCCTGAGCGAGCGCCTGCGCCCCACGCAGTGTACCGTCCCCACCGATCGCGAATAGGATCCCAACGCCGCGTTCG
Source organism: uncultured Nannocystaceae bacterium (assembly GCA_964432695.1). Lineage (GTDB taxonomy): Bacteria > Myxococcota_A > Polyangia > Nannocystales > Nannocystaceae > CAJXVA01. Next base: position 15,906 of record CAYSPB010000108.1, read on the forward strand.
GCCAGCGTCTGCGCCATTTCCCCCAAGTCTTGCTGGCCGCGCGAACTCCCGAGCATGGTGCCGCCATCGTCGTGAATACGCGAGACCATTTCGGGCGTGAGCGCGTACGGAGCCGCCGGTGGGTCTTTGCGAAGCCCGGCGTAGCCATAGCGGAACCCGAGGATCTTCGGCACCCCATACCAGTGGTGCAGCGTCATCACGATCGAGCGAATCACGTCGTTGAGGCCCGGACACAGACCGCCGCACGTCACGATGCCGCAGGTCAGCTCGCTGGGGTCGAACGCGATGTGCTGGCGCGGTCCGGCGCGCTCGAACGACGGAACCGGCTTACCGCGTGCGGTTGCCTCCTCGAGTCGTTGCTCATCTCCCACCAGCAGCACGCGCCGCGACTCATCGACCCACGGGATCCTGCGCGCGAGCGGTGAAGGGATCGACGCCTCGCGGACGTGCGGGATGGCCAGGTCGGACAACGCGGGCAGCGTCAGCGCGGGCACGCCCTACGGTCGCCCGTGCGTGTCGTTCACGCAAGCATCGCGTGGAGGCCTGGCCAAGGGCCCTACGCCCGGTTGAATCGAAAAAGATGTTCCGGCCCGTGCGGTGACCAATACGAACATCGGTCCCCTCCCTCTTTCTTGCACCGGCGCTCGCCGCCGTCGGTTGCCAGACCTCCACGAGCGCCGCGACGAGCGAAGCCAGTGCACCGAACGACGCTGCAACCTCCAGCCGCTGCGACGGCGAGGCCCTCGGAGCCCTTGCCAAGACGCTCGATGAAGAACGTGACGCCTGGTCCCCGAGCGCAGGTCATGCGCTTCAACCGGGTCCGCGCATGGCCAAAGCCGTGCGCGGTGCATGCCCCGCGCCCAACTTCGAGTCACTGCTCGTCTCGCTCGAGACCGCTGCGGATGCAACAGGCAGCGCCGCGTCGCACAAACCCCACAACAAGGCGCTCGCGGAACGCCTGTGCCTCGAGATCGAGACGATCGCGACGTCCACAATAGACACCCACTCGAACGCTGGCAGAGCGTCGCCGCGTACCGTGGTCGTCGGCGCCCTTGCGACGACAGATTGTCAGCGTCGGGCAGGCTTTCGCCACCCGTTTGGGGCAGTGTGCCCCGCCGAATTCACGGACGCTTCACAAACGCGGAGGGTTCGCAAGCCTGGCGCAAGCGAGGCTGCGAAGCGGTCCGCGTCCCCTCACGATGAGGGTGCAGGAAACGACGACCATGAACGCTTTCTTCCAGCTCCTCCTCCCCGCCTCCCTTCTCCTCGCTCCCGCCGACGCCACCGAGCGCAAACGCGGCGACAAGCCCAGTAGGATGGAGCGCTACGACGCCGACGGTAGCGGCACGCTGAGTGCCTCCGAAGTCGCCGGCACCAAGCTCGAGAAGCGCTTCGCCAAGATCGACAAAGACGGCAACGGCGAGCTGACCAAGGCCGAGATGAAAGCCGCCCGCAAGGCGAAGAAGGCCCGGAAGGGGAAGAGGGGCAAGGACCACCGCATGCGGATGAAGAAGAAGTTCGAAGCCCGCGACGCGGACGGAAACGGAGCCCTGAGCGTGAGCGAAGTGGCGGGCACCAAGATGGAGAAGCACTTCTCCAAGCTCGACGCCGACGGCTCCGGTGAAATCACCAAGGCCGAGATGCGAGCCGCCCACGAAGCTCGGCGCGCCAAGAAGGGCGACAAGGCCGACCGACGCGGCAAGGGCAAGCGCGGCAAGGACTCCGCTCGACGCGGCGAGGGCAAGCGCAGCAAGGACTCCGCCCGCCGCGGCGAAGGCAAGCGAGGCAAAGACTCTGCCCGCAGCGGCAAAGGCAAGCGCAGCAAGGAGTTCGCCAAGCGCAACCGAGGTGAACGCAAGCGCTTCGCCAAGCGAAGCCGCCGCAACGCCGCCTAGCATCGTGTGGCGGCCACAGGACGCCACACCTCCCCCGGAGCCTGGCGTGAGACAAGCGCCCGCTCCTTCCTTCACCTCCACCCATCGTCCATCACAACCGCACGCGCCCCGCTCCGGCATTCTCCGGAGCGGGGCATTTTTCATGGGAACGGGGCATTCGATATTTACAGCACCCCCTCGACAAGGCTGAGATGCGCCAACGACGGTTGGAACTGCCTACAAAGGGAAAACCGGGACGAGCAGGGTTTCCCCGAAGCATCCGCCCTTCTGCGAAGACCCGCGGGTCCGCTTCGGCCAACCCGCACGACGTGTCACTGAAGCCGATACACCCGCGTTTCACTTCGCGCAGAGCGGCCCTCAGGGTGTATGGGAAGCGATATTGCGGAGCTTCTCGCTTCGGGTCCAGCGACGCGACGGCGCTTCCGAACAGTTCCGTAGGTTTAGCCGACGGCAGCCGAATCTGTGATATCGCTCGCCAAAGGAGATGTGCGGCTGCAAGAACCGAGGGAGGTCCAGGTGCAACTCGTACCTACAGATGCGACATTTCAATACGAGCACCATCGCAACCCTCCTCGTGCTTTCCGTGTCGATGAGCGGGTGCGATGAGGGCAGCGAATCGGAAATGAGCAATGCCGCCCCCTCCGAGGAAAAGGGCGACGACCTAGGATCGAGTTCTTTCGAGCGAGCTGACGAGGACACCGCCAACGAACTGCTCACGGTCGGCGAGCAGTCCGACTACCGAGAGCCCTACCCCGCAGACGGCTTTGCCCCGAAGAACTGCGCCTACTTCAAGCTCCGCCCCGATGACGGCTATCTCGGTCTCGACTCCACGAAAGCGCAGCACGAAGTCTGCCTGCTGAGCACGTATCAACAGGTCAAGCACCGGATCATCACCACCGACATCGCCGACGCCGATCGTGACCTCTACGACCGCCACGGCGCGTACGTGGACCGGTTTACCGTCACCACCGCAGACGGCACGCCCCTGTCGGAGACGTACGACGTGTCCTGCAATGGAGAGGACTGCGCGACCTTATTCGCCGCAGACCCCACCACGCGCACGCCGATCTTCGACAACGTCAAGCGGTTCTTCAACGGCAACTCCGACGTCCGACTCTCCTTGTCCGGAGGCGGCTGGCTCGAAATTTCGTTCTTCGTGCCTCGCGCCGGCAGCTCGATGATTCCCGATCGGCTGGTCGTGTCGGAGCTGCCGCGCTTTGGCGAGCCGGAGCGCCTGGTGCGGTACGCCGCCCGGGAAAACCCGGACATCGTGCGGATGG
>CAYSPB010000109.1:0-19024 GCA_964432695.1 uncultured Nannocystaceae bacterium
GGCGCGGGCAACATGCTGTCGAGCAGCACGCTCGACGCAATCATGGAGTAGCCGCTCGCCGGGTCCTTCGACCGGGCGCTGGAAGCCGCCGCTTGGGCCGCTACATGCGGGCCTGGCTGGCGGCTTGCTCTTTCTTCTGCTTCCGGGCCACCACGAACGAGATGATGGTCATCAGCACGAAGATGAAGCCGACCATGAACAGGCCTATGTACAGCTCCATGCTCGTATCGGCCTGGTATTCGATCTCGACCACGTCGTCGGCGAGGTTGAGCCCGTGGTTGTTCTTCAGGTAGTTGAGCTCGTCGCTCGGCAGGCCCTCCCAGAGGACGGTCCGCATCACGCCGTCGACGCCGCCCATCGGGTCGATCGAGGCCGCCTCCGCCGCGCTGAGTTCATGCGTTTTGAGGACGACGTGCACCGGGTCGCCGGTCTCCCAGTCGGGGGGGACCAGGGGGATCGCCCACTCGACCGAGGTCACGCTGCCATTCTCGGTGTGTTCGATCTGCAGCGCAGCGTCGATGAGAAACTGCCCGTTCTTGACGGTGACGTTGCGGCTTTCGGGGCTGAAGTCGGGTTCGTGCAGCTGCGCGACCTCGACGTCGGCGTGACCGCTGTCGACCCCGTGGATGAACCACGGCAGCGCGAAGATGAAGATGCCTGCCGTGAACAGCAGCGTCATGACGATCGGGACGATCTTGTTGACGTTGGTCGCGCCCATCATTTGGTGGGCTACGCTCGACTCGTAGCGGCGCAGGTCCGCGTCGGGTCGGTAGTGGGCGAGAGTGTCGACGAAGCGACGGAACTCGGAGTTCCCCAGCTCGGAGTTGACGCGAAAGATCTTGGTCTTTCCCGGGGCCACCTCGTGGCAGAGCATCAGCTCGTCGGCGTGGTTGGCGTGGTGGATGACGTAAAGGCCCTTGATGGCGCCGAGCGTAGTGTTCAGCTTGCGCATCCCCATCGTCACCTGGACGCCCCCGTTCCCGTCGATGAGCGCGGCGATGCCGATGACCATGTATTTGAAGTTGAACTGCGCTGGCTGCATGAACCCGTCCCGTAGTCGTGGACGGTCATCGGCCGTCCCGGTTGCGCCTATCGTCGCATGCCGATCCACCACTGCGCGAGGCGGGCAACGGTAGGCGTGACACGCCCAGTGCCGTACGCGTAGGCGAGGTCGCGGACGACCTCGGACCTCGTCGGGTAGGGGCGGACCGTCTTGGTGAGCGCGTACAGCCTGGTGCCCTGCGTCATGGCGCTTGCCAGCTCGACGATGAGTTCCCCCGCCGAGGGCCCAACGATTGTGCCTGAAACGATGGTGTCGCTGCCCTTCTTCAGGTGCACGCGGGCAAAACCCCTGCGCTGGCCTTCGATGTGGGCGCGGTCGTTGTTGGCGACGGGGACCGTGAGCGTGTCGACCTCGATGCCGCGCTCGCGAATCTGCGCGAGCGTGGGGCCAACGTGGGCGACTTCGGGATCGGTGTAGGTCGCCCAGGGAATGACGCGGCCCTTAGCGGAGAGGAACGCAGGGAAGAATGCGTTGAGCGCCGCAAACTCGGCGCCAGCCCAGGCCGCATGGGTGAAGTTCGGCATACCCGCGGCCACGTCACCAGCGGCGTAGATGCGGCGATTGCTGGTCCGCAGGCGGTCGTCGACCGTGATGCCGCCCGGCTCGACATGTACACCGGCGGCGTCGAGTCCGAGGGTTTCGATGTTTGGAAGGCGCCCGGTCGCGACCAGGATGCGGTCGAACGCAATCGCGTGACGCGTTCCGCCCACGTGTACGTGGGCGACGTGGTCCGTCACCTGCTCGAGTGCGGCGCCGAGGTGCACGTGCACACCTTCGTCGACCAAGATGTCGCGGAGCAGGGCGCTCGCTTCGGGATCGTCGTGTGGCAGCAAGCGATCGCCTCGCTCGAGCAGGGTGACGCTACAGCCCAGCCGCTGCATTGCTTGGGACAGCTCGCATCCAACGGGTCCTCCGCCAACGACCAGCAGCCGGTCGGGCCGCTCGGTCAGCTCGAACACCGACTCGCTGGTGAGCGGCTCATGCTCGGCCAAGCCGGGGATGTCGGGAATGCGCGGGCGACTGCCCGTGGCGATGAGCGCTCGCTTGAACCGAATCGTCGCGTCGCCAACGCGAATCGCATGCGGGCCGACGAACGTGGCGGTACCCGCGATGACGTCGACGCCTCGCTTGGCTGCGGCGCCAATGCTGTCGTCATGTGCAATCTCGGCTCGAGTCTCGCGAAGCCGGTGCATCACCTTCGCAAAGTCGACGCGAACCTCTCCGACGTCGATGCCCCACCGCGATGCGTTGCGTGCCCCGTGGGCCACCTTCGCGGCGTGCAGCAGAGCTTTGGACGGCACGCAGCCGGTGACGAGGCAGTCTCCACCGAGCCGCTCCCGTTCGATCATGGCCGTGCGTGCCCCGAGGATGGCGAGCCCACCCGTCGACACCAAGCCGGCCGTGCCGCCGCCGATCGCGACGAAGTCGTACGTGTCGTCCTTGGGCGCCATCGCGTTGCCGTGCGTCCGCACGAGGGCGTCCATTCGGGCGTTCGGGTCGTCGGCCATCACCGCAACACTACGGGAACGGTCCGCCGGACGTTTCGGTCGAGGCCCGAGGCGCGCGATGACGGAGCCGGTCTTTACGATTTCGGACCTTGGCGGGTGGTGGGCACTCCGTCGACACTATCTGGGTGTCCGACGCCGATGAGACCACGACGCCAGGCCCCAGCCCGATTCGGGTCGCTGCGTTCTGGACCGCCGTCGCGGCAACGTTGGTGCTGTGCGTGCTGGGGCTGGGCGTGTTCGCCGAAGTGCAGAAGATCAAGCAGTCCGGCACGACGGTCGGGACGGGGATCGGCGCTGGTTTGGCAGCGCTCGAAGGGGTCGCCTACTTCGGCCTTGCAGCGCTCTCCGCGGTCGTCGCCCTGCTGACGTACCCGCGTCGGCGCAGCGATGACGAGCCGACTCAGTAGGGAAAGCCCGGGACGTTCAGCTCGACGCCGAACACACCGAACACGCGCAGCTTAGGGTCCGCATTGCGCTGCTCGACGGTGACGAACAGCGTCTTGCGCTCTGGACCGCCGAAGGCTGCGTTCGTGGCGGGTAGCAGAGCCGTCTCGTCGTTCGGGTTCGGGAACGTGAGGGTCTGGATGTACTCCCCATCGGGCCGGTAGATTTCGACGCCCGGAGGGCCCGGGTCCTTGCCACCACCGGCGCGGAACAGGGTCGCGTACACGTTGCCGGCGCAGTCCACCGTCATGCCGTCCGCGCCACCGCCCTGAAGAAACACAAATTCTCGCTCGTTGGTGGCCGTGCCGTCCGCGTCGAGGTCGAACTGCAAAATGCGCTGGTTCTGCGGTTCGTTCTGCACGATCCGAGTCGTGACGTAGAGCGTGCTCTCATCCGGGGAGAGGGCGATGCCGTTGGGCATGATGGTGTTCTCGGTCACGATGCTGACTTCGCCGGTTGGGGAGACCTGCCAGACCGGGGTGATGCCGGACTGCTTCTCCGCCGGGATTCCGAACGATGGGTCGGTGAAGTAGACGGTGCCATCGGAGCGGATCGTGAGGTCGTTGGGCGCGTTGAAGACCGGCGCGGCTTTTTGCTGCGGGACGAACGTCGCCACGGGGGGCTCTGCGCCTTCACCCAGGGAGAACGACACCAGATCGCGGGTGAAGGACGCGGCGATCAGCTGCCCGCCATCGAGAGGCAGCGCCAGCCCATTCGTCGAAGCCGCCGTCACGAAGACCTCGTGCGCACTCGTCTGTGGATCGAGCGAGACGATGGACCCGCACATGCGATCTTCTCGAAGGGGACAGCCCTCGGGAACCTCTTGTCGGATGATCTCCGAGAAGTAGATCCGCTGCTCGTCTGCGTTCCAGACGATGCCCTCGGCGCCTCGAAAATCGAGTGCGATGGCTTCAGGCTGCGCATCGTCGGGCACGGGGTCACCGAACGTCTCGTCGACAGGGCAAATGCTGGTGGGTTCGGCGCCCCCGGACGACGAGCCACTCGATCCTTCGTCCTCGGAATCGCCCGGGTCGGGGCGCCCGGTCTCGGTGCCAGGCTCGTCCAGGGTGGTGGTCCCAGGCTCTCCGTCGGAGGCGCTGATGGGGCCCGTCGTGGTCTCGCCGGAGGGGCCAACCGTCGTGCTGCTCGTCGAGCCCACGTCGGACGTGGTGGTGGGTGCCGGGTCCCGTGCGCTCGCGCCGTCGTCGGCGCAGCCGGACAGAGCCGTGGCGAGGCAAGCGAGCTGAATCAAGGAAGAAGCGCGGTCGATCATGGGAAACGTCCTGGGGCATGAGGCGACGCGGGATCAGCGACACACCGATCGGTACGTCGCGCCGAAGCGGTCCTCGTCTCTGCATTGCCGAGGACGCGTACCCCTTCATCGAGGCGTACCGATTTCTTCTTCGTGGGTGTCAGCCGGCTGGACGCGGGTCAGGCCTCGACGTCATCGAGACCGACGCCTCGCCCGTGTACCCGGGGATCACAGGGACCACGTCGTCTCGACCGCCACGTTGGGAAAGCAGGCGCCGCATTGGGGGCCGCCGCGCTCTTCGGCCACGTGCATGAACGAGAACGCGTCGCTGTGCGTGGTCCCCACCGGGGTCTTCAGCATCACCTCGAACCGATCGACGGGGCGCCGAGCTTCGTTGAGCACCGTGGCCTGGAACCGCTGGGTCGACGGCTCGTAGCCGACGAAGACGACGTCGCGCGCGTCGTCTTCGGGATCGATCGCGACGCAGGTCTGCGCGTCTGCAAGGTCGCAGGCAAATCGCTGAACGTCTCGATCGTCCAGAACGAACGTGAGCTCGTACGTACCCTCGGGGAGAACCTCGGCCATCAGGGTTGCATCCCATCGAAGCGACCCGCTGCAGTCTCCCTCGTCGCAACCACATCCGGTCAGCGCGAGCGCGGACGCCAGGAGCATCAAGAGCTTCACTGGCACACGTTGGTTCCGAGTAGATCGCTCAAGCAATCGCCCCCGGTGGGGCATGGCATGCCCGCGCGGGGGTCGCAGGCGCTGATGCACGCCTCGTTCCGTCCACCGGCACCGTCGGGAAGCACGGCACAGGTCTCGGGGGGATCGCACTCAAGTTCGCACGTCGGGTCGGGAATCATCTCGACCGCGAACGGCTCGCACAAGGGGTGTCGCCGGATGACGCGACCCTGGCCGGACGTGAGCGTCATGCGAAACGCCGGGTTGAGGCCGGCGCTCGTCAGCCAGGACGACGAGGTCATGATGTTCTGGCGAAACGCGTCGTTGCAGCTGCTCGGCGTGCCACACTCAGGTGTTTCGATCAGCGGATCGTGACCCGAGCCGCTGGGCTCGCTGGGGTGGTACAGGCCCATGAAGTGCCCGAGCTCGTGCGCGAGGCTGGTGGCCATGCCGTCGACGTCCAGCACGAGCACGCCGTTGGCGTTGAGACTGGCGTAGTGACTGGTGCTCACCAGAACCGTCGCGTTGGGGCGGTCGGCGTCGTAGGGCCCGGGCAGACCCATGGAGTAGCCGGCGGGGTTGAAGCCCGACGCGCTCTCACCTTCGATCGAACGCACCACCATCACGTGCAGCGCGCCTGCGCGGGCACTGCCGACCGCGCGTGCCTGTCGAAGAACGTCGTCGGCCACCGCGAGGACGGTGTCGGACCCGACGTTGATGTCGGGACTCTGCAGGTTGATCTGCTGGACTTGGTAGTCGATGACCGCGACGCCCACCTGGCGGTAGATCGCGTCGATACGCCCGACGAGTCGACCGATGGCCTCTTGGAAGGAGGCCTGATCGATCGCCTCGTAGTCGACGAGGAAGTCGAGGTAGATGCCGCAGGTATCGTCGACGTTCCGCTGCACGGTGTAGACGCGGACTTCGGCGCTCCCGTCGGGCAGCGGCTGCGTTCCGTCGCGGTCGCTGAACGCGGCGAACGAGACCCGGTACCGGCCGGGAAGGGGGGCGAACGTGTCGTCGTTGGGAAACAGAAAGTCCGCGAGCCCGGAGACCTCCCGGGCCTCGCGGGTTAGGAACTGCCCGGTGCGCGCGAGCTCTTGGCCGGTGGGCGTGAAGAACTGATCGACGAAGAAGAAGCCTCGGCTGCTGCGCACTTCGATCAGCATCGAAGACGCACCCTCGGGGAGGTCGATGTCGATGAACGACGTGGCTCCGTTGGCGATGGTCGTTTGAAACGTCTGCAGTCGGAGGTCGGGGCGGTAGGGCAGGACGTCGCCGCTCGCGCGGGCGGGAGGCGGCTCCTCGCAGCCCGCCAGCGCGAGCGCCAGGCCCAGCAGACAGGCGTTCACTCGCGCCATTCGGTCGGACCACGCACGCGCGCGACTCATACCCACGAAGCCTACCTTCTTCCGTGGGACCTTGCGTGGCGCGACGACGAGCAAACGTCGAACGTCTCAGGCGCAGCATTCAGCGGCGTCGTCGAGGCAGGTGTCCACTTCGCATGCGGTGCCGGAGGTGGTGCAGTTCTGCTCCACGACTTCATCGTTTTGGCAGTAGTAGAGCGTGTTGCCGTCGCAGATGCCTTCGAGTCCATTGACGTCGTCGCACGTGTACGCCTCCGGCGTGGAGCCGCCCTGGCAGCAGGCGCCGATCCCGTTGCCACAGTCGGGGCTGCACGTGCTGTCGCCGCCGCACGCGTATTCGATGATGTCGCCGTCTTCGTTGCAGAATCGGACCTCGTTTCCGTTGCACTCGCCTTCGAATCCGAGCATCTCGCATTCGTCGTCGGGCTCGTCGGCATCGGGCGGTCCGTCGGGATTCGGTGCACCGTCGCAGCAGTCGGCGATGCCGGTGGCGCAAGCATTGACCTGGCAGGTTTGGCCGTTGTAGCAGCCGTACGAGACCGGCGAGTCTCCGGTGCAGTAGACGACGTTGCCATCGGGCGTGCACATGCCGGCGGGGCCGATCATGTCGCAGTCGACATCGTCGGGTGGCGCGGTCGGCTCTCCTGGACCTGGACCTGGACCTGGACCCGGGCCCGGGCCCGGGTCCCGGTCGTCGGTGGGCGGGCACGGGTTGGCACAGGTGGGGTCAGCAGCGTCGCAACAGTCGGCGCCCCCGGGTCCGGTGCTCGGGCAGCAAAACGCGCCTTCGCTGCACCCGTCGACCTCACACGTGGCGCCCTCGGCGAGGCAGTCCCAACGACGCAAAATGTCGCCTTCCATCCAGAAGGCGACGCTGCCCTCGCAGACGCCGGTGTCAGGGTCCTGGGTTGGACCCGCGCTGCAGGTTGCCCCGCGCCGGCTGTCCACCATGCACACCTGGCTGAGCGCAGCACAGTCGACCCGGCTGACTGCCCCGCGGCTGATGTCGCAGTAAAGGGCTGCATCACCCTCGCACGTCCCCGTGTCCGTCACGCCGTCGCAGCCAGGAACGGTGTTGCCGTCGTCGGCCCGCGGCGGCTCCATCTTCGTGATGGGGTCGCCGCTGCCCGAGGGACGCGCTGCTGGGGGCTCGGCACACGCGAGCGTGGCACCGAAACCAAGCACACCGAGCCACGCCGCCACGTCGTGAAGCACTCCGCTCGCTCGCTTCAAGGGAATGCCCATGTAGGCAAGCTACTACACCGATGCCCGAGACGCCGGTCGTTTTTCGGGCGGACGTTTGCGGCGTGCTCGAAGGGTGAGGCTGATTTCAGCCGCCCATCGTGTAGAAGAATTCTTCGCGCACGACCTTCTCGTTCTCGACGGTGAACACGCCGATCTCGTCCATCTGCATGCGCTGCCCGCTGGGCTTGTTGGTGATGTCGTAGCTGAAGCGTACGGCGAATTTTTCGTCACCGTGGGGCCAAGGTCCTTCGACGTTCGCGCTGTGGATTTCGTGGTTTTCGCTCCACCACTGATTTTTTCCGCGAACCGCTTCGATGCCTCGTGCAACACGTTCGCCTTCGGGCGGTGCGGCGGCTTCGATGCTCTCCACGTTCTCGGCGTAAAGGGTGTTGATCGAGTCGAGGTTTTTGCCTTCCTTGCAGAAGGCCACGAGCTGTTTGCCGATTTCAAAAGCGGACATGCTCGATCGAGTACGCGGGTCTCGGGCGCGTTTCAACGCGCGCGTTTGCGTGCACGTCGAGGGCGTGCGAACGGCGTTGCGGGCGTCGGGCGAGGTCGGCCGACTCTGCGGTCGACGACGCGACGTGCGGTGCGAGTGCGGCGATGACGAGGGTATCGATGCTGGGCGTGGGGGCGGCGGTGGGGGAGGGCGCCACGCGTATGTCTCTTGGAGGCACGGTGGTCGGCCTGCATCGCACGCTCATACGGCAGGGCAGCCGCGCCCAACATCTCGGTCCTATCGGGGGAGCCCTCTCGCGAGGTTCGCGAGCGTTCACCTCCGGCTTCGGGCGGTCGTCGCAATGCGTCGTCCTTGCACCAGCGACATGCACCTCGTGTACACGAGGGTTCACGGGATGCATGAAGGAGACGCCTCGAGAACGTCGGCGTTCGAGTCTAAGCGACTGTTTTCATGAGTATTTACGGCGCATGCGACCAGAGGCACATCCCGTGCTTTTTCGACGGGCATGAAGACGACGAGTGAGCTTCGCCGAGACACCCCCGCATGGCTGGCGCAGGTTTGGATCTCCTTCTTCTTGGCGGTGACCGCATCCGCGGTCGGGGTTGCCTACGCGCCCGTCGATGTCTGGATCAAGGGGTACCTCGGCATGGCGTTTCTGTTTTCGTTGGGCTCGAGCTTCAGCCTTGCCAAGACCCTGCGCGACAATCATGAGGGCTCCAAGTTGATCAGCCGCATCACGGACGCGCGTGCGGAGAAGCTGCTGCGCGAGTACGAGAGCCCGTCCGACGCGGCATGACCGAGAGGACCGTGTCATCGAGCGTTGAACGGCGTTGGAACCGAGTTCTGGCTTACGGATTTCAACGCACGTTCGCTCTCGATTGAACTCGCGGAATCTCCGGTCACAGTCCCGCGATGTTTGTGTTCGATGGGCGACGATTGGCGTCGAGGGCTGCGGCCCGCATGTTGTGGCTGGGCCTTCCGTTCGTCGCGAGTGTGACTGCCTGCTTCTCGGACCCCGTGGTGGCGGTTCCGGATGAGGAGCCGACGGCGTCGAGCATGGCGCCCGACCCCAGCGAAGACGATGATGAAGACGACGGAGCCCCTGACGACACGATGACGCCGGATGATTCTTCGGATCCCATGCCGGACGATTCGGGCGCTGCCGGGACGGACACCGAAGACGATGACTGCGTCGACGGTCTCCCATGCGTGCCTGACGATCCATGTGCGAGCGAGGGGATCTGCGCGGCGGACGGGACCTGTACGCCGCTGGAACGGGTGACGTGCGACGAACCCCCGGGACCCTGCTTCGAGCCCGAGGGCACCTGCGTCGACGGGGCGTGCACCTACGTGCCGGTCGAGGCTGGAGTCGCCTGCGATGACGGAGTCGCCTGCACGGTGGGCGATACGTGCGACGGCGAAGGGACATGCCAGCCCGGTCCGACATGTCCGTCCGACAATCCCTGCATGGCGAGCGTGTGCGAGGACGATGTCTGCGTCGAGTCGGCGTTGCCCGAAGGCACGGCGTGCGGTGATGAGCCTGCCGACCGCTGCTGCGCGGGGACGTGCGTCGACACGTCGTCCGACGCTGCGAACTGCGGGGGCTGCGGAACGACGTGTTCGGCGGGCTTCGAATGTGAACCGGTGCACGAGACGTCGTCCTGCGCGGTCGCACCACTGAACACGTCGGGGCGCTGCCGATGTCTGGCTGCGGATTCCCAGTGCCCCCTGGGCCAGCTCTGCCGCACCGTGTCCCCGTACACGAACCGGTGCGTCCCCGCGGGTCCGGGCAATTGCGAGAGCGAGTTCTTCCAGCAGTCGGGATGTCCATCGTTCTGCTCCTACGAGGATTGATCGCGTGTCGCCGCGCACAGCGTGATGCGTGTCGGCTGTCGGGGCCTCACGTGCATGCGACGATCGTCGCGTGGACTGGGACGACCTTCGGTACGTGCTGGCAGTGGCGCGCGAACGGAGCCTCAGCGGGGCTGCGTCGCGGCTGGGGGTGACACGCACGACGGTCGGGCGTCGGATTCGGACCTTCGAGGAGCAGCTCGGCGTTCGCTTGTTCGACCGCACCCCCGATGGTTTCACGGCGACGGCGGCCGGCGCAGACATCGTCTCGGTCGCCGACCGCATGGAGGTCGACGTTCATGCACTCGAGGGCCGCGTGCAGGGGCGCGACGCCCAGCTACGCGGGATGCTCCGCGTGTCCACCCTCGACTTTCTGTTCTCGGGGCACTGTGAAGCGTTCGCGTCCTTTGCGGCTGCGCACCCAAGCATCGACCTCACCGTTGGCATCAACGATGAGGAGGTCTCACTGCCCCGGCGGGAGGCCGACGTCGCTCTGCGGGTGACGAACCGACCGCCCGAGGGACTCGTGGGGCGCAAGCTCGCGCGGATGGACTTCGCCGTGTTCGGAAGCCGGGCGCTCGTCGATCGAGTGGGTGCGGACGCGCGCTACGCTGACTTTCCGTGGCTGGGTTGGGATGACCGTCTCAAGTCTGGGTTCGAGCACTGGATGCGAGAACACGCGCCCGGTGCCCGCGTCGTCCTGCGGACCGACGGCAACCCCATGCTGATCAAGCGGGCCATCATGGCGGGCATCGGTGTGCATCTGTTTCCCGTCGTCGAGGCCGCGACCGAACCATCGATGGTGCAGATCGGCCCCGTGCTTAAGGAGTTTTCGCGCGACCTTTGGCTACTCACGCTGCCCGACCTCCGAAGGAACGTCCGGGTGAAAGCGTTCATGGAGCACATGGCGTCCGCGCTGCGAGCCGCCTACGCGGGCACGGCCATCTCGTCGCCGAGGACGTAGGGGGGCCTCGCAGGGCGGAAGGCTTCGTTCCTCAGGTGCGGGGGACTCGCGAGACTCATGCATGCAACATGCGTCGTGAGAGCGCTTTCTACCGAACGGCGCATCGAACATCGTTGACAACAGCGTCCCCAACATCGCTATTGTCACCGCGTGGCGCGTTTCGTGTTGCTTCTGGTCGCGTTTGTAATCCCCGGAATGGGATGCGCGGATGATGACGCGAACTCCGAGGACGGCAGTGCGACGCGTTGTGGATCACTGTGTAGTGAGCAGCTGTGCGGTGACGGTGAGGCGCGCGAGGACTGCATTGACGATTGCATGGCGCAGACCGATGGGTTGAGGCCCGCATGCGTGCAATGTCAGATCGACGGGGGCCGCGTTCAGGAAGAGCGGGATCTCGGGGATGGCCGGTACTGCGTGTTCGACGTCGCACAGGGCTGGTTCTTGTGTGCGGGTGGGGAGACCAGCTGTAGCCCTGTGGACGCTGCCACCTGCGAAGCCGGGGCACCATCGTGCGAGCTGTTCCTCGGGTCGGTCAGCGGGTGCGTCGAGTTCTGTATCTGACCGGCCTTTACCGTGCTGCGCAGCGGCGTTCCTTCTCAACACTTCACGCCGAAGTGCAGCCCCGGCTCGAACAAGAAAATCTTGCCCCACTTCTGTTCTTCCTGTGCGAAGCCATGGGGCAGGCCAGTGTTGATCGGCCACGATGTCACGCCGATGGAGGGCTCGACGAACACGCGGTTGTCGAAGAGCTGGACGTGATATCCGATGCGCGCGGTCATGAAGAGCTGGAAACCGTGCTTGATCTTCGTGCCGCGTTCGTCCAGGAAGGTCTGCACGAGCGGCAGAGCGTGGAGCCCTACGTAGAGCCCGCGCCACGAGAAGCGCTGGTACGCCCCGCCGACGCCGACGCTGCGCACCGATCCGGGGTAGTTGTCTCCGTCGTGCCAGTGCTGCTGCCCGAGCGGCGCGTGGTACTTCCACGTGATCGCCTCGACCGAGATGACGTCTTTGGACGTGATGCGGTAGGCGTAGTTCACCTGATAGAACGACGGGTGCTCGTCGTCGGGGACCAGGTTCATCACCATGAACAACGATGTACCGACCGAGTGTCGTCGATGAGGGGCTGCGGCCCGACGCTCCATCAGCGTAGGTTTCGGCGCCGGGGCCTCCGCAGGCTCGGGCGCGGGAGCGATGAGGGCTGCGAAAACGAGGTGCGAGAGCATCATGGCGGGCTGAATTCAGGCTAGTGACGGTCTCTGCAGCGGCCCACGTGCGAATTCGGGATTTCGCCGTGCGTGCCTGAACGGTTCCGTTTGCCCCATGCCCGGTGGCGATGAACCGGTTCTTCCTGGGTAGACTCCGCCCATGCGGAATCTCCTCGGTCTCGCGCTGTTGTGCAGCGGCTGTTTTTCCGAGCCTTCGCTCCAGCCCGCGTCAGGGACGAGCGGTGCGGAGACCGCCGCGAGCGCGTCGACGAGTGCGGCCGCGTCGACCTCCGAGGCCGAGGCAAGTACGAGCACGAGTTCGGGCGACGTCGCCGAGGGGTCGTCGAGCAGAACGACGGGGTCGACGGGGCGCGCGGACACCGGGACGGAGTCGTCCGGGTCGACGAGCGGAGGCCTGGCAACGTGGGACCCCGAGCCCACCTGGCTGACGCGGTTCGACAGTGGCCTCGAGTTCAACGGCGACCGGGCGGACGAGGTGATCGTCGCGCAAGACGGGACGCTCTGGGTGGCCGGCGCGTTTGCCTTTTCTCCGTCACAGATCTTCGTGGCGCAGCTCACGGCGGAGGGGGAGGTCCTCGATGTGTTCGACGACGAGACCTCGACGATCACCAACGCGCGGGGACTCGCCGAGACTTCGACCGGGTTTCTCGTGGCGGGACACGGCAACTCCGCGAGCGGTGGAACCGACCGACTCCTCGTCGAACTCGACCTGACGACCGGAGAATTTGCCGAGCCCTACGACTTTGGAGATCCGTTGCCAGGACTGGACATCGTCGAGTCGGTGGTGATCGGCGGGACTGACATCCCCTTCGTTGCCGGTGCGACGCGTGTGCGAGGCCAGCAGCGGGCGTGGCTCGAGCGACTGCCCGCGGTAGGCCCGACCTGGTCCGTAGAAGCCGGCACGGCTGCGGAAGGAAGTCGCTCGACGGACCTGTACCGCTTGGGTCCGCCCAACGACTACGAGCTCGTGGTCACCGGGTCTGTGCACGGCGCTGATGGGCAAGACACCGCGTGGGTTGCCCGCTACAGCCCCAACGGAACCGAGCGCTGGTTCGAACTGTATCCGTCGCCCGCGGGGTATCCCACCGTCGCACGCGGGGTGATCGAAGGCGCCAGCGGCAACCTCTTCGTGGTTGGAACGGTGCTCGTTCCAGGCGAAGGCCAAAACGCCTGGGTGCAGCGGCTCTCGCCCGGTTCGGGGTCCACGGGTTGGTACGAGAGCTTCGACGGCAACGGTGCCGACGACTTCGCGTTCGACGTTGCCGTCGGTCCCGAAGGGGACGTCTTCGCCTGCGGAAGCTCCATCTCTGAGGCAAGCGCCGCCGACCTGTGGGTGGCGCGACTCTCCTCCGAGGGCGAGGCCCGCGGGCTGTTCCTGTACGACCTCGGCGAGGCGGATGAGGACGCCATCGCCTCGTGCGTCGTCCACGAGAACCAGCTGATCATCGCCGGACGCGGCCACGCGACCGAAAGTGTCCGCCGCGACGGCTTCGTCGCCGCGCTTCCGCTGTGAAGCCCGCCCGGCCCGGTGTTGCTGGACCGCGGAACGCCGTTGTGAGGCGTCCCTTCGAGTCCGCGCGGCCGGAACTCCGGTTCGCAAAAAATCGTCTTAGGTATCTCGTGGCTACGGAACGGGCATTGGAGATGGTGAACGATGAAGACCTGCTCGCGCAGAGTCTCGGCGGTGATGCGAACGCGTTTGCGGCGCTCGTGGAGCGGCATGAGTCTGCTGTGTGTGCGGTGTCTTTCGGGCTGCGTTGGAATCGTTGAGCCCGACCTATCGCGAGCCGCCGGTTTTGTACTATCGAGAGCAGCTCGACCCGGGAGGTTGCGCGGGCCCTCGGTCTTTCGGGTTCCGCTGGGGGAGACGCTGCACATTGCTCGTCGCGGCAAGACGCGTCCAAGACCGATGCCTCGTTTGGGGGGCTGCGTGAAGGCGTCTATACGGCGTGCGTTGCCGTTCCGGAGTCGGCCTCCACGTCGTGTGTCCGTTGTCGCGTTGTCAACCTGGCTTCCGACGCATTCGAGGTCATGCAGCTGGGGTCGGTGTGAGCGTGCGGGGGGCGCGAACCGGTTGGGCTGTCGTTGCAACCAGCATGCGTGGCGTTTGAAGGGACTCCCCGCGCGGATGCGCGTAGCCGATGGATGAGGGCCCGTTTCGCGGGCGCCGGAGCCGTGCTGCTGGTCGCATGCTCAGCGGACGCAGCTCCACCCGCTGCAGGCTCGACCGGTGACGGAGGAACGACCGTGGCCGGCGACACGACCACGGGCGAGCCGACGACCGCGGCCGAGCCGACTTCCTCGGGATCGACGACCCGCGTCGAGACTTCCACGACTGCGCCGCCGGACGACGGGACATCGAGCTCGTCGGAGGGATCGTCCTCCGAAACGACCGGTGGACGGCCGGCGGGGCCGGAGGTCCCCGAGACCGCGTGGTCGGATGGCCTCGCACCCGAGCGGGTGCTCGGCCCCGATCTACTCGACCTGCCCGGTGGCCTCGAAGGTGATCCGCTGTGGGTGAGCAACAACCCCGAGCGCGTCTTTGGAGCAGGATGGTTGATGCAGCACGCTCGCGTCGACCCACAGCGAGGCGGCGACGCGCTGCCGCTGGAGCGCTTGGTCGCCTACATGTTCCATCTCAACGCGTCGGGGGCCCCGCTGCGCTTCCACCTCATCGCAACCAACCCCGGCGAAGACGCGATCTCTCTCGATGCACGGGGCTCCCTCTACGACAACGCGCAGTTTCCCATCTCGCCAGGGTCGGGCCCATCGGTTGCGGTTGCCGAGGACTTCCTGACCGATGCAGCCAGCATCGACGTGCAGGGGATGGTGCAGCCCGGCCAAGGATTCGAGGTCGGCCGGATCGACGTTGCCGCGAACGGGATTCTCGACGGCCGCGTCACCATCGAGGCCACCGGGGGTTTGTATCTGTACACGGTCGCAACGCTGGGGGGATCGGCCGAGGCGGCGACCAACCTTTCTCAGGGAGGCCCTGCACCCGGAGAGATCCTCGAGCCTGGTCCCAACGCCTTCGGGCGCATGGCGGGGGTGTATGAACACTCGGTGTGGGCGGCGGAGGTCTCCGTCGAGGTTCCCGCTGCGCCGGCGCATGTCGGTCTCGCGCTGAACACGAGCGACAAGTTTCAGCTCGACGGCGCGACGCTGCAGCGCCAGACCGCAACCGCGCTGGTGAACCTCTCGGACTCTTCGCAGGAGTCGTTCGGCAACTACGGCATGGCGTACGATCTGCAGCTACGACTGTGCGCGACCGAAGACCGCACGGTTGCGATTCGATTCGGCTCGAACTTCGTGGCGGACCAAGACGTGCCGTCGTTCACCTGGGCGGGGCCGATGCGTATCGTCGCTCGGATCGTGGACGTCTTGACCCGTCCGACGGCGCCTAGCATGGAGGTTGCCGAGCGCACCATCGACGCGGGCACCTGCACCGACGTCGAACTCGACTTCGTCGTGCCCGGTCTGATCACCGGGGGGCAGCAGCTGGTGCTCGAGTCTCGCTGAGGCGCGAGATCAACAGCATCCGGGCGTCTCGTCGCAGGCGTCCTGTATCGGGCGCGGTACGACCACCGGCGGAACGCCGTCGCAGAATGCGAGCCGGCAGTACTCGACGACGCCCTGGTTCACGAGCGCGACAGCGTCCGCGAGCAGGGCGCGGCTGTGCGCGATATCGAGGTCCATGTCCGCCAGGGCGCCTGCCATCTTGCCGAGGCCCACGACGACGAGCTTGCGCTTGAGGTCTCGCGCCATCGCTCGCAGAGTGTTGCTCTCGTCGGCGTAGTGGACCGCTCGCAGCTCAGCTTCGAGAAAGAGGCGCTGGTAGCCCGACACGGTCAGTGCGTCTTGCAGGCAGGCCCAAGGGCCCACGGCTTCGGCGACGTGTGCCGGTAGCGGGGCGTTGAGCACCATGTCCGTGATTCCGATGCGGCCTCCGGGCCGAAGGACGCGACACATCTGGGTCACGGCAACCCGCTTGTTGGCGAAGGTGCTCAGGGCACACTCGGCAATGACGGCGTCGACGCTGGCGTCGCGAAGCGGAAGAGCGGCGGCGTCGGCGACGTGAGAGGTGATGCGGTCGGCGACGCCGGCGCCTTCGGCCCGGGCACGCACGCGCGCCATGTTCTTCTCGCTGAAGTCGACGGCGATGACACGATGGCCTCGCGCTGCGAGCAGCAGGGCCGTGGTGCCGGTGCCGCAGGCGAGGTCGAGGACGGTGCTCTCCGAAGGGAGCGCGAGGTCGTCGACCAATCGCTGCGTGAGGGCGGTGCCGCCGGGGTGAAAGCTGTCCGCGAGTAGCGTGGCGACCCATTCCTGTTCGTAGAAGGCGGCGCAGCAGGCCGCAGCCGAAGACGCAGGGGCGTTCATCGGGTTGCCTCCAGGACGGGGCGAGTCTTGGCATTGTACTCGCAGAACGACACAGGGGTGCCGTCGGTGGCGATGATGTGTACACAGCACTTGTCGATGCGGTCTTGGTCGTAGGTGTAGGCGTCCATGAACGGCTTGATGCCGATCGCGAACAAGCCCCCCCAGCCCGCGCCGTCCTCGTCCCCGCCGGCGGCCTGCCACCCTGCGATTCGATCGAGCAGAGCGTCCACGGCGTCGTCGCTGAGGGCCTCGAGTGCACCGCTGGAGAACGCCCACTGGGCCGCCTCTCGCAGGTCGGATGCGCTGTCGAACGTGTCGGTGACCTGAGCGATCAGCTCGGACGTGCCGGCGTCACCCCAGGTGTCGTAGCGAGGAAAGAAGCGCGAAACCGGCACCATGCCGTCCGCGGTGCGCAGCGCCAGCGCCATCGAGAAGCAGTTCGGGTCGCTGCAGGGGATCGGTCCAAAGTCGTCCTCGGAGAACACGCCCTGGGTCTGCGCGACGATCCGTCGGGCGACCTCGGCGACGGTCATGCGGGACACGACGCGCGGCGACTCGTACCGACCCGAGTACATGGCAGGCTGAATCATCACCTTGCGCACCGCGCGGGGGTGCGATTGGCCGAGCTTCAGGAATGCCGCGAGCTCGTCGTCGTTGACGCCCGGAGTCAGCGTCATGACGGGTACGGTCGTGATCCCGAGCTCCTCACAGTGCTGCAGCGCGGCCAGCTTGGTCTCGATCAGGTCCTCGCGTCCTCGAAGAACTCTGAGGGTGCTTCGCTTGAAGCCGTCGAACTGCAGGTACACCGATACGCGGCTGCCGAAATCCGCGATGCGTTCGGCGAACTCGCGCCGCGCGAGCTTGATGCCGTTGGTGTTGACGTAGACCTGCTTGATGCCACGATCGAGCGCGATCTCGATGAGCTCGAAGATCTGCGGATGGATCGTGGGCTCGCCGCCTGACAGCTGGACGAGGTCGGCGTCGCCCTTGCCCTTGGCAAGCAGGTCGTCGAGCAGGGCGGTGAAGTCCGCGACGCTTAGCATCTCGTCGCGCTGTGGCGAGCTGCCCGCGTAACAAGTGGGACACGTCAGGTTGCAGCGCTGCGTGACCTCGATGAGCATGTTGCAGCTGTGGTTGGCAACTTGGTCGCCTATGTGTCGGGGCCCACAGCCGCTGGGGCCGCAACAGCTGCCGAGGGCCTCCACGCGGGGATCGGCAACGTAGTAGTGACGCACGTCATCGCTCAGCAGTGCCGTGTACCCGCCGTGTTCGGGGCACGTCTTGTCCATCCAGACCTTGCCCTCGCGCTCGAAGACGTGGGCCTCGATCGGCTCGAGACACTGTGGGCACAGGCTCGTCGTGGTCTTGATGCGCCGACCGGTGCCGAAAGCAGGGGGAAGGTCGGTATGGGTGGCAGGGAGATCCATGGCGGCGGCGGTGGTCTAACGGGATTGGCGCCGGGAGGTTACCCAGTCGGTCGTCGAACGGCGCCTACGGCGTCGACGCGGGGCACATGGCTACAGGACGGCGTCATCCGTCGCTTGCGTGGGCGGCTATAGTCTCGGGGTGCGTTCGTATGCTGCCGTATTGACCGCTCTCGTAGCTCTGGCCGGGTGTTCGGACACCTCGCGCGACGCGGAGATCGAGCGCAGTGCGGTGCTGCTCGTTGCGCCGGAGGATGCGGATGCAACGACCGAGGCGCTGCTGGGCGAGGCCACGCGCTACCTCGAGACCGTTGCGGGCGAGAGCCCCACGGTCGTGCGGACCGACCCCCGCGGCCTGGACCAGGTTCGCGAGCTCGCCGAAGGGTCCCGCGCTCCAGTCGTGTTGGTGTTCGATGCCGCCGAGTTTGCTCCGCGGCGTCTCGACGAGCCGCGCATGGAGGCGCTGGGCGAGTCTGGCTTTGTGCTCGACGCTTTCGAAGACGGTGCATGGCGGGCTTCCGACGACCGGTTCGGCGCGGCGTTCCTTCTTCTCGATGGCAACACGGTATTGTCGCGTCAGTACGCGCTGTACGAAGCTCTTCGCCGGCTCGGCGTGCGCTTCTTCCACCCCGAAGAAGAGTTCGTGCCCGCGCACGCGCTCGCCGATCTGCGCCCGCTCGCGCTGCGTCCTACCGCGCTGCACAAGGACGGCCTCGACTATCTTCCGGACTACGCGTGGCGCTCGTGGTCGTTCCACAGCTCGCACCCGCTCGAACACCTCGAGTCGTTCTCCGACGGCGACGTCCCGATCGACGAGGCTCGCAACGTCAATGCGTGGGTCGTGAAGAACCGAGGCAATCGGTTCCGCGGCGCGGGACGTGGCATCGCCTCCGACGACGCGAAGCAGCGGCGACGCGACGAGATGGAGGCGATGCGGGTGGAGATGGGCTTTCCGCGCGGCACGGGCATCACGCTGCACAACGAGCAGCAGGGCGCGAGCGCCGAAATCGACCCCAGCCGCGACGAGCCCGTTCAGCGCCAGATCGAGAACCTCGTCGCGCGAAAGCTCGAAGAGTTCCCCGACGCGCGCTATTTTGGCATTCACTTCGGGCCGACCGAGTTCACCACCACGCCCGACGAGCAGACGGTGCAGTGGATC
>CAYSPB010000110.1:0-18933 GCA_964432695.1 uncultured Nannocystaceae bacterium
GTGCCGCGAATCACTCTCGCGCCAGATCGGTCTACGATCCCGCGTGGGAAGTTTTCCCGCCCGCCGGCAGTCATGCTCGGCGATCCCCTGGTCTTGATTGGATGATGCTTCGTACTTGGATCGCTCGTGCCGGTGCGGCCGGCTTGCTCATCGCCGTGTCCGCCGGTTGCTTCACCGACGTCGAAACGCCGATGGCCGACTGCGAAGAAGGCGCCCTCGGATGTGACTGCATTTCGGGCGTCTGCGGCCCCGATCTTCAGTGCGCCCCCGAGGCGAACGTCTGCATTCCGTCGGATTGCACACCAGGGACCAACGGCTGTGTTTGCGATACTGGAAGCCGCTGCGATGCGCCCTTCGTGTGCTCGGTCGGCGTGTGCATGGTCGAGCAGACCGGCACCGACGACAGCGCGACCGGCGGCTCGATGCCCACGACGGCATCCACCACGTCCGCGCCGATGTCGACCACCTCGACGTCGATGTCGACCACCGACGCCGTCACGACAGAAGCCATGACCACCGAGGTCATGACCACCGATGGCATGACCACCGCTCCGGACACGAGTTCGTCGTCGACGGGCGACGAATCGTCGAGCACGGGGGACGCGATCGACTGCGTCGAGACCCACCAGCGAGACTGCGCTTCTTGTGCGGCGTGCGTCGACGAACCGGGGCAGTCGTGCTTCGACACCGCTTCGGCATGCGACGGCCTCGTGGGCTGCAGCGAGATCCTCGTGTGCCTGGATAGCTGCGGCATCGGTGGCCTTTGCTTTGAAGACTGTTGCGACGGCGAGGACCCCGTCGCAGTCGACATGGCTTTGGCGGCGCACCAATGCCACCGGGACGAATGCGCGTCCGTGTATTGCGTCGGCTTCGTCGACATCAACTGCTCGCAGTAGCCGCGCGGAGCGAGCATGAAAAAAGGGCGCCCCGGCAGGGACGCCCTTTCTCGTGCTCGATGCTTGCGGATGAACGCTACGTCGCGTCGGCGGCGTTCATCGTGAAGTTGCCGAAGCTCAGCACGCCGGCAGGGATCGCGATGCCGCTGCTGCCGACGAAGTCGACCGAGATTGAGTCGGTCTCCATATTGTTGATGATGACGTCGTTCACCGCGTCGACAACCTGGTTGGTGCCGTCGGCGAAGAGCTGGCGGCACTTTCCGCTCATGCGGAAACGCGACTGCGCCGCGGTGATGTTCACGTCGGAGAACTGCTGATAGCGGCAGGTGACGTGCACGATGTCGCCGCTGGGTGCCGTCGGATGGAACGAGAGGAAGAACGCGCCCTTAGCACCGCTGGCCTGCTCCCACATCCGCCCAGAGAAGGTGAAGCTGAGCCGCTGGCCCGCGCCCTTGACCACCGACGTGACGCCGTTGGGCAGTTCGCAGGTATCGCCACCGCTGTGGGCACTGCCGCTGTTGCCCGCGTTGTTTCCGCCCTTCTTGCCCTTCTTGCCCTTTTTGCCCTTTTTCTTGTTCTTCTTTCCCTTGCTCTTGCCCTTCGCGGAGAGCTTGGCGGCGAAGCCGGGCTTCGCGGCCGCGTCGGCAACGGGCAGCGCAACGGTGAACAGGGCGACGGTGGCAATGAAATATGAAACGCGCATCGGTCGAGCCTGGGGAAGACTTGCTTCCGTAGGCCTAGATTCAACCGATGCGCGCACACACGCAAGATTTGGCGGGGATCCTACGCCCAGGTCTCACCTGGACCTACCTGTTGGTGCTCGAAATCAACCGCCGATGCTGCAAAAGGCTTCGTAGTCGATCAGCTCGATGTCCTCGTGCGGCTTCGAGCACACGCGGCAATCGGGATCCTTGCGCAGCTTCAGGGTGCGGAACTTGGTCCGCAGCGCATCGTAGACCAGCAGGCGTCCGCTGAGACTCTGTCCCACGCCGAGGATGAGCTTGATCGCTTCGGTGGCCTGCAGGCTGCCGATGATGCCCGGCAGGACGCCGAGGACGCCCGCCTCCTGGCAGCTGGGAGCCATGCCCGGCGGCGGCGGATCGGGGTACAGGCAGCGGTAGCACGGCCCCTCGTTGGGCAGGAACGTCGTGACCTGCCCTTCGAACCGGTAGATCGACGCATGCACGACCGGCTTGCCGAGCTTGAGCGCGGCATCGTTGAGCAGGTAGCGCGTCGGAAAGTTATCTGCACCGTCCACGATCACGTCGTAGTCGGCGATGATGTCCATGATGTTCTCGCTGGACAGCCGCGTCTGGTGCGGCACCACCGTGACGTCGGGGTTGAGCGTCTGGAGCGTCATGCGTGCGCTCTCGACCTTGGGCATGCCCAAGCGCTCGGTGTTGTGAATGACCTGCCGCTGCAGGTTGCTCTCGTCGACCACGTCGTCGTCGACCATGCCAATCGTGCCGACGCCGGCCGCGGCCAGGTACAGCGACGACGGCGACCCCAGACCGCCGGCGCCCAGGCAGAGCACCTTGGCGTCGAGCAGCTTGCCCTGCCCCGCTTCGCCGACTTCTGGCAGCATGATGTGCCGGCTGTAGCGCTTGATCTGCTCCGCGCTCATCACCCGGGGACGCTCGAACGCAAAGCCCGCGTTCTTCCACGCCCGAAAGCCACCGGCCATCGAGGTGACGTTGGTGTAGCCGAGTTCGCCCAGGGCCTTGGCCGCCAGCGCTGAACGCGTACCGCCGGCGCAGTACACGATCACCGGCTGGTTGCGGTCGGACACTGCGTCTTCGACCTTGATCTCGAGGAAGCCGCGGGGGATCCACTGCGCACCGGGAATGAAGCCCTGCTCGTACTCGTCGCGCTCTCGCACGTCGAGCAGCACGGGACCCGTCGTGTCCACCGCCTGTTGCTTGGTTTCGTCGACCGAGACCTCGCGGATCTCGGACTTCACGCGGGTCAGCAGCTCGCTGAATGTCGCCATCTTGATTCTCCGTGTTCGAGCCGTCTTTTCTGACGACGCCTTGCAGTATGTCGCAAAAGCTGGCCCATCTTACCCCGCAGGTCAACGATTTCAGTTCTCACATGAGGAACGATGAAATCGGCGGTGCCTGCGTGGCGACGCCTGCGCTGCCCGCAAGAACGCTGCACGGCCCGACGATGTGACGTCCCGGCGTCCGGCGGGTATACCGGGGGTGCTCTTGTCCGTGTCCGACAGCTCTGCAGTCCGTCCCGTTTCCACCGACACACAGGAGCTGGAAGCCCTCGCGAACGCCGCCGTCTCTCTCCGAGACCAGGTCGGGCGGCGCGTCGTCGGCCAGCGTGAGGTGGTGGACCTCCTGCTCACGGCCTTGTTCGCGGGAGGCCACGGCCTCTTCGTCGGCGTGCCTGGCCTCGCCAAGACGCTGCTCGTGTCGAGCCTCGCCGAAGCCCTCGCGCTCGACTTCTCCCGCATTCAGTTCACGCCCGACTTGATGCCGGCGGACATCACCGGCTCCGAGGTGCTCGAAGAAGACGCCTCGACCGGCAAGCGGCAGTTTCGGTTCGTCGCGGGGCCGGTGTTCTGCAACCTGCTGCTCGCCGACGAGATCAACCGGACACCGCCCAAGACCCAGGCCGCACTGCTGCAATCGATGCAGGAGGGGCGCGTCACCGCAGGCGGCAAGACGCACCGACTGCCGCCGCCCTTTCACGTATTCGCGACGCAGAACCCCATCGAGCAGGAAGGCACCTACCCGCTGCCCGAGGCTCAGCTCGACCGCTTCATGCTGCAGGTCGTCGTCGACTACCCCGACGCCGAGGCCGAGCGCGAGATCGTGGCTATGGGTGCTCGTCCCGCGCAGGAGATCCAGCCTGCGCTCACGCCCGCCGAGCTGGTTCGTCACCAGGAGCTCGTTCGCCGGCTGCCCGTACCGCCATCGGTCGTGGACTACGTGGTCCAGCTGCTCCGCGCGTCGCGACCCACCGACGACAGCGCGCCCGCAGCGGTCAAGGAGATGATCCGGTGGGGCGCAGGCCCGCGCGCGGGCCAGCAAATGCTCACCGCGGCGCAGGCCCATGCGGCGCTCGCCGGTCGACCCGCCGTCACCGTCGATGACGTGCGGGCGCTCGCGGGACCGGTGCTTCTGCACCGACTCGTCCGCAGCTTTGCGGCCGAGAGCCGCGGGGTGTCTTCGGCTGAGATTCTCGACGCGGTGCTCTCGGCGGTCGACGGGTGAGCGATCGAGCCCTTGCGCTGGCGTCCGTCGTTCCGGCCTCGCTCCGCGAGCTGCTGCGGTCCCGAGCGCTGAAGCTGCAGCGACCCGTGCTCGGGCGTCGCCTCGGCCGCCACCGTTCCGCGCGTGCAGGGGTCGGCCTCGACTTTCGAGACCACCGCGCCTACGTGCCGGGCGACGACCCGCGCCTGCTCGACTGGCGCGCGGTCGCACGGCGCGAACGCCTGGTGCTGCGGCAGACCGAAGCGGAAGACGAGCTGTCGCTTCTGCTGATCGTCGACGGCAGCGGCGGCATGGCGTACGGCGAGGGCGCGGCCCAGAAATTCGCGGTCGCGCGCGCGCTCGCAGGGGGTCTGGCGTGGCTCGCAACGCGACAAGGCGACCCGGTCGGCCTGGCCATGGGTGCCGACGGCATGGTGGCGGACGCGACCGCGCGACCCAGCTCCAGCCCCGAACGCCTCGCCGGCATCGCCGCGCAGCTCCAACAACCCAGCCTGCGAGGGGGCTGTCCGTGGCCCGCCATCTTCGATGCCATCGGTCCGCGGCTGCCCAGGCGCACGCTGGTCGTCGTCGTCTCCGACTTTCTCGATCCCAGCAGCGAAGGCGTACCGACCGACGACGCCGACGATACGTTGCTTCGTGGTCTCGCCTCGATCCGCGCACGGCGACACGACATCGTGCTGCTGCAGACGCTGCACCGCGACGAAACCGAGTTTCCCTGGGTCGACCGCAGCACGCTTCGCTTCACCGACCTCTTCGGCCGCCGCAAGCCGCGTGAAGGCGCGGCTGCGGCCATGCGTGAGGGCTACCTCGCAGCGATTGCAGCGCACCAAGCTCGCCTCGCCGCGCGATGCGAAGACGAGGGCCTGCTGCTGCACACGGTGCATACGGACGAGGACCTTGCGACCGCGTTCTTGGGCCTACTCGGGCGCTTCGAGGGTGCGCCAGCAGCCGCGGAGGCAGCCGCACCATGAGCCTGCTGGCACCCGCACTGCTCGCCGGGCTGCTCGGGCTCACGGCCCCCGTCCTCGCGCACTTGCTCGGACGAGAGCGCCCCAAAGAGGTTCCGTTCGCCGCGATGCGGTTTCTGCCCGCGGCCGAACCGTCGGTGACCCGCCGCCGGGCGCTGCGAGATCTTCCGCTCTTGATCGTACGCCTGCTGCTGCTCGCGCTGCTGGTCTTCGCCCTCGCACGGCCCGCCACGCAGCACGACGGTGGCGTGACGATGGTCGCCGAACCCCACGACGCAGTGCTGTTGGTCGACGCTTCCGCGAGCATGGGCTTGCGCGTCGACGGCCAGACGCTGCTCGAACACGCGATCGAGCAGGCACAGACCCTGCTCAGCTCCCTGCCCGCGGGCACCCGCGTCGGACTCGTCACCACCGACCCCGATGGGCCTCGCGTCGAGCCGACCGCGGATCCTTCGCGAGTCGCGGACGCGCTGGCGCGGTGGGCCGAACGCGATGTGCCTCGCCCCGGCGCGTGGGCGCTGCAGACGGGCATCCCCGCCGCCAGCCAGATGCTGACGGACGTGCGCAGCGGTGACCGGAAACGGGTGATTTACGCCCTGGGCGACGCTACCGAGCGCGGTCTAGGAGGACTACCGACCACGGCCGAAGGCGGCGCGGTCGTCCTGCCCATCCCAGCGGTTGCCGAGGACGAGCCGCTCCCCGAACACGTTGGCATCATCGATCTCACCTGGGCACCCGCACCCGAACTCGATCCGCGCGCCGCCCGGGTGGATGCAGTGGTTCGTCGTTTCGGCGCAGCCGAGGACGCGCCACCGCGCAGCGTCACCGTCGGCCTGTTCATTCGCGACGCCGAGGTTGCCCGCGCGGCCGTCACCCTCCCTCCCGGCGGGAAGGCGGCGGTTCAGTTCACGCACACGCTGCTCGAAGATGCCGACGTGCTGCCGGCGCGCGTCGCCGTGCTCGATCCCACAAACGACCCGCTCCCGGCCGACGATGAACGCCATGTGTGGCTCGCAGCCGAGGACGCCATGGACGTGGCGGTGGTCAACGGCGACCCGAGCGAGCTGCGGGCGCATGACGAGGTGTTCTTCTTCACCACCGCCGTCGCGGCCAAGGACGAGGAACAAACGATGGCCGTCCGAGGCCTTGCCCCAGACCAGCTCGCCGAGCGCGTGCGTAAGCGAGGCGCTGCCGCGCTGGCCGACATCGACGTGCTGGTGCTCGCCAACGTCCGCGCCCCCGACCCGGACGTCGCGGCGGCGATCTTGGAGCGCACCCGGTCCGGCATGGGACTGCTCGTCGCCGTGGGCGATCGCGTCGACGCAGACGCCTACAACCGAGCCCTCGGTCCGGCGCTGCCCCTGTCCATGCGTGGCTCCGTTCAGGTCGGCACGGCGCCGGGTCGCAAGGAAGCGCGCGTCGAAGGCATTGCGCCCGCCGACCTCAGTCACCCAATCTTCACCGGTCTCGACGGTGAAGTTGGCCTCTCCGGCGCCTCGGCCCGCCGCGTGATGCTGCTCGAGCCCGATCCCAGCCGCAAGGCTCGCATCGCGCTGTCGTTCACCTCCGGCGCGCCCGCCCTGCTCACGCGCCCGCTCGATGCGGGCCGCGTCGCCCTGCTCACCACCTCTCTCGACCGCGACTGGGCCGATATTCCCCTTCGTCCAGGCTTCGTGCCGCTGGTCTCAGGCCTGCTCTCCTACCTGGGAGACACGGGCCGCGGGAGCGCGGGCTCCCGACTCATGGTGGGTGAGGCTCGCCGCGCTCGCGCTCGAGGTCCGGTGGTCTTCGTGACCCCGCGCGGCACCGAGGTCTCGATCGCGCCCACGGACGGCGCCGCGACCTTCGAAGACACGTATGGTCTCGGCCACTACACCGTACGCATCGACGGTGCCGTCGACAGCGTGTTCGCCGTCGAAATCGACCCCGTCGAGTCCGAGACGACCGTGGTCGACACCGACGATGAGGCGCTGGTCGACGTTGAAGGACGCGTCGCCGTGAACGTCCCGCAGTGGCGCTGGCTCGTGTGGCTGGCGCTCGCGCTGCTCGGACTCGAAGCCGTGCTTCGATGGCGCGCTCGCTCAGTGTGAGCGCTGGGTCGCCGCCTCGCCCACGCAAGAGGACCAGCCATGGGACCCCCGCAAGCGCCCGAGGGATGCCCGATGAACCACGTGAAAAACCCCGCGTGCCGAAGCACGCGGGGTTCCATCGCTGACGTGTGGAGTTCCGTCGCGACGCTCGGATCAGCCGCCCGAGGTCGGGCTCGCGCCGCCGCTGGTGTCGGCTCCGCCGCCGCTGCTACTCGAGTCCGCCGCGCCGCTGCTGCTCGAGTCGGCTTCGCCGGTCGTGGTGTCGGAGTCTTCCCCCGTCGAGGTGCCTTCCGGCTCCGGCACGTCGACGCACAGGCCCGAGAGGCAGGTGAGACCATCGTCGCAGCCACCACCCATGGTGCACTGGCAGCTCTCGGTCCCGATGAGCGCATCGAGGCACGGGTTGTCGCTCACGCAGATGCCGGGCGCAGGCTCGACGTCGGCGCACAGAAGACCTGGATCACACGTTCCACCCTGCGTGCACTCGCACCCGGGCGAGCCCACATCGCAGTCGGTCGGAACGACGCAGATGTTGAGCATGTCGACACACTCCAGACCTGTGTCGCAAGCGCCCGATCCGGTGCATGCGCAACCGGGTGCCCCTACGGGACAGTCGCCACTGCCTCCACCTCCGGAGGGGGAGCCCGACGCCTCTTCGGTGTCGGTAAAGCGGTCAGATTCAGTGGTGATGAAACAGCCGGAGGTGAGCATCAAGCCCAGGCCGGCCAGCATCAACGTCAGCTTCGAGTTGCGCATGGTGATTTCAGACTAGAGTCGTCGTGACTCGTTCACAAGTTGGTTGGGACTTTTTTCGAGAGGGTGTACGGCGCCGTGGTGGTGGCGTTCGGGCAAGTGCCGTACTCGCTGGCGCGACCTTTGGGTTGAGAAAAGATCAGGCGTCGCGAAGTGGAGTGTAAAAGGACGGCTCAGCGCCGCAAGCATTCGCCCACGGCGGTGTGCGACGCAGCATTCGGTGGGGCTGCAGCTCGAGTGTGGCGCCCACGAGCGGGCCAATGGAAGCCTGAATTCCGGATGCTACGGCGTTTTTTCACTTTTTTGAAAAACCGGGGAAACACCCGACGCACTCGCGTGTGTTGATGGGTGCGGGTGCGTCCGGTCTGACGCGGACACACCTTGCCAACGCTCCAACATCACCGTCGCGCGTTCTCCCGAACGACGCGTCTTCGGTACGTACCGACCGTCGAGACACGATGCTGATGCGGTGCGTTCGGGCCGCCCGCACATTGATCGTTCGCGTCCATCGAACCAACGAAAAACGCCCGCGACCATCGAGGCCACGGGCGTCTTCATCCGAGGTCGATCGCGCCTGACTCAAAGACCGTCGGCGACGTCGCGCAGGGCCCACCGCAGTCCGAACTGCATCCCCCACACCCGCATGCCTTCCGGGCCAAAGCCATACGGCGCGTCGAGATTGACCGATGCTCCCGCGTGTACGTGGACACCGCAGACGGCGAGGTTCTCTCGGGCGCACAGGGGGACCTCGGCGAACGGGTTGACCGACGTCTGCAGCGAGCCGAGTTCGTCGCGGCCGTTGTAGACGGCTGCGAGCGCGCCCCCGAGACGAAGACGGGCGATGTGGACCGCCGCGGTCCCGCGAATCTGCCCCACGAATCCGGGGTCATCGAGATCCCCCCCGGCGGAGAACAAGCCTCCGAGGGCGCCATCGGCTCCGACATCGAACCAGCGACCGCGCATCGACCAGCCGACGGGCAACACCACGCCCAATGTCGTCGGCGACCACTGCCATGGATCGAGGCCGCCTCGCGATGCGCGTGCGTAGCGGTTGGCCTCGCGAACGTCGGCGCCGACCTCGAAGGAGGTGGGCAACGAGAACGCGAAGCCGAGGTAGCCATGATGTCGATCGCCAATGCCGTCCCGAATCCAGCGCGTGCCAAACACGAAGTTGCTCGGCGCAGCAACGCGGGCCGGACCCGTGTCACGCCGGTTCGCGCTCAACGACACGACCCCCATCGAGAGGCCCAGCTCCACCTCCGGCCGGGCGCGCACGCCCAGCTGCAGCAGCGGCGAGACCACGACGACGTCTTCGTCGGGCTGACGACCGGCGTAGACGCCGGCATCGACGCTTCCCGTCATCACCTTCGGCTGGACCTTTGCCGGGGCCTCCTGCGGGACCGGGGCAGCGTCGGCCACGACCGGGTCGACCATCCACATTGAAGCAGCGGTGAGCCCCGCCGCGAGCACGCTCGTCATCACCATCACGACCTCCAGAGACGACGGCGCGCGTCGTCGAACGAAAGTATCCGTGATGAGGGTTCCGCGCGCCATCGACAACGGCCCTGCAGGGGCGACGATGGGATGGATTGGCGCGCGTAGCGATCAGCCGTCGGCGTCGGCGCGTCGATCGTACACGCACAGCGAGAACGCGTGCACGTGCCGGTCGTCCGCTTCGTGTCGCACACGGTCCGTTTCGTGCCAGGTTTCGGGCGCCAAGGCGTCGAACGTGACGTCGCCGACGACCTCTGCGTGTACCTCGGTCAAGTAGATGCGGCTCGCGAGCGCGATGGCATCTCGGTACACCGCGCCGCCCCCGATCACGAACGCTTCGTCATCTCCGGCCGACCGCGCAGTTCCCAGCGCCGCGTCTAGAGAGTGTGCGACGGTGACGCCCTCGGGGGCATACCCTCGGTCACGGGTGAGCACGACATGCGGGCGTCCTGGCAGCACGCCGGGAAGCGAGTCGAAGGTGCGGCGCCCCATGATGAGGTGATGGCCCATCGTCACGCGCTTGAAGTGCGCCAGGTCGGCCGGCAGACGCCACGGTAGATCGCCGTCGCAACCGATCACCCCGTTGGCCGCGCGCGCGACGATCAGCGAGACTCGCATGCTCATACCGAGACGGCCGCCTTGATGTGGGGGTGTGGGTCGTACCCCTTCAGCTCGAAGTCCTCGTAGGCGAAGTCGAAGATCGACGAGGGCGTTCGCGTGATGGCCATGGTCGGCAGCGGTCGCGGCGCACGGGTGAGCTGCTCCCGCGCCTGGTCGAGGTGGTTCAGGTACAGGTGGGTATCGCCGAACGCGTGCACGAAGTCCCCAGGTTCGAGACCAGAGACCTTTGCCATCATCATCGTCAGCAGGGCATAGCTGGCGATGTTGAACGGCACGCCCAAGAAGACGTCCGCCGAGCGCTGATACAGCTGGCAGCTCAGTCGACCCTCGGCGACGTAGAACTGAAAGAGGCAGTGGCAGGGCGCAAGCACCATCTCCTCGAGTTCCCCCACGTTCCAGGCGCTGACGACCATGCGACGCGACGTCGGGTTGTTTCGGATCTGGTCCAGGACACCGACGATCTGATCCACCGTCTCACCGTTGGGCTTGCCCCAGGCGCGCCACTGCTTGCCGTAGACGGGCCCGAGGTCGCCGTCTTCGCGCGCCCACTCGTTCCAGATGCGCACGCCGTTCTCCTGCAGGTACGCAACGTTGGTGTCGCCTCGCAGGAACCAGAGCAGCTCGATGATGATCGAGCGCAGGTGCAGCTTCTTCGTCGTCAGCAGCGGGAAGCCCTTCTGCAGATCGAAGCGCATCTGACGGCCAAACACGCTGCGCGTGCCGGTGCCGGTGCGGTCGCCTCGCTCGACGCCGTTGTCGAGCACGTCGCGGAGCAGTTCGAGGTACGCGTCCACGGCGGCACCCTAGCAGCCCGTGGCCCGCCTTGGCGGGCGGGTCAACGACTGATGGGGATGCCGTCGGCGATTCGCTGCGCGAGGGCCTGGTGCTCGGGGTATGGGGGATTTGGAAGATCTCCGCCGTTCCACAGCGGCGGCGGCGGGAACCGCTCCTTGAACGCGACCATGCGCTCGACGGCGCGTTCGACCGTGGAGTCGGGCAGCGCCTCGAGCCGAGCCAGCACTTCGGTCACCATGTCGAGCTTGCGACACACGAGCAGTGAGTCCACGCCGGCCTGCAGCGCACCGGTCACGAAGTCCTTCGGGCTGTAGTTGTCCGCGATGGCCTTCATCTCCAGGTCGTCGGAGAAGACGAGTCCATCGAAGCCAACCTCTTCACGCAGCAGGTTCATCACGGCCGGCGACAGCGTGCCGGGGCGCTTGGGGTCAACCGCCTCGAAAACGACGTGCGCACTCATCATGGCGGCGACGCCGGCCTTGGCCGCCGCTACGAATGGCGGAAGCTCGACCTGGCGCAGCCGCTGGAGGTCGTGGGGCAAACGCGGCAACGCCTTGTGCGAATCGAGATACGTGTCGCCGTGTCCGGGAAAGTGCTTCGCGCACGCAGCGATATGCAGCGCCTGCAGCCGCTCGACCATCGCGACGCCGTGCCGACACACGCGATCCACGTCCCGCGAGAAGCTGCGGTCGCCAATCACCGGATTGTCCGGATTGGTGTCGACGTCGAGCACGGGCGCAAAGTTCAGTCCGATCCCCATCTGGGTCAGCTC
Source organism: uncultured Nannocystaceae bacterium (assembly GCA_964432695.1). Taxonomy (GTDB): domain Bacteria; phylum Myxococcota_A; class Polyangia; order Nannocystales; family Nannocystaceae; genus CAJXVA01. Next base: position 11,614 of record CAYSPB010000110.1, read on the forward strand.
GAGCGCGAGCGCCGAGGCAAGCGCTTCGGTCAGGGCCACGTCGTCGACGTCGCCAAGTCGACGCATCGGGGGCCACCGCGTCCACGGGTCCTTGAGCCGCTGTACCCGACCGCCTTCTTGATCGATCGCAATCGTCAGCGGAGCGGAGGGAGGCGCGAGCCTGCGAATGCGCGTGACGAGGTCCGCGACCTGTCGCGGGCTCTCCAGGTTTCGGGTGAACAGGATCACACCGCCGATGCGGCCCTGTCCGATCAGCGTGCCGAGCTCGCGCGGCAGCACCGTGCCCTCGAAGCCGGCGAACAGCAGCTGGCCGGGTTGCCACGGGCTGGTCATGCGCCGAGGCTACGGCATGGGGGCTGAGCCGGGGAGAGCAGCCGGTCTGGCCCCGCGGAGATCGGGCGTGACGCGGGCCACTCGAAACCGCGTAATTCGGCGTTCTTCGCCGTCCCAGCGCGGTTGACGGGGCTCGATGGCCGCTGATAGCGTGCAGCGCCTTTCATGCCGAGATCCCGGAAAACGCGCCCCTCGTCGGCGTTTGGACGCAATCTGCTGATCGCTGCCATGGGCCTTCCCTTGGCTGCTCCCGCGGCTCTCTCGGTGGCTTTGGCAAGCGGCACCGCCCATGCGGCACAGCCGGGTGCAGCCCCTGGCGGACCCGGTGGCCCGGTGGGTCCTGGCGGAGCCCCCGGCGGCCCCGCCGGACGCCGCGACAAAAAGGAGGGCCCCGCCGAGGAGGCCCCCAAAGACAAGGAAGCACTACGGCCGATCGAGCCGGTGCCCGCCACACCGCGACGCCTGCGTCGGCTCGAGCTGTTCGACCTCAACGGCTACATGCGGATGCGCGGTGATTTCTTCCACCGCCTTGGTCTTGGCCTCGCCGAGCCGGCTAGCCTCGACGACGGCGACCGTCCGCAGCGCTTCTTCGACCCGCCCGCCGAGTCCCTCGAGACCGACGAGGACGGCAACATCATCGGCACCAACGACGCGAGCTGCCTCAACCGCCTGCTCGACGGCGGCGTCTCGACGCAGCGCGCGGTGACGCGATGCAACCGGCGCCAAGGCACGGCATCCGCAAACATGCGGCTGCGCCTCGAGCCCTCGCTGCACATCACGGACACCGTCCACGTGCACAGCCAGGTCGACATTCTCGACAACGTGGTCCTCGGCAGCACGCCCGACTCCCTGCTCGGCACCGACCCCTACGCGCCGCTGGACCTCTATACGCGCAGCCAGGATCCTCCGGTCGCCGGCCAGACCAGCACACGAGACAGCGTGGTGGTGAAGCGAGCGTGGGGCGACATTCGCTTCGGCTGGGGCCTGCAGGTCCAGTTCGGCCGGATGCCATGGTCGTGGGGCATGGGCATGGTCGCCAACGGCGGCAACGGCTACGCCAAGCTCGAGAAAGCCGACATCATTCGGCAGCTGGACCGCGACCACGGAGACTCGGTCGACTCGCTTCGCCTCTCGTTCGACTTCGGCAAAGACCGCCGCAAGACCCACAAGCTGTCCTTCAGCTGGGACTGGGCGAACAGCGGGCCCACCACGGCGCAGCTCCTCGGCCCCGCGTACGGCGAAGGCGGCACCATCGGCCAAGCCTTCTCGGTCGAGAAGTTCGACAACGTCTATCAGTGGGCTCTATCGCTCGAGCGTCGCGACGACCCCGAGATGCTCAAGCGCAAGCTGTCTCTGGGCAACCCGGTGCTCAACTGGGGCATCATCTCGTGGCTTCGATACCAGGACCTCGACAACGCCTTCGGCAGCGGCAGCGTCGACGGCCTGTCGGAGTTGCAGACCTATACGAACAGCCTCGTTCACCGCGACGCCATCATGGTGACGCCGGACGTGTGGATGCGGGTCAACTGGCGCACGCTTCGCGTCGAACTCGAGGCGGCCATGACCTACGGCCGCTTCAACCTGCGGGACATCGACAACGAGCTCGAGGACGGCCAGAACTCGCTCAACGGGCTCACCGTCGCCGACCTCGATCGCAAGACCATCCTGAACGCCGGCTACGGTCTCGAGTTCAAGTACGGCTTCTTCGACGACCGGTTCCACATCGGCTTTGACCACGGCTTCGCCACCGGTGACACGGCGGCGCCACTAAATAGCGACCCCGCCTCGCCGCTGAACCAGGGCGACGGCAACACGCTCAGCCAGTTCCGCTTCAACCCGGCCTACAACGTCGACCTGCTGCTCTTCCGAGAGATTCTCGGAACCGTCAGCAACGCGACATACTTCAAGCCCTGGGCCGCGTTTTACTTCTTCGACAACTTCAGCGCCCGCGTCGACATCGAGTACGCGCTGGCGGCTCGTCGTCAGTCGACCTTGGGCAACCGCTTCAGCTACGGCATCGAGCTCGACGGCGCGCTGCGATACCACGACGCTCGCGAGCCGATCTTCTTCCAGCTGCAGTACGGCGTGTTGTTCCCGCTGGGCGCGTTCAACCGCATCCTCGTCAACGGCGGACGCGAAGACGCCCGCGCGGTGCAGACGCTCCAAGCGCAAATCGGCATCAAGTTCTAGCCGAACCGCCGCGAACGCCCTCTGTGCAGCGCACGGGGGCCCACGCCCGACCCCCCAGGAAAATGTGCTATCCGGGGACGTCGGGCGTTCTCATGTTTGGCTTATCGCGCAACACCCTCTTCATCATCGGCGGCGCACTGCTCGCGGTGGTCCTGTACTTCGGCTACTCCGGCGGCGACGAAGCCGAAGAGGATGGGGCGACGGTCGCTACCAAGAAGAAAAAGCGCAGCAAAAAGAAGAAGCACGGCAAGCGCCCGTCCTCGGGCGGCGAGGGTGGCATCGGCGTCGGCAAGATGTGCGCAAAACTCGACTGCTCCGAGGTTCAGCTCAGCTCCTTCAAGACGATGGTCAAAGACCATCGCAAGCAGACGACGCCCAACCGCCGCGCTCTCAAAGAGGCCTACGCCCTCATCGCGGCCGAATACGCAGAGGACGACCTCGATACCGCCGCGCTCGACGATGCGTTTGCCCGCGTACTCGAGGAGCGCTCGGCCATCGATGCCCACGCCCGGGGCGTGCTCGAGGCGATGCACGGCAAGCTGACGACGCAGCAGCGCGAGGGTCTTGCCAAACTCGTCGCCCTGCACGGGCCAACCCGACTGCTCGAGCGGCCCAAGCACGGTGATTCGGGCAAGGGTCGGAAGGGTCACAAGAAAGGACACCGCGGCAAGGGCCATAAGAAGGGACACCGCGGCAAGGCAGCCAAACTCGAGGGCGCGAAGGCAGCGGCACCGTCTGGCGCTGCCATGCCACCCAGCCGCGTGCCGCTGCAGCCGCGCGAAGAGGCCTCCGAGGCGAACGCCGGCGAGGCCGCTGAAGCGAAGGGCTCGCCCGAGCTCCCCGGTGCCGACGCCAAAGGCCAAGCTGAGCCCGCAGCTCCCGCGGCGGAATAGCTCGGGGACACCTCCCCTGCCCGTGACGCGCAGGGGGTGCTGGCACCGACGAGACCCTCGCTCTACAGTGGCCCGCGATGGCGAAGTCGCGGTCTCGCTGGGTCTGTTCGGAGTGCAACACCACGCAGTCGGGCTGGTTCGGAAAATGCCCCTCGTGCGGCTCTTGGAACACGATCGAGGAGGTTCAGGACGAAGCGGAAGCTCCTGGCCGCGTCGTCCTGTCCAGCAGCGCCACGACGGCGTCGGCGGTGGCCCTCGCCGACGTTGGTGACGAAACGCCGCGCATCACGACCGGACTTCAGGAGGTGGACCGCGTACTCGGCGGTGGCTTCGTCCCAGGGTCCGTCGTGCTTCTGGGGGGCGCACCGGGCATCGGCAAGTCCACGCTGCTGCTGCAGGTCGCCGCCCGCTTGGCGCAAGGTGACCGCTCGGTCCTGTACGCCAGCGGCGAAGAATCGCTGCAGCAGATCGCCGGACGTGCCCGAAGGCTGGGCGCCTCGGCGAACCGGCTGCTCCTGCAGGCCGAGACGCGCACGGAGACGATTCTCGCGTCCGCCCGCGAACTCGGCCTCGCCGGAGAACTCGAGCTGCTGGTGGTCGACTCGGTGCAGACGGTCTACAGCAGCGAGAACGACGGCATGCCCGGCAACACCGGGCAGGTCCGCGCCGTGTCGACGCAGCTGATCAGCTTTGCGAAGCAACACGACGTTCCAGTCGTGGTGGTCGGACACATCACCAAAGACGGACAGCTCGCCGGTCCGCGGCTGCTCGAGCACATGGTCGACACCGTGCTCGGCTTCGAGGGCGACGACGACCGGGCGACGCGATTGCTTCGCGCCTCGAAGAACCGCTTTGGCAGCACGCTCGAGCTGGGCGTGTTCGAGATGACGTCCGAGGGTCTGCGCGAGATTCACAACCCGTCCGAGGCCTTTTTGGCACAGCGACCCATCGATGCGCCCGGGTCGTGCATCACGGTCTCGATGCAGGGCGCCCGCCCGCTGCTGCTCGAGGTGCAAGCGCTGCTCGCCAACTCTCCCGGCGGTACGCCGCGGCGCAACTGCGTGGGTGTGGATCCCTCTCGCCTGGCGATGATGCTCGCCGTGCTCGACCGGCACGGGGGGCAGTTCGTGCTCGACCAAGACGTCTTCGTGAACGTCACCGGCGGCGTACGACTCTTCGAGCCAGCATCGGACTTGGCAGTCATGCTCGCCATCGCCTCGAGCCATCGGCGTATCGCCATGCCCAGTGACCTGGTTGCGGTCGGCGAAGTCGGGCTTACCGGCGAGTTGCGCCACGCGGCGCGCATCGAGCTGCGCCTGGCCGAAGCCGCGCGACTGGGCTTCAAGCGAGCGATCATCGCGCCATCGAGCGGCAAGGCTCCCAAGACGCCCAAGGGGTTGAAAGTGCGAGCACCCGCTTCCATCCGCGAGGCGCTAGCGCTTGCCTTCGACGAATGACCGACGATTGCGTTCGGCCCTCGAGCGCAACGAGGCTGATACGCTCAATCGCGTGCGTAGGCTGTGGCCGGCAAGTGGAATGGTGCTCAGCGTCGGGCTGGCCGGCTGCACTGCCGCCGAGTTCCGCTGCGAAGGAAGCGAGCAGTGCTCCGACGGTGGGACGTGCGAAGTCACCGGATTCTGCAGCCAGGTGGACGACACCTGTCCGTCCGGCCGGCGCTACGTTCCGCTTTCAGGGTCTCTGTCCGGCGAGTGCGTCGTCGAGAGCGAAGGCAGTACGGGCCCGTCCACCACGCCCGCGAGCACGAGCACGAGCACGACATCGACCTCCGTGACGTCACTGACGACCGAGCCAGCCCCCACGACGAGCAGCACGGGCCTGGACCCGACCGAGGCACCCGAGAGCTCCACGGGCGCGAACGAGACGCTCGAGTTCATCGACGACAGCGCGGAGGACTTCGAGGCAGGCACGCTCAACGGAGCGATCTATGACGACGGGCTGCGTCTGCCGCCCGAGGAGAGCTCGATCTGGTTCTTCTCTCGGGTGTTCGACGCAGGCGTCGACACCGCCAGTTGGACGCAGCTGAGCTGGCAGCCGCGTGCCCCCTACGTGAAGCCGCTCCCCGATGGAGGCGTCTCCGAAGAGGGCTACGCCGAGGGCAACGCAAACATGGACGGCAACGTACTGCTGCTCCACCTCAACACCCAGTCGGATCTGATCACCCCTGGCACGGCCCTACCCGACACGTCCCCGGCCATGCACGACGTCGTCGTGCAAGGTACCGCCAACGCCACGCGACCGATGAACCCGAAGATCGGTGAGGCGATCGGGTTGAACTTCGACGCCTACGTTCGCATCGCGCCCGACGCCGCCGACTCGCTGCAGTTCGGCACGTCGGACTTCACCTGGTCGATGTGGTTCCGCACCGATACGCCGTGCTTCGACAAGGGCGGCAGCGTCGGCATCAACCGCGTGTTCATGGGCATCGAAGACGCAGCCGGCGGCCCGACCAGCCACGCCTGGTTCGGCTGCTTCAACCCGGCCCACCCCAGCTGTGGAGGCGAGACCGCAGATGGTTTTCTCGGGGGGACGGCCGCCGATGCCAACGGCGGCGGCCTCGGCGTGTTCTGTCCCTCACAGCCGATCGTGGGCAGCGGCTGGCGACACGCAGCCCTGGTCAAGCGCGGGCACGACGACGCCACCTTGGAAGTGTGGTTCGACGGCGTCCTCGTCCAGAGCACCTCCGAGACGTATGGCAAGGGGTTCTCCTTCCCGCCGAACACCCCGTTCACCCTCGGGCGGCTCGGCAACGGCTTCTTTGCGGACGTCGACCTCGACGAGGTCGCGATCTTCCGCCGAGCGCTCAGCCCCGAGGAGATCGGCGACGTCTACCGGCGAGGCAGCTTGCTGCTCGGCGTGCTCACCCGGGTCTGCGAGACCCCCGACTGCGAGGACGTGCCCTGGACCGGGCCGGGCGGGAGCGCCACAGAGGGCTGGACCGACGTGAGCCCCGAGCCTGGGGAGACCCTCGAGCTCTCGAACTCGACGGGCCGCTACTTCCAGTACTCAGTCCGCATGATCGGAATCCCCGGCGGGACGGGCACCCGGACCCCGGTTCTGGACGCGGTCCGGGTGACGGCTACGCTCTAGCCCGGACCCTGCCGCCGCGGGACTTGGTCTCTTTGACCGGCTTCTTGAGTTCCTCGGGAGACGCAGCCGGGGGTTCTCCACCCTCCTTGGCCTCCTGACGGTTGAGCCCGTTCTTGTCGAGCACCTCGGATTCGATGCGCTCGGCGATCTCGGTGTGCTCCTTGAGGAACTTCTTCGCGTTCTCACGACCTTGGCCGATGCGCTCGCCTTTGTACGAGAGCCATGCGCCCGCCTTGTCGACGACGTTCGCCGCAACGCCGAGATCGATCAGCATGCCTTCGCGACTGACGCCTTCGCCGTAGGTGATGTCGAACTCCACCTCCCGGAACGGAGGCGCGAGCTTGTTCTTCACCACCTTGACGCGGGTACGGTTGCCGACGACCGCATCGGCGGTCTTGATCGCCCCGATGCGGCGAATGTCGAGCCGCATCGATGCGTAGAACTTGAGCGCGTTGCCACCGGTGGTGGTCTCCGGGCTGCCGAACATCACGCCGATCTTCATGCGGAGCTGGTTGATGAAGATGACGATGGTGCGGCTGCGGTTGATCGAACCGGTCAGCTTCCGCAGCGCCTGGCTCATCAGGCGCGCCTGAAGGCCGACGTGGCTGTCGCCCATGTCGCCTTCGAGTTCGGCCTTGGGCGTGAGCGCGGCGACGGAGTCGACGACGATGATATCGACGGCGCCCGAGCGCACGAGCATGTCGCAGATTTCGAGGGCTTGCTCGCCGTAGTCGGGCGGCGACACGAGCAGGTCGTCGGTGCGCACGCCGATATTGCGGGCGTAGCCCACGTCGAG
>CAYSPB010000111.1:0-7207 GCA_964432695.1 uncultured Nannocystaceae bacterium
GGGCGTGCCCAAGTTCGATCTCGGCATCCAGCCCGACATCGCGCCGCAAACGCAGTGCGAACCCGGCGGCGGCGGTGGAATGCGCAAGGGCCCCGACTTTTCGTACCTGTGGGCTGCGAACAGCACCGAGGGCACCATCTCGAAGATCGACACCGAGACGGTGACCGAAGTCGGCCGGTTCCAAGTGCGCCCCGACGGGGCCGGGCGCCCGTCGCGGACGTCGGTCAGCCTGTCGGGCAATGTCGCGGTGGCCAGTCGAAGCGGTGGCGTCACCAAGTTCTACGCCTCGATCGACGACTGCGTGGAGAGCAACGGTACGCCGGGCATTCAAACCTTGATGAAGGATGCGGCGCTGCCGTGGGATCAAGAAGAGTGCCGTGCTTGGCACACGCCGTCTGGCTACTCGACCCAGCGTCCGGTCGCGTGGGCGCAGGGCGAGTGGAACTACGAGACGTGTCAGTGGGAGAACGAGCTGCTGTGGACCGCGGGCCGCAACGGCACCACCATCGACGCGGAGGTGCTGCTGATGGACGGAGACGACGGCACCGTGCCCGACTCGGTCGTCATCAACGGTCTGCATGCGGACATCTACGGGATCTGCGGCGCGGCGGTCGACTCCGAGGGCAGCTTCTGGGGCAGCCAGCTCAGCGGTCGACGGCTGGTCACGGTCAACATCACCGACATGACGTCGCAGGTGTGGACGCCACCGGTCGTGAGTGGCTACGGCATGACGGTCGACGTCGACGGGTTCGTCTGGATCTATGCGAGCACGATGCAGCGCTTCGACCCGGTGACGGGGACGTGGGCCCAGTCCGCTGCGGGTCTCGGCTACGCGGGCTGCATGGCCGACGGCGCCGAAGGTGGCTGCTGCGGACCTCGACCAGCCCCGTTGTCATTCGCTCCGTCCGTGGCGGTGTCGTCACGTCAGGCCATCGATCGCGTCGAGGGCGGTCCGCAGCCGCTCCTCGGGGTCGCCGGCAATGGTCACGGTGGGTAAGCCGCGACGGTACAGCGCGTCCGAAAAGCGACGGTGCAACACGTCGCGAGCCTGCGGACTCTCGCGCTGCCCGGGGTCGGCGACCCACGGGATGTCGGGTTGGCAGAACAGGTATACGGCATAGTCACGCACGGCGAACGCCTGCTCGACCCAGTCTTGCCGCGCGTCGAAGTAGTACGCCGCGTAGACGAGCGTGCTGAGCAGGTTGGTGTCGTGCAGGACTCGCCCGGCGGCGGGAAAGCGATCCTCTTCGTCGAGCTGGCCGCGGGCGATCGGGTCGAGGTCGCCGGCGTTCAGGGGGCGCTGCAGGTCGTCGACGTACGTGCGGACGAACTCGCCGGTGCACGGCAGCCCCAAGGCGTCGACCAGCGCGGCGGCCAGCGTGCTCTTTCCGGTCGATTCAGCGCCGATGAGGACGATGCGGGTCACGTGGGCTCCAGCGCCTTGCGCCAGGTGTACGCGCCGTGCAGCGCCAGCGCCGTGAACACGCCGAACAGGCCCACGGTGAGACCGTACCCGGCGCGGCCGTACAGCACCATGAAGGCCATGTCGGACGGCAGCCAGAACGCCCATGTCTCGACGCGCTTGCGCGTGAGCAGCCACTGCGCCACGAAGCCCGCCGACGTCGCGCTCGCATCGAGCAGGGGTGACGTGCTGCTGCCGGCTGCGTATAGGATGCCGGCGACCGTGGCCGAGCTCGCAAGCCACACCCCGAGCGCCGCGAGTCGGCCCGCCGTCGTGCTTCGGCTGGGGGCGCCGGTGTCCTCGTCGTTCCACGAGCGCCAGCCCTGAATCGACAGCCCGACGAAGACCACGTTCATCCCCGCGGCGGCGTACAGCTCGGCGCCGGTGCTGAGCCAGGCGTAGGCGGCGTAGCAGGCGACGAACAGCGGCCACGCCGCGCGGTGCTGGCGAATGCTGAGCGCCACGCCGGCGAGTCCCGTCGCGGTGCCGAACCACTCCAGAGCCGAGGTGGCGAGGATCTGCTGCCACAGCGAGGCCACGCTCGGGCAGTGTGGCACACTCCACTTTCAGTGCGTCCTCGAACGCGTGGCGGAGTTTGGCGTCTCACCGCAAACCGCTCCGATCACGACGCGACCGATGCAGGTGCCTCTGCGAGGCCCGGCTCGCTCCATCGCCATCGCAATGCGGCCGTCTTCTCGTCGGCCCACACCACAGGGGTGGTGCCAGCCCGCGAGCCCAGCGACTCGCGCGGCCGCGCCGGGCTGGTAGCCTCTCCCCATGTTCGGGCGGGCAGAGGTCGTCGTGATGCGGCACGGGCAGGCGGAGGAGTTCGCCGAGGGAGGCGACGCCCAACGAGCCCTGACCTCCGAAGGCCGGCGCATGGCAATGCGGGCAGGGCACCTGTTGAAGGTTGCGAACCTGATGCCGACCGCCGCGATCGCCAGCCCTTTTCTCCGTGCGCAGCAGACGGCTTCCGGGGTGCTTCGCGAAGCATACCTCGACGCCGTGGCAGAGCCGCGGCTGGTGCCGAGTGCTCCACCCGATCTCGCCATCACGGCACTGATCGAAGCGGCTACGCGCGCAGGTCCGTCGGGACGGGTGCTGGCGGTTGGCCACAACCCCTGTATCACCGCGGTGCTGGGACGCCTCGTGGCGGGCGGCGCGATGCGGTTTGCGGTTTCGACCGGCGACGTCGCGCATCTGGCCATCGACGTCGAGCGGCGGACGGCGGTGGTGTTGGCATACATCCCCGCGGCGGTGCTGGCGGGCCTGCTCGAGGAACGCTAGTCCGCGCTCGACTCACGGCGGCCGTTTCGCCGCCTTCACACCAACGGGAACCTGCCCGTCGCGAGTCCTCGAACAGGGCGCGTTCAGAGAGCGCTGGCTCAGTACGCGTTCTCGCCGAGCGTGACCTTGCCGCGGAACACCCAGTACACGATGCCGGTGTACGTGGCGACGAGCGGTAGGCCGATCAGCGCAATGATGCCCATCCGAGCGAGCGTGCCCGGGCTCGAGGCCGCACTGTAGATGGTGAGGCTGGCCGTCTCCACGCTCGAGCGCAGCAGGTTCGGGTACATCGCCATGATCGCCAAGAACACCAGCGCCGCAATCGTGCAGCAGCTCGACGCGAACGCGTACCCGGGCCGGCTTTGATGGATTGCGCGCGGGATGTTGGCAACCGCGAGCACGTTGAGCGCGACGATGACCCAAGCGGCGGGAACGTGCTCGAAGTTGGCGATCGTGTGGGGCAGCGTGGCGATGGCCAGCGCCGACACGCCGACGTAGAGGACGGCGAACACGGCAAAGGTCTTCGGCATCCACGTGCGCACCTTGGCCTGAAGGTCCCCTTCGGTCTTGAGGTACAGGTAGATCGAGCCGTGCATGGCGGCGCCGGCGACCGCGAGCGCGCCGACGCACAGCGCGAACGGATTGACCAGGCCGCCGAGCGTGCCGGCGAACTCTCCGCCCGCGGCCAGCGGGACGCCCTCGACGACGTTGCCCAACGCGACGCCGAAGACGAACGTGACGGTGAAGCTCGACACAAAGAACGACACGTCCCAGTAGCTGCGCCATCGCGGGCTCTTGCTCTTGCTGCGGAACTCGAGCGAGATGGCTCTCCCGATGAGCCCGAGCAGCACGAACATCACCGGGAGATAGAAGCCCGAGAGGATCGTGGCGTACGCGTCGGGAAAGGCGGCGAACAGCGCCCCGCCGAAGGTGACGAGCCAGACCTCGTTGCCGTCCCACAGCGGCCCGATGCTGTTGAGCACCAGGCGGCGCTCGTGGTCGTCGCGGACGAACAGGTGCAGGATGCCCACGCCGAGGTCGAAGCCGTCGAGGATGGCGTAGCCGGTGAGCAGGACGCCGAGCAGCACGAACCAGGTGAGGTTGAGGTCCATCAGCCGTCCTCCCCGCGGGTCAGCGCCGCGTTGCTTCGGCCCGCACCGATCGCGGCCGCCATCAACCCGACGCGGTCGGTGGTGTCGGGCTTGAGTTCGCTCGGTCCGTGCTTGATCTTCTCGTTGAGCACGAAGACCCACAGCGCGAAGAGGGCCGTGTACGCGAACGAGAACAGGACCAGCGAGCCGATGAGCTGGTCAGTCGGCACCACCTTCGAGACCGCGTCCTTGGTCCGCAGCAGGCCGTAGACGACCCACGGCTGGCGTCCGACCTCGGTCGCGATCCATCCGGCCTGGTTGGCGATGTACGGACCGATCACCGCGCCGACGAACACCCACAGCAGCCAGCGCTGCTCGAACAGCTTCTTGCGCCACAGCAAGAACAGCGCGAGCGAGGTCAGCCCGATGAACGCGGTGCCCAGCCCGATCATCACGTGATAGGTCAGAAACGGCACCAGCACCGGCGGGCGGTCCTCGGGCGGGGTCTGGTCGAGCCCGGGGATGGGCGTTTCGAAGTCGCTGTGCACCAAGAAGGTGAGCAGTCCGGGCACCTCGACTCCGTACTCGACCTCTCGTGTCTCTTCGTTGGGCCAACCGAACAGCCACAGCCCGGTGGGCTCGTCCGTGGTTTTGAAGTGACCTTCGAAGGCCGCGAGCTTGGCCGGCTGGTGCTCGGCCACCATCTGCGCTTGGGCGTGGCCCGAGACGAGCTCACCCCACGAGGCCAGCGAGGCGACGACCAGGCCGATCACGAAGCTGCGCTTGGCGAAGTCCTCGTGCCGATGCTTGAGCAGGTACCAGGCGCTGATGCTCATCACGAAGAAGCCGCCGAGGATGAATGCGCCCAGCAGCACGTGGCCCAGCCGGTGCATCGAGCTGGGATTGAAGATCATCGCCCAGAAGTCGACGACCTCCGCCCGCATGCCGTCGCCGTGCGCCACGACCACGTGGCCGGCGGGCGTGTGCTGCCACGAGTTCGCGATGACGATCCACACCGAGCTGAAGACCGATCCGGTGAAGACCATCGTGGTCGCGAAGAAGTGCATGCGTCGGCCGACGCGGTCCCAGCCGAACACCAGCACCGCCAAGAAGCCCGATTCCAAGAAGAACGCGAAGATGCCCTCTGCGGCCAGGGCCGAGCCGAACACGTCGCCGACGAAGCGCGAGTAGGTCGACCAGTTCGTGCCGAACTGGAACTCCATCACGATGCCGCTCGCGACGCCGACCGCGAAGTTCACGGCGAAGATGCGGGTCCAAAACCGAGCCATCGCTTCGTAGCGACGCTCGCCGGTTCGCAGCCACAGCCCCTCCATCACCACCATGCACAGGCCGAGGCCGATCGACAGGGGCGGGAAGAGGTAGTGGAACATGATCGTCAGCGCGAACTGGGCGCGCGAGATCAGGACGAAGTCGAGTTCCATGGCGGGAGCAGCCTCCAGTTCGGCGTTACCGCTCCGGCCGGGTCGGTGCAAATCGACCGAGTGCCGGGCTCGCGCCCGGACGGGACCGGTGTCATGTTAGTTATGTGGTTCTTCGCTCGATTCGGGGTTGCCTCGTCGCATCGTGCGGTCTGATGGCGTGCGGACCCACCGTGGCGACGCCGCAGACCGAAGGGGACTCGGGGTCCACGAGCGGGGCGAGGGGCGATGACGCAGCCGGTGCAGGTGCTGCTCGAGGGGGTCACGGTCGACGCCCGACGGCGGCCGTCGGGTTCGGCGACATGGACGGGGACGGCTACGACGACGCGCTGCTGTCGAGCTCCGAGCTGGCGGACGGGACCGCGTGGCTGCGCGGCGGGTCTGGCGTTCTCGAGCCCACGCTGCTTGCCTTCAATGCGCCCGGCCGGGTAACCGAAGGCCTTGGGGACTCCGACCTCGACGGCGACATCGACTGCCTCATCGCCTCGTAGGATGGCGACGGCACGGCTTCGACGAGAGTCTTCGAGGGGACGGGCAAGGGGGGTTCTTGCCGTCGGGAACGAGCGTCGAGTTCTTCGACCAGTTTTCTTGGATTGGCGTTGGGCGCTCCGGGCAGCTGTGGACCGTGTCCCAGCCGGAGTGTCTCGGCATTTGCGTGTCGGAGACCCGCGGGAGGGAGCTGGCGTGGACCGCGGATGGGCTCCAGGTGGTCTCGGCGGTGCAGCCTGTCTTCGATCGTTCCGGTGAGACGAACGGGGCGGTCAGCTTCGTTGGTGCGACGGAGCCACGAACCTCGTCGGCGCTGGACGTTCTCGTGACGGTGGGCACCACGCTCGAGATTTGGACCGGCGGTCCCGTCGAGGACATGCAGCGCGAGGTGCTGGCTTCGGACGTCTCGTTCGCCGGGGTCGCGGACTTCAACGCGGACGGCCATGTCGACGCCCTGGTCGGGTCCGGGGAGACCCTCCGCGTCGCCTGGGGAACGGCCGCTGGCTTCTGGTCTCTCGAGACGCTGCCACAAACCGCGCCGGGGCTGGCCGGTCGCCGTCTCTCGCGCGCGGGCCGGGGCGACGCGCTCGTGCTGCGCGACGGCTACGTGACGAGCCTGCTCGCGTTCGACCCGTGCCGCTGAGCGGGACTGCGTCGCGGCGACGGGCTCGACAACCGTCACCCGGCCAGCAGGGGTAGTTGTTTTCTTTGTTTGTTTTGTTTGATTTTGAGCGTGGCGTCGGCGTAGACTTCGGCGATGCGTTGTTGGCTTGGATTTGCGGGCGCACTTGCGCTTGCAGGCGGTTGTATCGGTCCTGCGGTGGGCGTCGACGAAGGCTCCAGCGGAGCTGCGGAGGACTCGACGTCGAGTGCCAGCGATGGGGCAGATCCGACGACGCCGCCGGGCTCCGGTTCGGCGCCGGGCTCGAGCACGTCCGCTGACTCGGGGCCGGCGCCGGGCTCGACCGTGACGACCGCCGGGCCGGGGGACGACTCGGGCACGGCCGGCGAGAGCTCCTCGACCGGGTCCAACTTCGTCGACCCCGACCAGCAGCCGCCGTTCGACGGGTGCGACCAGTTCGTTCAGGACTGCCCCGACGGGGAGAAATGCACGCCTGCGGGCTTCGAGAACGAGGCGGGGTGGTCGGTCACGCGGTGTGTTCCCGTGGCGCCCAATCCCGCGACCATCGGAGACCCCTGCACGGTCGAAGGCGCGGCGAACTCGGGCGTGGACAACTGCGACATCGGGACGATGTGTTGGGGCGTCGACCCCGACACCCTGCAGGGCGAGTGCGTCGGGCTGTGCGAAGGCGACATCGAAGACCCGACCTGTGCCGACCCGAATGCCCAGTGCATCATCAGCGGTGAGGCGATCCTGACGCTGTGCATCCCGCAGTGCGACCCGCTGGAGATCGGCTCGTGCGGAGAAGGCCAGGTGT